>JBBQKY010000018.1:0-22508 GCA_038327385.1 Propionibacteriales bacterium
CATCTCCAGACGTTGGCGTCCGCGGTCCTCACTTCTCGGCCGCGACGGCCGCACGCTCGATGGTGATGAGGCTCTCGGCGTGGTGCTCCGCGTGGAAGGCCGCGCCTCCGCCGCGCAGGCCGAACAAGCGCTTGGACCAGATAAGCCAGATGACGGCAGCGATGTTGACGAGCAGGAGTACGACGCGCAGCGCGGTCACCCGGTGGATGACCTCGTACATCTCCCATGGCAGGAAGAGACTGGTGACGACCACCGCGAAGTACTCACCCCACCGCTTCATCAGCCACAAACCTGTTCCCTCCACAAACTGGATGAGGGCGTACGCAATGAGGCCGACGGCGATCCAGGTGAGCGTGGCGCTCGACAGGGCGAAGGCTTCACTCACGCCGTTGACGACCGTCGAGCTGTCGATATTCCAGCCGATCTGGTCGGCAAGGGGGCGCAGCAGTGGAAGGTCGTTGACGAAGGACCGGTGCAGCACGTCGCGAGATCCCTGGAAGGCGAAGACGAGGGTCGCGAGCACCAGCAGCCCGAGACCGCGCAGCACTCGCTCAACCGCCAGCAACCGCATGATCCGCCGGTCTCTTAGCAGGCGGCCGCGCGGCACCTCAGGGGCCTCGTCGGCGGGCCCGAACCCCTTGGGCTGCCCTACCACGTAGGTGGCACAGCGCAGGCAGCGCCAGGCGTCCCCCGCAGGCGTCTCCACCCGAAGACGGTCCCGCAGCTCCTGCTCGTCCGGGGCGTAGGTCTCATGCCCCGCGCGGCCGCATGTGCGCAGGTTCCAGTCCACTCGCGCAGAATAGCCGTCACCGCCGTCGTCGCCGGGCCACTACTAGGCTTCGAGGATGGCCAACCTGACTGTGGGCGATGCGCGGGAGCGAGCAGCCTCCATCGATGTGAGCAGCTACCAGATCGACTTGGACCTCGATCGGGGCGAGGGCGTCTTCGGTTCCACGACGGTCGTGACCTTCACGAGCTCCGACGGACGTCCGACGTTCGTAGACATCGCCCCGGAGACGCTGCACACGGTCGAGCTCAACGGTCACACGATCGAGCCGAGCCTGTTGTCCGGCGAAAGAATACCTCTCCACCCCACGACCGGAACCAACCAGCTTGCGTTGACAGCAACGATGCGGTACTCCCACGACGGTGAGGGTCTGCACCGATGTGTCGACCCCGAGGACGGGCGCGCCTACGTGTACGCGATGACGTTTCTCGACGCGGCGCCACGCGTCTTCGCGTGTTTCGACCAACCGGACCTCAAGGCGGAGCTGAGGCTTCGGGTCAGAGTCCCGGCCGAGTGGAAAGTCGTCGGCAACGGTCAGGCGAAGGCACAGGAGACCGTCGGCGGCGAGGCGCCCAAGGGCTGGTGGGAGCTGTCCGGCACGAAACCCTTGGCCACCTACTTCATGACGCTCGTCGCCGGCCCCTATCACTCGATCATGCGCGAGCACGACGGAATCACCCTGGGCCTGCACTGCCGGCGGTCGCTTGCGCAGCATCTCGACAAGGACGCCGATGAGCTCTTCAAGCTGACGGGCGAGTGCTTCGACGAGTACCACCGTCTTTTCGGGATTAGGTACCTCTTCGGCGACTACCACCAGGTGTTCGTGCCCGAGTTCAATGCTGGCGCCATGGAGAACCCGGGCTGTGTCACGTTCGCCGACGACATGGTGTTCAAGGCGCAGGCCACGGACGCCCAGCGCAGTGACCGCGCCAACGTGGTTGCCCACGAGATGGCGCACCAGTGGTTCGGTGACCTTGTCACGATGCGCTGGTGGGACGACCTGTGGCTCAACGAGTCCTTCGCCGACTACATGGGACACCGGGTGTGCGTCGACGCGACAGACTTCACGGACAACTGGCTGCTTTTCGCGCTGTCGAACAAGGGCCGGGGCATCGACGCCGACCAGCGATCGTCCACGCACCCGGTGGCCGGCAACGGCTCCCCCGACGCGCACTCGGCGCTTACGAACTTCGATGGGATCTCTTACGCTAAAGGCGCTGTGGTCCTCCGGCAGCTCAACAACTACCTCGGCGAGGATGCCTTCATCGCGGGCATCGTGGACCACCTGACGACGCACGCGTACGCGAACGCCACGCTGGAAGACCTGACGACTAGCTGGGAGCGGGCCAGCGGCAAGAGCCTGGGCGACTGGACGCGTTCATGGCTCACGACGTCTGGCGTCGACACGCTATCGGCCAGTCAGGGAGCGCCGACCATCCTCGAACGCCGCAACGGATCGCCAGCAGGCGTCTCCCGGACGCATGCGATCAAGGTGACGTCGTACGACGAACAGGGCGCCGCCACGACTGTGCCGGTCGTCATCACAGAGCAGACGACCGAGCTACCCCTCGACAGCTCGAGCGCCGCGGCCGTCGTGCTCGCCGACAGCGAGGACGAAAGCTGGGCGAAGATCCAGCTCGACGCCGCTGCGATGGCCAAGGTGGCCGGCCTGCTGCCACGCATCCAGAGCCCGGTGAGCCGCGCCGTCATCTGGCGAGCAGTGCGCGACGACCTGCTCGATGCTCGGATCAGTCCTGACGACTATCTCGGCATCGTCTGCTCCGCACTGCCGCACGAGCCGGAGGACCAGGTGGTTGACCGGGTGCTGACCGAGTCGACCGAGCGCTCCGGTACCTATCTCCATACCGCGGCTCAGGTCGAGCGGCTCGAGTCGCTCGTCGCCGACCTGCTGAGGGCAGCAGAGACAGGGAGCAACCGCCAGCTGCTGGTGAGCCGCCAGCTCCTGCGCGTCAGCACCGACATCACCATGCTGTGGTCGTGGCTGGACGGTCACGCGCCCGACGGGCTGCTCGTGGACGCCGACGTGCGGTGGCGCACCTTGATGCAGCTGTGTGCCCTGGGGGTGGCCGGACGCGACGAGATAAAGCACGAGCGGATGGACGACACGTCTTCGCAGGGAGCCGTCTGGGCGCTCCGGTGTCGCGCCGCCATCCCGACTGCGGAGGGCAAGGCGGCGACGTGGGAAACCATCGCCCACGACACCCAGATCAGCAACCACGATCTCTACGCCTTGTGCGGTTCGTTCTTCAGGGCCGCGCAGGCAGAAGTCACCCGCCCGTATGTCGCCCGCTACTTCGCGGACCTGCCTGCGACCGCGGCGTTCCGCAACGGTTGGGTGGTGCAGCTGTCCTGCCTGGCCGGTTACCCGCGCTACGCCGCCTCCGAGGAGACCGCGCAGCTCGCCGAGGCCGCGCTGGCGGGTTCGGCGCTGGACCAGTTCGCCCGACGCGCTATCAGCGACGGTACAGACGACCTGAGACGCCTGCTGGCGAGCCGGGCCGCGTTCGCCGAAGGCTGACTCGCCGAGGGTCCGCCGCGAGCTGACGCTGGGGAATCACAACCATCTTCGGGGACCGGAACGGCACTGCGGCGTCTATCCCGACGGTGAGCGCAAGGACGGCTCCCCCGACCATGAACCCGCCGACCAGATCGCTGAACCAGTGCCACCGGAGCAGCAGCGACGTGATCAGCATGAGGACCGACAGCACGACGACTGCGACCGCGAGTAGCTTCCTCACCCGATCCGACACGTGGCCGTAGTGAGTCACGAAGTGATAGCACAGGCCATACACGACAAGGATGTTCGCCGTATGACCACTCGGGTACATGTCGCCGTCGGAGAAGAACGACTCCCCCGCCAACGGCCGGCCGCGTGCCATCGCAAGCTTGGCGATGAGCACCAGCAGGTTGACGACGAAGATCCCGGCGATCCCGAGAAGTGCTGGCCGCCAAGACCGGTGTCGCCACGCCGTCACCGCGATGACGCTCGTGAGGATCGGCAGACAGACCGCCCGCTGACCGATCCGGTCCACGATGTGCAGCAACGGCCAGAGCGAGTGCACGTGGAAGTTGCGGTCCAGGAAGAAGTCGAGCCGGATGAAGGGGCTCCAGTTGACCACGAGCACGGTGTAGATCACGAACGCCGTCAACAGCACTGCGGCCAGGGTGAGCGGGCCGTGGATGGGGCGGGTCGCCCGGCGGACGCGACGGGCATGGGCCGGCGGGACGGCCTGCGTACGTGTATCACTCATCGCCGTCAATCTACCCAATCGGGCGCTGTCGCACCGATGCCACTGAGCGCCCGTTTGCTCGCGGTAGCCTGCGGAGGTGACCGACGCGACACGCCCGGGGCCGACGACGCAGCGGACCGTCCACGAGGTCGTCGCTGGGCGCGTGACGCGTCGCCCGGACCGGGTCATCACCGAGGAGCCCCTGGAAGTTCGCCTGGGATGGCCGGGGGAGGCCGCCCACCGGATCGCCGTCACGATGCGGACCCCGGGAGCAGACTTCGAGCTCGCCGCCGGCTTCCTGATGAGCGAAGGCGTCCTGGACCACGACGAGTCGCCACGCACCATCACCTACTGCCTAGACAGCACCCTCACCCGGGAGCAGCACTACAACGTCGTGACTGTGCAGCTCGATCGTCCGCCGCACCGGAACCCGGCCGCGCGCCTGACCGCCGTCTCGTCGGCGTGCGGGGTGTGCGGCACCCAGAGCCTCGACGACGTGTTCACCTCCTCCGATGAGCCATTGGAGGGCCGGGAGCCGGTCGACCCTGTCCTGCTGAGCTCGCTGCCGGGCACGCTACGGGCGGCGCAGCCGGTCTTCACGAAGACCGGCGCCGTCCACGCCGCCGGCGTCTTCGACTACGCCGGTTCGCTCCGCGTTGCCCGGGAGGACGTGGGCAGGCACAACGCCGTCGACAAGGTTCTCGGTGCGCGGATGCTCGGCACGACGTCGTACGACGAGCGGTCGATCCTCTGTGTGAGCGGCCGGGTCGGATTCGACATCATCGCCAAGGCAGTCGCCGGGCGCATCTCGGTCGTGCTGGGCGTGGGCGGCCCCTCCAGCCTGGCGGTCCAGCTGGCGCAGCGCGCCGGCGTCACGGTGTGCGGCTTCGCCCGCGACACCCGGTACGTCGTCTACAGCCACCCGGAGCGGGTGCTCGGCGGCTGAGCCAGCGGTGCGGCGTGTGAGCCACGGAACTGTCGGGAGCCGCTCCTAGGTTGAGGTCATGCGTGTGCTGCACACCTCCGACTGGCACCTCGGGCGATCCTTCCACCGGGTCGGGCTGCTGGGTGCGCAAGCAGCCTTCGTCGACCACCTCGTCGAGGTCGTCCGCCGCGAGTGCGTCGACGTGGTCGTCGTCAGTGGTGACATCTACGACCGGGCACTGCCCCCTGTGGACGCCGTCGAGCTGGCCGGCTCAGCTCTGCGACGTCTGCTCGACGTCGGCGTCCGGGTGGTGATGACGAGCGGGAACCACGACTCGGCGCCGCGCCTCGGGTTCGCCGCCAGCCTCATCGACGCCGCCGGCATCCATCTGAGGACCGATCCCGCCGCGGTCGGCATCCCGGTGGTCTTGACCGACGGCCACGGCGCTGTGGCGATCTACGCGATCCCCTACCTCGAGCCGGACCTGGTGTGGGCCGCCTGGGAGCTCGAGCAGCGCAGCCACCAGGCGGTGCTGGACGAGGCGATGAGGCGGGTCCGCCGCGACCTCGCGGCGCGGCCGAGCGGTACGCGCTCCGTGGTCCTGGCGCACGCGTTCGTCACCGGAGCCGTCCGCAGCGAGAGCGAGCGGGACATCAGCGTCGGCGGTGTCAAGAGCGTCGCCCGGGAGACTTTCGACGGAGTGGACTACGCCGCGCTCGGACACCTGCACGGCCGGCACACGCTGGCTCCGGGGGTTCGCTACAGCGGTTCACCGATCGCCTACTCGTTCTCGGAGCAGCACCATGTGAAGGGCTCGTGGCTGGTCGAGCTCGGCCCGCGCGGCCTCACCAGTGCTGAGTTCCTGCCGGCTCCGGTGCCGCGGGCGCTGGCGACGCTTCGTGGCACGCTGGGCTCGCTGTTGCACGACCGCGACCACCGCGATGCCGAGCAGTCGTGGGTGCAGGCCACGTTGACCGACGCCCGGCGCCCGCACGGCGCGATGGACCAGCTGCGCCAGCGGTTTCCGCACATTCTGGTGCTGATGTTCGACCCCGTCGGGGAGGTGGGGTTGGACCCCGCAGCCGCAGGTCGGCGTCAGGCAGCGGGACGAAGCGACGCACAGACCGTCGCCGACTTCTACGCCGATGTGGCGGGGCGGCCGATCGATGCGGCCGAGGCGTTGCTGGTGGGACGTGCCTGCGACGCCTGCCGGATCAGCGCAGCCGCCGCGTCATGAGGGTGCACCGGCTGGAGATCACCGCCTTCGGACCGTTCGCCGGGACCGAGGTCATCGACTTCGACCCCCTGAACGCGGCGGGGGTCTTCCTGCTGACCGGCGAGACCGGTGCCGGCAAGACCAGCATCTTGGACGCCATCTGCTTCGGCCTCTTCGGTCAGGTGCCTGGTCTGCGCGACAAGGCGAAGGCCTACCGCAGCCACCACGCCCGGGAGGGTCTCGGCCCGCGGATCGTCCTCGAGGTGACCTTGCGGGGTCGCCGCTTGCGCATCACCCGCCACCCGCCCTGGCTGCGTCCGTCCCGACGCGCCAGGTCGGGGTGGGTCGAGGAGAAGGCGCGGGCGAGCGTCGAGGAGCACCTCGACGGGGGTTGGGTGGCGAGGTCGTCCCGCGCGGACGAGGTGGGTCACCTGCTCACAGGCCTGCTCGGGCTCAACCGTGACCAGTTCTGCCAGGTCGTGCTTCTCGCGCAAGGGGAGTTCCAGACGTTCCTCCGGGCGGGCGGGCGGGACCGGCAGAGGGTCCTGGAGTCGCTGTTCGGCACTCAGCGGTTCCAGGCCGTCGAGCGGTGGCTCGGGGAGCACCGCCGCGTGCAGTCACGGCGGTACCAGGACCAGGCAGATCGGCTGGACCGGCTCGTCGCACGGCTGGAGGAGGTGTGCTCCCCGGTCCACGCAGACGAGCGCTTCGCACTGCCGGAGGCGCTTGCAGACTGGTCAGAGCTGCTGACTGCAGCCCGGCAGCTCGCCGATTCGGGTCAAGACGAGGTCGAGCGGGCCGATGCGCACCTCGAGGACGCGCTGACGTCGGGCAAGCACGCGCAGCATGCGTACGACCAGGCGCGGGCGTGTGCCGACCTGCGGCGTCGCCATTGCGACTCCCTGCGCCGCCATGACGAGCTCACGGCCGCCGCCGACCTGGTGGCTGCTCGCGAGCTGCAGGTGACGCGGGCTCGAGCGGCCGAGGCGCTGCTACCGCTCGTGCGGCTCACCGCCGACGCGGCGGCTGCTGAGTCGCGCGCTGCCGACGCCGTCGCGGACGCCCGCGCCACGCAAGCCCACCTGCCGCACTCCCCCGACGGTAGCGCCGCCGACCTCGACACGCTGACTGCCCGCGTGCCGAGGCTGAGCGAGCTGCTCGACGTCGAGCAGGAATGTGACACGTTGGCTCGACTCATCGAGGGCGCCGCGGAGCGTCGCTTCGCGTTGGTGACCCAGCGCGAGCTGCTGGGCGCGGAGGTCAGTGGACAGCCAGCCGTCGTCGCAGCACTTCGCCGGCAGATCGGGGAGCAGGCTGCGGTCGTAGCACGCGGCGTCGGCGGCGAGGCGCGCCTTGCGCATGCCAGAGCCGTACTGGCCGCAAGCCGCGAGGCCGTCGCGCTGGAGGCCGCCAGGTTCGACCTGCGCGATCGGCAGCTGGCCGCGCATGAGGCGGCCCTGGAGATCACTGAGAGGTGGCTCGCCGCGAAGGAGCGCCTGCTCGCCGGGATGGCAGCCGAGCTGGCGCAACACCTCCGCCCCGGCGAGAGCTGTCCGGTCTGCGGCAGCACGACGCACCCATCTCCGGCAGCCCCTTCGGACACCCATGTCAACGGGCCGCAGGAGGCCGAGCTCTATGCATGCGTCACGCAGGCGCGGGCCGCCGCCGACGACATCGACCGTCGAATCGAAGACAGCTGGACCGCCAACACCGACGCTCTCGTCAGGAGCGGGGGTCTCGCGGTCGCGCAGGCTCAACAGCTCGTCGACGAGGTCGCTGTCGACATCTCGGCAGCGGCAAGCGCTGCGGAGCAGCAGTCCCGCTTCGACGCCGATCTGGCGCGACTACTGCAACGCTGTGAGGAGACATCTGCGGCTCTCGAGTCGGCCACGACGGAGGCGGACCGACACGACGAGCTGGTCCAGGACCTGCAGACGCGCCTGACGGTCGGCCTCGGACGGTTGACGGACGAGCTCGGTGCCGACGTGCGGGTAGCGGCAGCGCTCGAGCTGGCCAGGAGGCAGCTGGAGCTCGGTCGGCGCCTCGAGGCCGCGTCCCGCGAGCTCGAGCAGGCACGGCGGGTGCTGGGTCAGGCCCATTCGCGCCTGTCCGCCGCACTGGAAGAGTCGTGCTTCAGCAGCGCGGAGGATGTGCTCGGCGCTGCCCTGACCCAGCCGGAGACGGCAACGCTGGAGGCGCTCAACCGGGCGCATCTCGGTGAGATCGAGGTGTGTAGGCGCGACCTGCGAGACCCAGCCCTGGTGGCTGCTGCTGCCGCCGCCGCTCCTGACCTGGCCGGTCTCGAGGCGGCCGCGGCAGCGACCGGCGAGTCCGCGCACGAAGCCAGCGGTCTCGCCACCGCGGTCCGGCGCCGCCAGGTGCGGCTGGAGGAGCTGGTGACACAGCTTGCGGTGGGTGTCAGCGAGCTCGCACCTATGCGGCGGGCCAAGGATCTCGCGGACGACGTCGCCGGCGTCTGCAGCGGCAGCTCAGCCGACAACGTGACACGGACGGCGCTGTCGAACTACGTGTTGGCTGCGCGGCTGGCACAGGTCGTCGAGGCGGCGAACGCCCGCCTCGATGCGATCTGCAGCGGCCGGTACCAGCTCGAGCACACGATGACTCGGGGCGCCGGCGACACTCGTGGCGGCCTGGGCCTGGCCGTCCACGACAGCCACACCGACCGAACGCGCGACCCTGCAACGCTGTCCGGAGGCGAGACGTTCTACGTCAGCCTCAGCCTGGCGCTGGGTCTGGCGGACGTCGTGACGTCGGAGGTCGGAGGCACCGAGCTCGCCACGCTGTTCGTCGACGAGGGCTTCGGAGGGCTCGACGACGAGACCCGTGACGAGGTGCTCGACGAGCTCGACGCGCTTCGCTCCGGTGGCAGGACGATCGGGCTGGTCAGCCACCTCAGTGAGCTGCGTGCCCGAGTACCTACCCAGCTACATGTGGTCGCCGGACCCCACGGGTCCACCTGCCGTCCGCGGACCGACACGGCATCGGCCGGGGCCGGCTAGCTCCCCTCGACAGCGAACAGCTCCGGGGGTGGACACGCGCAGACGAGGTTGCGATCGCCGTACGCTTGGTCGATGCGGCCGACCGGCGGCCAGTACTTGTCGGCCCGGTAGCCCGCCGGGAAGGCACCGACGTCTCGAGGGTAGGCCCGGTCCCAGTCCCCCACCAACGTGCGGGTCGTGTGCGGCGCATGGGTCAGCGGGCTGTCCGCGAGCGACGTGCGTGCCTGCTCGATGTCCTCGATCTCGGCACGGATCGCGATCATGGCCGCGCAGAACCTGTCGAGCTCCGACAGGCTTTCGGACTCCGTCGGCTCCACCATGAACGTGCCGGCGACCGGGAAGCTCATCGTCGGCGCGTGGAAGCCGTAGTCGACGAGCCGCTTGGCGATGTCGTCGACGGTCACGCCGCTCGTCCTCGTCAGCGCCCGGACGTCCAGGATGCACTCATGGGCCACTAGGTCGCCATGACTCTTGTAGAGCACCGGGAAATGCTTCTGCAGCCGATGCGCGAGGTAGTTCGCCGACAGGATGGCCACCTGCGTCGCCTCCGTCAGGCCCGCCGCCCCCATCATGGCGATGTAGGCCCATGAGATAGCCAGGATTCCAGCCGAGCCGTAGGGCGCCGCGCTGATCGGCCCGATCCCGCTGCGACGGCTCGGGTCGGGATGCGCCGGATGGGACGGCAGGTAGGGGGTCAGGTGAGCCGCGACAGCAACCGGACCGACGCCCGGCCCCCCGCCGCCGTGCGGGATGCAGAAGGTCTTGTGCAGGTTCAGGTGGGAGACATCTCCGCCGAAGTGACCTGGTTTGGCCAGCCCAAGCAGCGCATTGAGGTTGGCCCCGTCGATGTAGACCTGTCCCCCATGCTCATGCACGATGGAGCAGAGGTCCGTGATGGTGTCCTCGAACGCGCCGTGGGTCGACGGGTACGTCACCATGATGGCGGCTAACTCGCCGGCGTGCGATTCGCACTTCGCCGTGAGGTCGCCGAGGTCGATGGCGCCGTCGTCCTCGGCCTTGACGACGACAACGCGCATCCCGGCCATGACGGCCGATGCGGCGTTGGTGCCGTGCGCACTCGATGGGATGAGGCACACGTCGCGCCGTGCGTCGCCGCGCGAGACGTGGTAGTCGCGGATCGCCATGAGCCCGGCCAGCTCTCCTTGCGACCCCGCGTTGGGCTGGATCGAGACGGCGGCGTACCCGGTGATCTCGGAAAGCCATCGCTCCAGCATGTCGATCATGATCCGATAGCCGGTTGCGTCCTCCGCCGGAGCGAACGGGTGCAGGTTGGCGAAACCCGGGAGGCTGATCGGCTCCATCTCGGCAGTCGCGTTGAGCTTCATGGTGCACGACCCGAGCGGGATCATGCCGCGGTCGAGCGCGTAGTCGCTGTCGGACAACCGGCGCAGGTAGCGCAGCAAGCTCGTCTCCGAGCGGTGCGAGGAGAAGACGGGATGTGTCAGGAACTCGGTGGTCCTGCGCAGGCCCGCGGGCAGGGCATCGGGTGTGCCGGAGTCCATCGCGTCCAGGTCGACGGCCTCGACGCCGAAGGCGCTCAGCACCGCTTCGACGTGACCGCGGGTCGTCAGCTCGGACAGCGACACCCCGATGTGGTCGTCATCGATGAGGCGGACATGCAACCCGAGCTGGCGAGCGCGGGCGGCCAGGGCAGTGGCTCCAGCCTCCACCACCACCGACACCGTGTCGAAGAAGGAGTCGTGCTCGAGCCGGTGCCCTGCATCGCGGAGAGCCGCCGCAAGCAGCACGGCGTAGCGGTGGGTTCGGGTCGCGATGCGAGTGAGGCCGGCAGGTCCGTGGTACACGGCATACATCGAGGCGACGACGGCGAGCAGCACCTGGGCCGTGCAGATGTTGGACGTCGCCTTGTCCCGGCGGATGTGCTGTTCCCGCGTCTGCAGCGCGAGACGGTAGGCGCGGCGGCCTTCGGCGTCCACCGAGACCCCGACGAGCCGTCCAGGCAGGTGACGCTCGAGGCCTGCACGGACAGCCAGATAGCCCGCGTGGGGGCCACCGTAGAAGAGCGGCACCCCGAAGCGCTGGCTCGAGCCCAGCACGACATCGGCACCGAACGTGCCGGGCGCCTCGAGCAACGTCAGCGCCAGCAGGTCTGCGGCCACGACGACTTGTGCACCGGCGGCGTGCGCCTTCTCGATCACCGGCCGGGGGTCGCCGATGCGACCACTTGCCCCTGGATACTGGATGAGCACGCCCACATAGTCCTCGTCCGGCAGGTCGGCGTACACGTCGGCGACCACGATGTCGATGCCCATCGCGCGGGCACGGGTCTGCATGACCGCGACGGTCTGGGGAAGGCAGTCCCCGTCGACCACGAAGCGGCGTGAGGTGTTGGCGCGGTTCGCTCGCCGCACCAACGTCATGGCCTCGGCCGCCGCTGTCGCCTCGTCGAGGAGCGAGGCGTTCGCGGTCGGCAGGCCCGTGAGGTCGGAGACCATCGTCTGAAAGTTGAGGAGGGCTTCGAGCCGCCCTTGAGAGATCTCGGGCTGGTACGGCGTATAGGCGGTGTACCACGACGGGTTCTCGAGCACGTTGCGCCGGATGACCGCCGGAGTGACCGTGCCGTGGTAACCAAGGCCGATCATCGGCACCAGGGGGTTGTTCTGTGCGGCGAGGGCGCGAAGACGCTCCAGCGCCTGCACCTCGCTCAGCGCCGCAGGGATATCGAGGTCGCTGCCGTGCCGGATCCGGTCGGGCATGGCGGCGTGGATCAGCGCGGCGAGGCTGTCATAGCCGAGCTCGCTGAGCATCGTCTGCTGCTCGTCGGGTCCGGGCCCGATGTGGCGTCGAGAGAAGGGGGCCGCCGACTCGAGGTCCAGCAGACTCTGCGCGGCTACTATCTGCGCGGTCACTAGGAGGCTCCCTTCGGCGCCGGCACGTGACCGGACTCTCCCGCGCAACTGGTGCGGCGTGTCCACATTACCAGCGGCCGCCAAGGCAAGCGGTCAGCCGGACAGCCGCGCCTGCCGTCGGACGGCGAGCTCGTCACTTGGATGGGGATCGCCCGCCCGCTCGGCCCGCTCGCCGGGTAGCTCTGCGAGGGAGCCCTCGATCTCGCGCCAGACGCCACCGATGGCGATACCGAAGACCCCTTGCCCACCCTGCAGCAGATCGATGACCTCGTCCGCTGAGCGGCACTCGTACACGGTCGCGCCGTCGCTCATCAAGGTCACTTCGGTCAAGCCGTCCGTTCCGCGCTCACGCAGGTGGTGCACCGCGCTCCGGATCTGCTGCAGGGAGACACCGGCGTCGAGGAGCCGCTTGATCACCTTGAGCAGGAGCACGTCGCGGAAGGAGTAGAGCCGCTGGGTCCCGGAGCCGCCGGCCGTGCGGACCGTCGGCTCGACAAGGCCGGTTCGCGCCCAGTAGTCCAGCTGGCGGTAGGTGATTCCGGCGACGGTGCAGGCGGTGGGTCCGCGGTAGCCGACATCCTCGGGCATCGGCGCGACGTCGTCGTCGAAGAGCAGGCCCTGCTCGGTGGCTCGTCGGCTCCCGTGGTCGGCGGACATCTGGTCCGCCGGGGACACGTCGTTGTCGTGGGGCACGGTGACCTCCGGGTCAGCAGGTCCCGCCGTCACGATCGGAAGTTACAGCGGGGGAAGTTCTCCATCGACGGTACGGCGATCCGTCTGCCGCGTCAACGACGCCAGCCACCAGCGTCGCGTGTCCTGACCCTAACTCGCTACCTGAGGTCGAGAGTGCTCATTCGGCATTCGGCACGAAGTCTTCTGGAGTGATCTGGTCGAGGAACTCGCGGAACTTCTCGACCTCTTCCTCCTGGTCGTCGGGCACGGCCAGGCCCGCCTCGTCGAGCACCTCGTCGCTGCAGACGATGCGGCTGCCGGTGCGTAGGGCCAGCGCGATCGAGTCCGAGGGTCGAGCGCTCACCTCGATGGACTCACCGAGGACCAGGACGGCATAGAACACACCCTCCTTGACCTCGGTGATGCGAACCTCGCTGAGCTGGTGTCCCGTCGCGTCCAGCACGTCCTTGAGCAGGTCGTGGGTCAGCGGCCGAGGCGGCACCACGCCTTGCTGGGCGAAGGCGATCGCGGTGGCCTCCACGGCGCCGATCCAGATAGGGAGGTAGCGCTCCCCCGACGACTCACGCAGCAAGATGATGGGCTGCTGCGAAGGCATCTCGACGCGGACTCCGACTACCTCGACCTCTCGCACGTCCCAACCCTACCCCTCCCCACGAGTCGCGGAGAGGATCAGCGAGGACTCGCGAGGGCTTGCCTGACGAGAGCGACATGCAGCTGGACGGCTAGCGCGGCAAGCTCGTCTCGAAGCTCGGCAGCCCGGGCGCCGGCGTTCTCGTCCCGTTGGCGCTGCATCGGGTCGACGACCTGGTCGATGAGGCCCACCTCACGCTCCGCGGCCGTCTTGAAGGCGCGCAGGTGTCGAGGCTCGAGCCCGTGGCGCGACAACGACGCCACAGCAGTGGCGACACTCAACGCCACGCTCCCGTAGTGGTCCTCACCGAGATGCGGCCGCACCAGACCGTACTCGTGCAGCTGGCTGAGCTGGTCGTCGGTAAGCCCCGAGTTGGCCAGCAGCTCGGCTCTGGACATCCGCAGGCGAGGCGGTGCACCGGGGTCGTCCGCTGTCGCGCGTGCGCCACCCGGGCGAGGCGCCCGGGGTGCGTCGCCGGCGATGCGGGGTGGCTCGAGCCCCCTGGCCATCGCGTCGAGATGTGACCGGATGACCCGCAGCGGGAGGTAGTGGTCGCGCTGCGCAGACAGCACGTAGCGAAGCTGCTCGAGGTCGGCGTAGCTGAACTTGCGGTACCCGGATGCCGTGCGTTGCGGCTCCACGAGCCCCTCCGACTCGAGGAAGCGGATCTTCGAGATGCTCACATCCGGGAAGTCCGGCCGCAGCCGGCGAAGCACCTCCCCGATCCCGAGACGACCCGCCGGTCGCGCCGACGTGCTCGAGGGCACTAGACCGGGGCGAAGTAGACGAGCCGGTACTTGCCGATCTGAACCTCATCGCCCCCGGAGAGCAGGACCTCGTCGATACGGTCCCGGTTCACGTAGGTTCCGTTGAGGCTGCCGACGTCGGCGACGAGGTACCCGTCGGACGTCCGGCGGAAGACGGCGTGCCGGCGGCTGACGGTGACATCGTCGAGGAAGATGTCGCTGTCGGGATGGCGCCCGGCGGAGACCTCGTCGGTGTCCAGGAGGAAACGACTGCCGGCACTGGGGCCGCGCTGAACGACGAGCAGCGCACTGCCGGCGGGCAGTGCATCAACCGCCGCCTGCTCTTCGGCGGTCAGCCGACCGTCGTCCTCGATCTCACCGCGGTCCGGACCGCCGAAGTTGATCGTGGACGTGGACTCGACACGGCCCTCGGGTGCGGCCAGCCGATGTCCACAGTTGGCGCAGAAGCGCGAGCTCTCCGGGTTCTGGTGACCGCAGGACGTGCAGTACGACATCGTTCCCTCCTCACACCTCGTGGATGCGCGACGCTCCGCGACAGACCCCCGGAGGCTGACTCTACTGTGAGGTTACCGTGGCCTCGTAGGCATCGGCAGTCAGCAAAGATCTGGCAGCGGCGTCCTCGCTCACGGTCAGCTCGACAAGCCAGCCCTGGCCGTACGGATCGGTGTTGCAGAGCTCCGGTTTGTCGCTCAGCTCTTCGTTGACTGCACTGATGGTCCCCGCCAGCGGGGCGAACAGGTCGCTCACGCTCTTGGTGGACTCCAGCTCGCCCATCGCGCTGCCCGCGGAGACCTCCGCCCCCACCTCGGGAAGGTTGACGTACACGATGTCACCGAGAGCATCCTGCGCGAAGTCAGTGATGCCGACCCGGATCGTGGAGCCGGCTGCGGCGGTACCGCGGACCCACTCATGCTCCGCTGTGTACTGCAGGTCCTCGGGAAACACGTGAGCTCCTTCGCTGGTGACTACGAGCCGGTGGGGTGAGAGTACTGAGGCTGCACCAGGGGGTGCAACGCCGTGATCTCAACGGTGTCGTGCTCGCTCACGGTGACCGTGCCCCCGAGCGAGGCCACCTCGTCGGCGAAACCGCCCGGGAAACCGACGGCGTCGCTCAGCGTGTGCGCAGAGCCGATGGCCTTGATCACGTACGGCGCTCGGACGGCATGGCCGTCGATCGAGATGGCGCCGGCAGCACCGCTGACCCAGCTCGACTGAACGAGTCGGACGGTGTCGTTGATCTCGATGACCTCAGCGCCGGCATCGCGCAGCTCCTCGATGCCGTTGAGCAGTGTCGCCGCTGTGACCGAGCTCTGGACGTCGTCCACCGTCACGGTCACACCCGGTCCCTTCGCGGCGATCGTCCCGGCGAGGATCTGCAGGTCACGGAGGCGTTGCTGAGCCTCGAGGATCGCTGCAGCACTGCCCGTCGAGTTCGCCTCAAGCTCGTCCCTGGTCTTCTGCAGCTCGCTGATCTGCTGCTGCGCACGGTCCGACGCGCCGGACAGCGAGTCGAGCAGCTCGACGAGATTGTCCCGGCGCACGCCGGCGAAGTTGTCATTGCTGTGCGTCAGCTGAATCTGGACGGTTGCCGCATAGCCGAGAAGCGCCAGCAGGACCGCCGCGACAAGCTGGCTGCGACTCGGTCTCCCCGACAGCGCCGACCACATCCGCCGGGCGCCCGGCCGAAGGCTCTCAGGCATGGAAGATATGCCTTCTGATGGCGGCGACGTTGGAGAAGATGCGGATACCCAGCACCACGATGACACCGGTGGACAGCTGCCCGCCGACGCCCAGCTGGTCGCCGAGGTAGACGATCAGAGCGGCGATCAGGACGTTCGACACGAACGAGACGGCGAAGACCTTGTCGTCGAAGATGCCGTCGAGATAGGCGCGCAAGGCCCCGAAGACAGCGTCGAGCGCAGCGACCACGGCGATGGGAAGGTAGGTCTGCCAGGCGTCGGGAACCGACGGCTCGAACACCAGGCCCAGCACCACCCCCACCACGAGCCCGAGGACGGCGATCATCGTGACACCAACGGCTCGGCCTCGCGCAGCTGCAGGGCGGTGTCGGCGGGCAGCACGAGGTTGTTCGAGGTCTGGGTCTCGAAGCCGATGCCGAAGTTCTGCCTCAGTCCCAGCCAGGCCTGTCCACCGGGCGTCTCGAGGAGTCGAGCCGGCATCGTGTTCGGGTCACCGATCGCCTCGATCACGTACGGCGGCATCAGCGACCGGTAGTCCACGGTGATCGCTCGTCCCGCGAAGCGGATGGCGGTGAGGCTGGTGAGCCGGTTGCCGTTGATGGCGATGGCCTCGGCCCCGGCCATCCACAGGGCGTTCGCGAGCTGCTGCAGGTCGGCTGCTCTGATGACTCCACCTGCCCCGTTCCCGGCAGCGCCCGGAGCATCGCTCGCCAGCACCCGGACGCCCGGTCCGGTTACCTCTCCGCCGCCCGCCACTGCGGCAAGCGAGAGAACCGCGGCGTCGGTCTGGCGTTGCGCGTCGCGGCGATCGGCTGTGCGGACCTGCGCCGCTGCCACCGCCGCCTCGAGATCGGACACCTGGGTCTGGAGGTCGTCCAGCCGGTGCTGGCGGGCATGGATCTGTGCGACGAGCATGTCGCGCTCCGCGGCCGCCGCTGGCCTCTGCTGCTCGGTGCGCAGGGCGGAGACGGCGAGCATCATCGCGAACAACAGCACCACGAGGGCACTCGTGATGCCCTGCCCGGGTCGCCGGGGCTTCCCGCGTGCCCTCGACCGGTCGGCCGCTGCCTGGTAGTCGGCATCAAGCGTGGACGACATGATCTGGCTGAGCAGCCCGGCGTGGGGGGGACCTCCCCCGCCAGCGGCTTCCACATCGGGGTTCGCGCTCACGTAGTGGCTCCGGTCCGGTTCGGGGTACGCATGATGGCGACGACCTGGGCGCCGTACAGCAGCCCAGCCCACCAGTACAGGCCCGTCCCCCAGATCGCGAAAGCCCAGCCGAGAATGTCCGCAAACCTCGCGACATCACCGGTGCCGTCGCCGAGCAGCAGCAGCGGAAACGCGTAGAGCAGGTTCGCTGTCGCCGCCTTGCCGAGGAAGTGCACCGGCAGGGCCGTGAGACCCCTGGTGCGCAGAACAGGCACCAGTGAGAGCAGGAGAACGTCACGCAGCAGGAGCAGGACCGCGAGCCAGACCGGAATGATCTCCCGCACCGCGAGTCCGACGACCACCGCGATGATGTACAGGCGGTCGGCCAGCGGATCCAGCAGCTGCCCCAGCCGTGAGCTCTGGTTGAGGGTCCGGGCCAGGAAACCGTCGAGCCAGTCCGTGAAACCCGACACCATGAGAACCACGAGCGCCCACCCGTCCTGCTCTGGTCCGAGCACCAGCCACAGGAACAGCGGCACGCCCAGCAGGCGAGCGGCACTCAGCAGGTTCGGCAGTGTCGCGACGCGGCCGCTCACGACAACGTCCGCCTGAGCCATGCAACCTCCGCACGCCGTCTCGCGGCTCCGGCGAGCCACGTCAAGACCTTAGTACGGCAGTGCGGTCGCAGACCGCTTCGGCAACAAACGCGGCGGCGAGTGCGATGGGAGACGCGACCACCGTCCCACAAAGTTCACAGCCCGTACACAGCAGAGTGACAGCGCACCAGCACGGCGGAGGGCCATGATGTTCGTCATGACGACGCCTGGTCTCGCAGCGCTGCCCGCTCTCGCCCGCCCCGACGGCTTGCCGGTGCGTGTCCTCGTGGTCGACGACGAGCCGACGATCGCCGAGCTGCTCAGCATGGCGCTACGCCTCGAGGGGTGGCAGGTGACCATCGCGCACACCGGGGCCGCGGCATTGACGCAGGCCGCCAAGATCAGTCCCGATGTTGCCGTGCTCGATGTGATGCTCCCGGACTTCGACGGCCTGGAGGTGCTCCGCAAGATCCGCCAGCGGATCCCGGCCCTGCCGGTGCTCTTCCTCACCGCGCGCGATGCGGTCGAGGACCGCATAGCCGGGCTCACCGCCGGTGGAGACGACTACGTCACGAAGCCGTTCAGCCTGGAGGAGGTAGTGGCCCGGCTGCGAGCGCTGCTGCGCAGGTCCGGTGCGACGGCCGCCCAGACCAGCGCCGTGCTCACCGTCGGTGATCTTGCCCTCGACGAGGACAGCCACGAGGTGAGCCGAGGTGGCACGGAGATCACGCTGACCGTCACGGAGTTCGAGCTGCTTCGCTACCTGATGCGCAACCCGCGCAGGGTGCTGACGAAGGCACAGATCCTCGACCGGGTGTGGAACTACGACTTCGGCGGTCAGGCGAACGTGGTCGAGCTGTACATCTCCTACCTCCGCAAGAAGATCGACGCCGGCCGCGACCCGATGATCCATACCATGCGCGGGGCGGGCTATGTCCTCAAACCCGCGCCCTGAGCGTCATCGGCTGTCACTGCCACGCTCGCTGACCGGCCGGCTGATAGCCACGGTCCTGCTTTTGGTGGCACTGGTGACCGTCCTGGTCGGAGCCGTGACCACGCTGGCGTTGCGGCAGTTCCTGATGTCCCGCCTCGACGCGCAGCTCGTCGCTGCGTCGAACCGGCACGAGGGCGCGCCGCGGTCGGCGGACGGGGACGGAGACGTCGTGGGCGGTCCGGTCGGGAGCGCGTTTCCATGCGCGGTGCAGCCGCCCGGACAAGGCCCGGGGCTCGGCTTCGGGCAGGCCGCCGGCACGTTGCTCGGGCGGTTCGACCCCCGCTGCCGGTCCGTGGTCCTCGTGACCGAGGACGGCTCGCTCCGTGCGCTTGGGAGGGCGGCCGTCTCGACGCTCGGCGCCCTAGCCCCGTCCTCGCGGCCGCAGTCGGTCGAGCTACCGGGGGACGGCTCCTACCGCGTGATCGTCCGGCGGGAGGCGGGCTGGACGTCGGTCACGGGGCTCGGCACGCACGACGTCTCGGACACCCTCGGCAGCGTCGTGGCCTGGGAGTCGGCGCTCGTCCTCGGTGGAGTGCTGCTCGCTGCCGCGATCGGCCAGGCGCTGGTACGGCGACAGCTCCGCCCGCTGCTCCGGGTGGCCGCGACCGCCACCGAGGTGACGAGCCTGCCGCTCGAGTCGGGCGAGGTAGGGGTCACGGCCCGGGTCCCGGCGGAGCTCACCGACCCGTCGACGGAGGTGGGACAGGTCGGCGCGGCGCTCAACTCGATGCTGGGCCACGTCGAGCGAGCTCTGGACACCCGGCACGAGAGCGAGCAACGCGTCCGCCAGTTCCTTGCGGATGCCTCGCACGAGCTACGCACGCCACTGTCGACGATCATGGGATACGCCGAGCTGACCCGGCGGACGCCCGAGGACGCAGCAACGATGACGCACGCCATGGGACGCATCCAGGCCGAGTCCGGGCGGATGGGCTCGCTGGTCAACGACCTGCTGCTGCTCGCACGGCTCGACTCGGGCCGCCCCTTGGATCGAGCGGTTGTCGACGTCTCCCGGCAGCTCGTCGAGGCTGTCAACGACGCGCGGGTCGTCAGCCCCGACCACCGGTGGCGTCTGACGGTCCCGCCCGAGCCGCTGCAGGTGATGGGCGACCGCGACCGGTTGCACCAGGTGTTCTCCAACGTGCTCAGCAACGCCATCAGGCACACCCCCCGGGGCACCACCGTCTCGGTCTCGGTCTCGGTCGCCGTCGCCGGCACTCGGTCCGTTGACGGTGCAGGGGCCGACGTGGAGATCAAGATCCAGGACGACGGTCCCGGTATGCCGCGGTCGATGGCCGGCAAGGAGTTCGAGCGGTTCTCTCGAGCCGACACCTCGCGGACGCGCACGTCGGGCGGAGCCGGGCTCGGCCTGTCGATCGTGCAGGCCATCGTGCTGGCGCATGGCGGAGCCGTCGACATCACGAGCTCCGATCGGGGGACCACGGTCGCCATCTGTCTCCCTTCCCCGACCGACCTACGCTGAGGTCATGCGTGAGCCCACCACCCTGGCAGCCCTGAACACAGAGGGGTTCACTCCTCGCTCGGTCAAGTCAGAGATCCGCCAGAACCTGGTCGAACGTCTGACGTCAGGCGAGACGGCCTTTCCCGGCGTGCTCGGCCTCGACGACACGGTGCTCCCCCAGCTGGAGGCCGCCCTGCTTGCCGGTCACGACCTCGTCCTCCTCGGCGAGCGCGGCCAGGGCAAGACCCGCCTGATGCGCTCGCTCGCCGCCCTGCTCGATGAGTGGACGCCCGTAGTGGCCGGCTGCGAGATCAACGACGACCCGTGGCTCCCGGGGTGCGTGCGCTGCCGACGACTCAGTGCAGAGCTGGGGGATGACCTGCCGGTTTCGTGGCGCCACCGCGACGACCGGTACGTCGAGAAGCTCGCCACGCCCGACACCAGTGTCGGGGACCTGGTGGGCGACGTCGACCCGGTCAAGGTGGCAGAGGGCCGCACCCTCGGCGACCCGGAGACCATCCACTACGGTCTGCTGCCGCGTTCGAACCGCGGCATCTTCGGCCTCAACGAGCTCCCGGACCTGGCCGAGCGCATCCAGGTGGCGATGTTCAACGTGCTCGAGGAGCGCGACATCCAGGTCCGCGGCTACTCCCTGCGCCTACCCCTGGACCTGCTGGTCGTCGCCACGGCCAATCCCGAGGACTACACCAACCGGGGCCGCATCATCACCCCGCTGAAAGACCGGTTCGGCGCCGAGATCCGCACGCACTATCCCCTCGAGGTGGCCGACGAGGTCGACGTCATCGAGCAGGAGGCTGACCTTGTCGCGCCAGTGCCGGCGCACCTGCTGGATATCGTGGCCCGCCTCACGAGAGGGCTGCGCCGCAGCCCTGCGGTCGACCAGCGGTCCGGTGTCAGCGCGCGGTTCGGCATCGCTGCCGCTGAGGCGGTGAGCGGCTCGGCCCTTCGTCGGGGCGCTCGCGCTGACGAGTCCGAACCGGTCGCCCGGGTATGCGACATCGCGACGGTCCTCCCGACGCTGCTGGGCAAGGTGGAGTTCGAGATGGGCGAGGAGGGCCGCGAGGTCGAGGTCGTACAGCATCTGATGAGGGTGGCGACCGTCGAGACGTTCCGCGACCGTCTTGGTGGCCTCGACCTGTCCGGTTTCACCGATCTCTTTGCGGAGGGGGCGACTGTCGAGACCGGCGAGCTCGTCTCGGCAGCCGTGCTGCTCGAGCAGATCGGCCCGGTGCCGGGACTGTCCAAGGTGCTCGAACGACTAGGGCACGCCGATGACCCGGGCCGTGGCTCGACCGCCGCGGCGGTGGAGCTCGTCCTCGAAGGGCTCCACCTGACCCGCCGCATCGACAAGACCTCAGTCGACGGCCGCGCGGTCTACGGCGGCTGACGATGGTCTCCGGCACGTTCCGGTACAGCCCCTGGTCCGGTGGGCCAGACCCGCTGGCACCGCCGTACGACGTGCGTGCGGGGCTCGACTCGATCGGCCGCGAGGTTCTTGCCGGCGGCTCCCTCCGCGAGGCACTCCAGCAGCTGATGCGCCGGGGCACCGACGGTCACCGTGGTCTCGACGACCTGCGCGACCGCGTCCGTCGTCGGCAGGCTGCGGCCCGCCGACGCGGCGACCTCGCCGGCACCCTCGACAAGGTGCGGGGCGCTCTCGACCAGGCGCTCGCGACTGAACGCGACACGCTCGCCGACGAGCAGACCGACGAGGCCCGCTGGGACGAGATGGAGCTCGCGACTCTTCCCGACGACACGGCGGGTGCCCTGCGCGCGTTGAGCGGTTACGACTGGCACTCGCCGGACGCTCGCGCGACGTACCAGGCTGTCCGGCAGATGCTGCAGCGTGAGGTGCTGGAGGCGCAGTTCGCCGGCATGACACAGGCGCTCGACGCCAGCGACCCGAGCGCCATGGACGCAGTCAAGGACATGTTGTCCGATCTCAACGCCCTTCTCGCCGCGCACGCCAGAAGCGAGGACACCGACGACAGGTTCCGCGACTTCATGGCCAAGCACGGTGACCTCTTCCCGGACTCGCCCGAGAACATCGACCAGCTGGTGGACTCGCTGGCGCGGCGGCAGGCGGCGGCGGACCGGCTGATGGCATCCCTGTCGCCAGAACAGCGTGCCCAGCTCGGCCGGCTGCTGAGCGAGGCACTCGCAGACCCTGACCTCGCCTCACAGCTTGCCCAGCTGTCGGACAACGTCCGCGCCCTTCGACCGGGTGCCGAGCGCGGCCCGGTTCGGATGAAGGAGGGCGGCGAGGCGCTCGGGTACGGCGAGGCTGTCGACGTGGTGGCGGAGCTGGCCGATCTAGAGGCGCTCGACGACCAGCTGGCGCAGGGCCACCCCGGGGCGACCCTGGACGACGTCGACGTGGACCTGCTCGAGGAGCACCTCGACGC
>JBBQKY010000019.1:0-21703 GCA_038327385.1 Propionibacteriales bacterium
CGCACCATGCCGCGCAGCCGCTCGGCGAAAGCCACCTCGACGAGGTCGTCGTACAGCTCCAGGTCGGTTCGGTCGAGAACGTACGACTCCACTCGGCGGTCGGTGCCGTCGAACGTGGGGTTGGTTCCCACCGAGATCGCCGCCGGCCACCACGGCGCGCCGGGCAGGCTGAACCGGCGCAGCCAGCCCGCATAGACACCGTCGGCAGGCACCGCCGTCCGGCTGGTGCTCACCGGCACGTTGGCCGTCGGGTACCCGAGCTCGTGCCCGCGCTGGTCGCCCTTGACGACGCAGCCGTGCACCGAGAACAGCTTGCCCAGCGCCTCGGCAGCGCCGCTCACGTCTCCCTCGTGAAGGCAGGTGCGGATGTACGTCGACGACCAGGTGTTGCTCCCGGACCCGTCCAGCGGGAGACCCACCACCTCCGCGCCTCGCTCGGCGGCCAGCCGGCGGAGCAGGTCGACGTCGCCGAGCGCCCGATGCCCGAACCGGAAGTTCTCCCCTACGACGACAACCACCGCGTGCAGCGCACCGAACACGACCGACGTCGCGAAGTCCGCCGCCTCCTGGTCCGCCAGCTCCGACGTGAAGCGCAGCACCAGGACGGCGTCGGCGCCCGCCGCGCCGAGCAGCGCCGCACGATCCTCGACAGAGGTCAACGGCTCCGGCGCCTTGTCGGGT
Source organism: Propionibacteriales bacterium (assembly GCA_038327385.1). GTDB lineage: Bacteria > Actinomycetota > Actinomycetes > Propionibacteriales > Nocardioidaceae > JAWWPG01. Next base: position 682 of record JBBQKY010000019.1, read on the forward strand.
CGGATGACGCTCATCGGGTGCGGATCGAACGTGACGGCTACCACCGGCAGCCCGCCCCGCCGGGCCGCCAGCCGACCGGCCTCGGCGAGGACGTGGCGGTGGCCGCGGTGAACGCCGTCAAAGTTGCCGACCGTGACGAGGCTCGGTCCGAGGTCAGAGTCGATCTCCGCGAGGCCGTGCCAGACCCGCACCGGTGCAGCTCCTCTCGAACACGAACGCCGTCAGCGGCCGAGCGCCTCAGCAGCGGCGGCCCTTCCCTGGGCCGGGTCGGGCGCGGCAATGGCCGCCGCAGCGGCCTCCCGGCAGGCCTCGAGCGTAGCCCGTCCCACCGAGGCGCCCACCTGGCCGATGGCCGACGCCGCCATGGACAACGACGTGATGCCGAGACCGACCAGCACGCAGGCCAGCAGCGGGTCGGCCGCTGCCTCACCGCACACGCCAACCGGCTTGCCCGCTGCCCGGCCCGCGGCGGCGGTCATCGCGATCAGCTGGAGCACCGCTGGCTGCCACGGGTCGGTCAGCCCGGCCAGCCCGCTGCTCAGCCGGTCCGCGGCCATCGTGTACTGCGACAGGTCGTTCGTCCCGATCGACAGGAAGTCGACATGGGTGAGCACGCGCTCGGCCAGCAGGGCTGTCGAGGGCACCTCGACCATCACCCCCGGTGTCAGGCCGCGCTCGCGGACCTGCTCGGCGAACCCCTGCGCCTCGGCCGGCGTCGCCACCATCGGGGCCATCACCCAGGGCAGTGTCCCGGTGCGATTGGCCGCAAGGGCTACTGCGTCGAGCTGGCGGGTCAGGATCCCTGGGTTGGCCCAGGAGATCCGCAGCCCGCGCACGCCGAGGGCCGGGTTCTCCTCGTCGGGCAGGTTCGCGAACTTCATCGGCTTGTCCGACCCCGCGTCCAGGGTGCGCAGGACGACCCGCCGCTCGCCGTACGCCTCCAGCACCTCCGCGTAGATGGCGGCCTGCGCCTCGACGGACGGCTCGTCGTCCTGGCCGAGGAACGCGAGCTCGCTGCGGAAGAGCCCGACTCCCTCGCTCGGACCCGCGGCTGCCTTGCGCGCCGTGGCGCCGTCCTGGACGTTGGCATAGATCGAGACCTTGGCGCCGTCCGCGGTCCGGCCCGGCCCGCTCCAGCCCTGGGCCGCGGCCCTGGTACGACGATCGGCGGCAACCCGTTCCGCCGCGAGATCGCGGTCGGGCTCGACGAGGATCTCACCCGTCGAGCCGTCAACCAGCACAACCGTGCCGACCGCGATGTCGTCGACGTCGGCGGCCACGACGCACGGGATGGCGAGCTGGCGGGCGATGATCGCCGTGTGGCTCGTCGGCCCGCCGAGACTCATCGCAAGAGCCACGAACTTGGCCGGGTCCAGTGCCGCAGTGTCCGCCGGCGCGAGGTCGTCGGCCATCAGCACCGAGGGGATGGCCGGGACGGTGATCCCCGGCTCCGGCAGACCCTGCAGCTCGGCGACGATCCGCCCGCCGAGGTCGCGCAGGTCGGTGATGCGCTCGGCCATCATCCCGCCAACCTGCTCGAACATGGCAGCGAAGGAGTCGACGGCGGCACAGACGGCTGCCTCTGCGCCCGAGCCGGCGGCGATCTGCTTCGCGGCTGCTTTGCGCAAGCCCTTGTCGGAGACCAGCCCGACCTGGGCGACCAGGACTTCCGCCGCGACACCGCTCGCCAGCTCTGCCCGGGACGTCAGCCGCCCCGCGACTGCCTCGACCGCGGCGGTGTACCGCTCCGACTCGGTGCTGGGATCGCTGACCGGGAGGTCGCCGACATGGCTCAAGTCGACCCGCGGCTGCGGTCGGACGACGGGACCGGTGGCGACGCCCGGCACGACGGGCGTCCCGTGTCGCACATCTGCGAGGGTTCCGGCACTCGGGGCGGAAGACGTGGTGGTGGGCATGAAGAAGTCCTCTGTTGGTCGGCAATGGAGGAAGGCCTGGCCTGACCGACTCTATGTGGTTTTAGGTTGACAACGCAACGGTTAGCCCGGTAGAAACAACGCAATGCCAAGTAATGTCTGATGGCGCGCACGAGCCAGCACTCGCTGCCCTAGCGGGGCCGGTGCCACCCCCGACCCGGGCCAGCGAAGGGAGGCGCGGTGTACGCAGAGGAGCGCCAGCGAGCCATGGCCGGGATCATCGCCCGCGATCGGCGCCTCTCGGTGAGCACCGCTGCCGACTCCTTCGGCGTCACCACCGAGACGGTCCGGCGGGACCTCGCCATTCTCGAGCACCAGGGCCTGATCCACCGGGTGCACGGCGGCGCCGTGCCGGCCGACGTGCTGAGCACCCTCGAGCTGGCGGTCTCCGAGCGCGACTTGGAGGCGGCCGAGGAGAAGGAGCGGATCGGTCGAGCCGCGCTCGACCTGCTGCCCGGCGACTGTGGCAGCATCCTGATCGACTCGGGTACGACCACCCGGCGGCTCGCGGGCTCGTTACCCCTGGACCGGCGCCTGACGGTGTTCACCAACGCCGCCTCCGTCGTGACCAAGCTGGCCGGTCACACCGGCATCGAGATGCATCTGCTGGGGGGGCGGGTCCGCCACACCACACAGGCAGCGGTCGGTCCGCTGACAGTGGCCGCTCTCAGCAACCTGCGGGTCGATGTCAGCTTCCTCGGAACCAACGGCCTGAGCGTCGACCGTGGCCTGACCACCCCGGATGCCGACGAAGCGGCCGTCAAGGCGGCCATGATCCGCGCCGGGCAGCGGGTCGTCGTACTCGCCGACTCGCGGAAGCTGGGCCGCGAGACGCTCGTGCGCTTCGGAACCTGCGGCCAGATCGACGTGCTCGTCACCGACGACGGCGCCCGGGACGCAGATGTGCGAGACCTGCAGGCTTTGGACATCGACGTGGTCGTCGCATGATCGTCACCCTGACAGCCAACCCCAGCGTGGACCGCACCATGCAGCTCGACGCACCGATCGTCCGCGGCGATGTGTTCCGCGCGGTGAACGTCGGCGACCAGGCGGGCGGCAAGGGCGTGAACGTCGCGAGGGCGGTCGCCCTCGCCGGTGTCCCCGCCGTCGCCGTCCTACCCGCCGACGACGACGACCTGCTCGTCAAGGGGCTCGCAGACGCGGGCGTGCTGCCCGTCAACATCCCCGTCGGCCGGCCCTCCCGCGTCAACATCACGGTCACCGAGCCGGACGGCACGACCACCAAGTTCAACGACCCGGGCCAGCCGCTGCATGACGGCGTGCTGACCGAGGTGGCCGCCCGGCTGCTCGGCAGGTCCCAGGTCGGCGACTGGGTGGTCCTCTCGGGCTCACTTCCGCCGGGCGCCCCCGTCGACTGGTACGCCGACCTCACCGCGGACCTCAAGCGCGCGGGGCGCCGGGTCGCAGTGGATACGTCTGGCCCGGCGCTGATCGCGACGGTGCGAGACGGCAGCACCCTCCCTGACCTGCTCAAGCCGAACGCGGAGGAGCTCGCCTCACTGACCGGTGACGACGAGGCGAGGCTCGAGGCCGACCCCCGTGCCGCCGTCACTGTGGCCCGCACGCTCATCACCGAGGGCATCGGCAGCGTCCTGCTCACGCTGGGATCGGCCGGCGCGGTGCTGGTCACCGCCGAAGGCGCCTGGCTCGCCAGTCCCCCACCGATCACGCTCAGGAGCACGGTCGGAGCGGGCGACGCCAGCCTGGCCGGCTATCTGCTCGCGGACCTCCAGGGGCTCGACGCCCCGGGTCGACTCCGGGAGGCCGTCGCGTACGGCGCGGCCGCGGCGTCGCTCCCGGGGTCGACGATGCCACGAGAGGGCGACCTCGATCGTGACGGCGTGACCATCACCACCCTCGCACCCGCTGCCACTGTGCAGTGGACCTCACCCCCTGCCGCCGGCTGACGCATGTCTCCGGTCGGCCAGCCCAAGGAGTAGCAGTGGCAGATATCATCACCGCCGACCTTGTCTCGCTCGACGCCGATCTCGGCCAGACCAAGGACGACGTCATCCGCGGGCTGGCCCAGCTCGTCGCGGACGCCGGCCGGGCCACCAGCCCCGACGGGTTGGCCGGCGACGTGTTCGCCCGGGAGGCGAAGTCCTCGACGGGAATGGCCGGGGGGTTGGCTATCCCGCACTGCCGGTCCGAGCACGTGAACGAGGCCACCCTCGCCTTCGCGCGTCTCGCCGAGCCCGTCGACTTCGGCGCCAAGGACGGACCAGCGGACCTGGTCTTCATGATCGCTGCCCCGGCCGCCGGCGACCAGGAGCACCTCAAGCTGCTCACGAAGCTCGCTCGTGCCCTTGTGCGCACGGACTTCACGGGTGCGCTGCGCGAAGCCACCGATCGCGACGAGGTCGTGACCCTCGTTGCCGGCGTGATGAACCCGGCCCCAGCGCCCGCATCACCGGCGACCAGCACCGGCGCTGCCGAGGCGTCTCCCGCCGGTGCCTCCGCAGCAACCGCGGCTGGTACGACGGCGGTAGGTGCCTCCGGTACGTCATCAGACGCCGCCTCCCCTGCTGGCTCCCCCGCCGCCGGAACCGCCCCGGCCGGCGCTGCGACGGCCGCCGGCCGGCACATCGTGGCGGTGACGTCGTGTCCGACCGGGATCGCGCACACCTACATGGCAGCAGAGGCCCTCGAGGCGGCCGGGGTGAAGGCGGGGGTTCCGGTCCGGGTCGAGCCGCAGGGCTCGGCAGGAGCCGAGCCGCTCGATCCCGACGTCATCAGGTCGGCCAGCGCCGTCATCTTCGCCACCGACGTCGGAGTCAGGAATAAGGGCCGGTTCGCCGGCCTGCCGGAGATCAACGCCAGCGTCAAGAGCGGCATCCACGACGCCGACAAGCTCGTCGCCCGTGCCCTGGAGGCGGCCGACGACCCCAACGCCCCACGCGTCGCGGACTCCGGCCAGTCCGGCGGTGGGGGTGGCGGCGAGACCGCCTCTGCCATGGCCGGTGGCATGGGAACGAAGCTGCGGACCGCCCTGCTCACCGGCGTCAGCTACATGATCCCGTTCGTAGCTGCCGGCGGCCTGATGATCGCCCTCGGCTTCCTGCTCGGCGGCTACGAGATCGCCCTGACCCCGTACAAGAACACCGGTGACACCCTCAGCGCGTTCGTGCTCGGCAACTACAAGATCACCGACCTGCCGTCCGGAAGCCTCAGCGGTCACGCGTTGCTCGGCAGCGGCCTGCTGCTCTACCTGGGCTGTGTGATCTTCACGATCGGCGCATGGGCCTTCAGCTTCCTCATCCCGGCGCTCGCCGGCTACATCGCCTTCGCGATCGCCGACCGACCGGGCATCGCCCCCGGTTTCGTCGCCGGCTACATCGCCTCGCAGACGGGCGCCGGCTTCATCGGCGGCATCGTCGGTGGTCTGCTCGCCGGCGTGGTGGCGCACTGGTTCGCCCAGCGCCCGGTTCCGCGCTTCGTGCGTGGGCTGATGCCCGTTGTGATCATCCCGCTGTTCACCACCCTGCTGGTGGGTCTGGCCATGTACATCCTGCTGGCCAAGCCACTGAGCTGGATCACCACCCAGCTCGGTCATGCGTTGAACGACATGAACGGGTCCTCGGCGATCGTGCTCGGGATCGTGCTCGGCCTGATGATGTGCTTCGACCTGGGTGGTCCGGTCAACAAGGCGGCGTACCTCTTCGCCACCGCCGGTCTCAGCGCGCAGACGACGGCGAACTTCAAGATCATGGCCGCGGTCATGCTCACAGGCATGGTGCCGCCCTTGGCGCTGGCACTCGCGACGACGGTCCGGCCCCGGCTCTTCACCGAGCCCGAGCAGGAGAACGGCCGGGCGGCGTGGCTGCTCGGCGCGTCGTTCATATCCGAAGGTGCCATCCCCTTTGCTGCGGCCGACCCGTTCCGAGTCATCCCGGCCGTGATGGCCGGCGGCGCCGTGACCGGTGCCCTGTCCGAGCTCTTCGGCGTGGGCCTGCATGCGCCGCACGGCGGGATCTTCGTGGCGCCCTTCGCCGTCGACAACAGGCTGGGCTTCCTGATCGCGCTGGCCGCCGGGACTGTCGTGGCGGCGGCCGGCGTCATCGTGCTCAAGGGGCTCCGCAGCGAGGGCACCGCAGCTGAGACGACCGAGGAGACCCTCGTGAACGCCTGACGTTGCTGCTGCTGCAAAGATCGCTCGACAACCACCACGAAAGGACCCGTTCATGGCAAGCATCACCGTGACCGTCGGCTCGTCCGTCGGACTGCATGCCCGACCGGCGACGCTCATCGCCGACGCGGCCAGCGAGCTCGACGCTGAGGTAACGCTGTCGGTGCCGGACGGCGAGCCGGTCGAGGCCGACTCGGCGTTGCTGATCATGACGTTGGGCGCCTCGTGCGGTGATCAGGTCATCGTGTCGTCGGACGACGAGGACGCGGCCAAAGCCATCGCCGCCCTCGTCGCCCAGGACCTCGACGACCCGGCTTACGAACCGGAGGGATGACCTAGCTCGTTGCGGCGAGCACGAGCGGGAACACGGCCTCGGCGCCGGCCAGCCTCAGCTCGCGGGCGGCGACCGCGAGCGTCCATCCGGTGTCCGTGCGGTCGTCGAGCAACAGCACGCGTCTGCCCGCAACAGCGGAGGGGTTGTCGAGCCGTAGCCGCGCCAGCACGTTGGCCAGTCGGTGCGCGGAGTTGACTGCGCTGACGGCGGCCGGCGCACTCTCGGTGACGACAAACCTGGCCACCTCCGGCCAGCCCGTGTAGCGGGACAGGCCCTCGGCCAGGTGGTGGGCGAGCAGCGGACGGCCGGCGGACTCGATGCCGACGACGGCATCCGGTCCGGGGATCCCGCCGAAGTCCCAGGCCTGGAGAACCTGCACGAGGGCGTGTCGGAGCGGCACCGGCAGCTCCGCGTCAGCGGTGCCAGGCGCGAAGACTGCCCGGAGCTGGTTGCCCCAGCCGAGGTCGGTGAGCCGCGCAACGGCGCGACCAGGCTCGGGGAGCTCAGCAGCTGCGATCTTGCCGGTCAGCTCGACATCCAGGGACGTCATGGCGGTCGGCCACATCCGGCGCGGCTCCACCACGACGCCCGGCCGGCTGAGCCGCTCGCGGGCGACGGCCACGGCGGCCGCGTCGACGTCGGAGCTCAGGCTGAGCCGGCCGCAGTTGTCGCAGCGGCCGCACAGCTCGGGCGCCGGGTCGTCGAGTGCCTGCCGGAGGTACTGGAGGCGGCACTGCCCGGTCACCTCGTAGTCGAGCATCGCCTGCTGCTCGACGCGGCGCGTCTCGGCCACCCGGGCGTACCGCTGTGCGTCGTACACCCACGGCTCGCCGGTCGACGTCCAGCCGCCGCGCACCCGTCGTACGGCGCCGTCGACGTCCAGGACCTTGAGCATGGCTTCCAGGCGCCCACGGGTCAGCGACACCTGCGTCTCGAGCGCGGCCGTCGAGGTGGGACCGTCCCGCGCCTCCAGCGCGGCGATCGTCTCGCGGACGTCGCGCTCCGGCGGGAACGCCAGCGAGGCGAAGTAGGCCCAGACGTCGACGTCCTCGGAGCCGGGCAGCAGGATCACCACGGCCTCGTCGACGCCGCGCCCGGCACGGCCGACCTGCTGGTAGTAGGCGATCGGGCTGGGAGGGGCGCCGAGATGGATGACGAACCCGAGGTCCGGCTTGTCGAAGCCCATCCCGAGCGCCGACGTCGCGACCAGCGCCTTGACCTGGTTGGTGAGCAAGGCATCCTCGGCGGCCAGCCGCTCGGCCTGGTCGGTCTGGCCGGAGTACGCGATGACGGAGTGCCCGCGCTCGCGCAGGTACTGCGCCACCTCCTGGGTTGCCGCGACCGTGAGGCAGTAGATGATGCCCGAGCCATCGAGCCGGGCGAGCTGCTGGCTCAGCCAGGCGAGCCGCGCCGGCTGGCTCGGCAGCTGCAGGACACCCAGGTGCAGGGACTCGCGGTCGAGGGTCCCCCGGAGCACCAGGACGTCGGCCAGTGAGCCGTCTCCGGTGAGCGACAGCTGCTCGGCGACGTCGGCGACCACCCGCGAGTTGGCGGTCGCGGTCGTGGCCAGCACCGGCGTGCCGGGCGGGAGGTCGCCCAGCAGTGTCCGGATGCGGCGGTAGTCGGGACGGAAGTCGTGGCCCCAGTCGGAGATGCAGTGCGCCTCGTCGACCACGACGAGCCCCGCCGTCGAGGCCAGGCGGGGCAGCGCCAGGTCGCGGAAGTCCGGGTTGTTAAGCCGCTCGGGCGAGACAAGGAGCACGTCGACCTCGCCACGGTCGATGGCGTCGTACATCTCGGCCCACTGCTCGGGGTTCGTCGAGTTGATCGTGACGGCGTGGATGCCGGCGCGCTCGGCGGCGGCGATCTGGTTGCGCATAAGCGCCAGCAGCGGCGACACGATAACCGTCGGTCCGGCACCCTGCGCACGGAGCAGGGCGGTGGCCACGAAGTAGACGGCCGACTTCCCCCAGCCGGTGCGCTGCACGACGAGGGCGCGGCGGCGCTCTGCGACAAGAGCCGCAATCGCCGTCCACTGGTCATCGTGCAGTCGCGCCTCGGCACTGCCGACGAGGGCCTGGAGGACGGCTTCGGCCTCCACTCGTTGGGCCGCACGGTCCTCGACGGCGTCCTCGGCTCCGAGGCGTCCCTGTGCTGACGTCATGTGACGAAGACCGCGACGGCCTTGGCGGCGGGGCCGTGCTGCTCGTAAAGGGCGAGGAACTCCCCGGAACCGGTGAACATCGCCACCGGCCCCGCGGCTCGCAGCTCGGTGGCGAGGACTCGCCCATGCCGCACTCCCTCAGCCTGTTCCTCATTCAGCCGGTAGGTGGGGAAGTTGTCAGCGGCGGCGGTCACGAGCGGGACCACGACAAGCTCCCGCTCGAGCTCCTCCAACGACCGCGCCTGGCTGAGGTCGTAGCGTCCGACGCGAGTACGGCGAAGCGCGGTCAGGTGGCCGCCCACCCCGAGGGCGGCGCCCAGGTCCCGAGCCAGCGCGCGGACATAGGTGCCGGTGCTGCAGACCACCTCGACGTCCACGTCCAGGAGGCCGTCATGTCGTCGTACCTCCTGAACGTCGAAGGCCGAGACGATCACGGACCTCGCCGGGAGCACCACATCCTCGCCCGCCCGGACTCGCTGGTAGGCCCGCTGACCGGCGACCTTGACCGCCGACACGGCCGACGGACGCTGCTCGATACCGCCAGTCAGCTGGGCGACGGCGCCAGCGATGGCCTCATCGGAGACGCCGCCGGCATCGAGAACCTCGAGGAGGTCGCCCTCGGCGTCGTCGGTGACCGTCGACTGGCCGAGTCTGATCGTCGCCCGGTACGCCTTGTCGGCAAGGGCCAGCCGGCCGAGGAGGCGGGTGGCGCTGCCGATCCCGAGCAGCAGCACGCCGGTCGCCATCGGGTCCAGCGTGCCGGCATGCCCGACGCGGCGAGTGCCGCACAGTCTCCGGCACCGTGCGACGACGTCGTGAGACGTCCACCCGGCGGGCTTGTCGACGACCAGCAGCCCGTCAGGCGCTGTCATCCAGCTCTTCGTCGTCGGGGTGCTTGTATGGGTCGGCCTCCCCCGCGTACGCCGCATTGGCAGCAGCCGCAGCCACGGCGGCGTCGCGTTCCCGCGCCGTACTCAGCAGCTCCTCGATGTGCGCAGCCGACTCCGGCAGCGCGTCGAGGATGAACTCGAGCGTCGGCGCATGACGCATGCCCAGCTGCTTTGCCACCTCCGAGCGCAGCAGGCCCCTGGCGCTCTCGAGAGCCGCCACGGACTCGGCGCGCCGCGCCTCGTCTCCGAGAACGGTGAAGAAGACCGACGCGTGCTGGGTGTCACCCGTGACGCGCACGTCGGTAATCGTGACGAAGCCGAGCCGAGCGTCCTTGATGCGCCGCTCCAGCATCTCCGCGACGACGACCTGGATCCGGTCGGCAACCCTGCGGACCCGTCCGGCGCTCATGGCGTTCCTCCCGTGCCGTTGGTGACAATCTGACGTCCCTCGCGTGAGGAGTCGACGGCGGGCGCCGACTCCTCGCGCGACGGCGAGCCGTTCGAAGGACTAGCTGCGCGCGATCTCCCGCATCTCGTAGGTCTCGACGAGGTCACCGATCTTGATGTCGTTGTACCCGGCCAGCGTGAGACCGCACTCGAAGCCCTCACGCACCTCTGTGGCGTCGTCCTTGAGCCGCTTGAGTGAGGAGATGTCGAGGTTGTCCGCGACCACCTTGCCGTCACGCTGCAGGCGAGCCTTGGAGTTGCGCCGGATCGTGCCCGACATCACCAGGCAGCCGGCGATGTTGCCGACCTTGGACGAGCGGAACACCTCCCGGATCTCGGCGGTGCCGAGCTGCGCCTCCTCGAACTCGGGCTTGAGCATGCCCCGAAGCGCTGCCTCGATCTCGTCGATCGCCTGGTAGATCACCGTGTAGTAACGGATGTCGACGCCCTCGCGGTCAGCCATCTCGGTCGCCTTGCCCTGCGGCCTGACGTTGAAGCCGATGATGACGGCGTTGGAGGCGGCGGCGAGCATCACGTTGGTCTCGGTGATCGCACCGACACCGCGGTCGATGACGCGCAGCCGGACATCCTCCCCGACGTCGAGCTTCGCCAGGGCGTCCTCGAGCGCCTCCACCGAGCCGGACACGTCACCCTTGAGGATCAGCAGGAGCTCCTCGCTCTCGCCCTTCTCCATGCTGGAGAGGAAGTCCTCGAGAGTACGGCGACCCGTGCTCTTGGCCAGCATCGCTGCGCGCTCGCGGGAGTCACGCCGCTCCGCGATCTGGCGCGCGACCCGGTCGTCGTTGACGACGAGGAAGTTGTCACCAGCGCCTGGCGTGGCGGTGAGACCGAGCACCATGACGGGACGGCTGGGTGGCGCCTCCGTCAACGTCTCGCCGTGCTCGTCGAGCATCGCGCGGACCCGCCCGTACGCCGGCCCGGCGACGATCGAGTCCCCGACGTGCAGAGTGCCGCGCTGGACCAGGACGGTGGCGACGGGGCCGCGGCCGCGGTCGAGGTGAGCCTCGATGACGAGCCCCTGGGCGTCCTGCTCGGGGTTCGCCCGCAGGTCGAGGGCCGCGTCGGCGGTGAGGACCAGCGACTCGAGCAGCTTGTCGATGTTGAGATGCGATTTGGCCGACACGTCGACGAACATGGCGTCGCCGCCGTATTCCTCCGGCACCAGGCCGTACTCGGTCAGCTGACCACGCACCTTCGCGGGGTCGGCGTCCTCCTTGTCGATCTTGTTCACCGCGACCACGATCGGCACGCCGGCCGCGTTCGCATGGTTGAGCGCCTCGATCGTCTGCGGCATCACACCGTCGTCGGCGGCGACGACGAGCACGGCGATGTCCGTCGCCTGCGCGCCGCGCATCCGCATGGCGGTGAAGGCCTCGTGGCCCGGGGTGTCGATGAAGGTGAGCCGGCGCTCGTTGCCGTCCACCTCGGTCGCGACCTGGTAGGCGCCGATGTGCTGGGTGATGCCACCGGCCTCCTTCGCCACGACGTTCGAGTCCCGGATGGCGTCGAGCAGCCGCGTCTTCCCGTGGTCGACGTGGCCCATGACGGTGACGACCGGCGGGCGGGAGATGAGGGCCTCTTCGCCGCCCTCGTCCTCGCCGAACTCGAGGTTGAACGAGTCCAGCAGCTCCTTGTCCTCGTCCTCCGGCGAGACGACCTCGATGTTGTAGTTGAGCTCGGTCCCGAGGATATGCAGCGTCTCCTCGTTGACCGACTGGGTGGCCGTCACCATCTCGCCGAGGCCGAACAGCACCTGCACAAGCGAGGCCGCGTCGACGCCGACCTTCTCCGCGAAGTCGGTCAGCGACGCACCGCGCGAAAGCCGGACCGTCTCTCCTTCACCGCGGCGGACGCGCACACCGCCGACGGCCGGAGCCTGCATCTGTTCGTACTCTTGGCGCCGCGCACGCTTGGACTTGCGGCCCCGCCGCGACGGTCCACCGGGCCGACCGAAGGCGCCCTGCGTCGTACCTCTGGTTCCGCGGTTGGCCGGCGGGCGGCCACTGCCCTGCGCGGGCATGCCGCCACTGGGGAAGCCGGAGCCCCCAACGCGGGGAGCCCCGCCACGCGACGGAGCGCCCGGACGCGCGCCGCCGGGGCCACCGGGGCCGCCGAGCCCGCCGCCGGGACGAGCTCCTGGGCTGGTCGGGACGCCGCGGCCCCGGGTGGGTGCCCCCGCCGGACCAACCGACTGCCTCGGCATCATCGCGGGGTTCGGCCGTGGCGCTCCCGGAACGCTGGGGCGCGGCGCACGAGGGTCGCCCGGGCGCTCGGTGCCGCCCATGCCGGGCGGACGAGACGAGGGCGCCTGGTCCGGATCGGGGCGGCGGGACCGCTGCATGCCCTGGGTCGATGAGAACGGGTTGTTACCCGGTCGCGGGCCGCTCGGCTTGGGAGCCGGTGGCCGGGGCACGGCTGACGTGGACGTGGCGCCATCGCCGCCTTCGGTGGCAGGTGGCGCAGGCGGCGCCGCTGGCGCAGCCGACGTGGCCGAGGCAGCGGGCGCCAGTGGTTCAGGTGTTGGCGCCGCCGGCGCCGTGGGCGCAGCGGTCGGCGCACTGGTCGACGAGATCGGCGTCGCGATGGCGTCCCCCGCCGGGGAGGTCGGCGGAGCGGGTGCGCTCCCGTTGGAAGACTCAGCCCTGGCGGCAGGCGCCGCGCTGGCCGGGGAGTCCGACGTGACAGCTGTCGCCGTACCATCGGCTGACCCGGATGCTGCCGCCTTCTTGGCGGCGGCTTTGGCGGCGCGGGCCGCCTTGGCTTCCGCCGCCGCCTTCCACTCCTCGCCCTTGACCTCTTCGAGGCGACGCACGACTGGTGCCTCTACGGTCGACGAGGCGGACTTGACGAACTCGCCCATCTCTTTGAGCGCTTCGAGCACGTTCTTGCTCGGTACCCCGAACTCCTTGGCGAGTTCATGGACTCTGGCTTTTCCTGCCACGGTTCTCCTTCTCGGGCGGTCCTACCCGAGAAGGGTGCGGACCTTAGGTGATGGGCGTGCTCATCGCATGAGTCTCATCGAGATGTCATGAGCCGCTGCTCCGCTTTCGTGTGTGATCCGGGGGCACAGCCTCGGATGAGGCCGGCCGGTGCTTCTCGAGCCACGATCGAACCGGCGCGGTGTCGAGCGGTCCCTCGAGCCGGAAGGCCCTCGGAAACGCCCGTCGCCGGTCGGCGAGCTCGAGGCAGGTGGGCGTGGGATGCAGGTGCGCTCCCCTACCCGGTTTGTTGGCGTGCTCATCGGGTACGACGGACCGGATCGGCCCAACGACGTCGACGACCACACGCAACAGGTCGGACTTCGCCGCCTTCCCCCGACACCCCACGCACGTGCGGACGGGGGTAGTGCGACTCATCAACAATACATTCTACTGGCTCGGCGGTCATCCGCGCGCGGGGGCGCTGACCGTCAGCCGTCGGCAGCCGGTTCCGCGGAGGTCGGCGCCGCCGTCGCCGCCGCGGCGGCAGCTGGGGCGGCAGCTGGGGCGCTGAGGTCCGGCTCGGCCGGGGTGTCGGAGCGGATGTCGATGCGCCAGCCGGTCATCCGCGCAGCCAGCCGGGCGTTCTGGCCCTCCTTGCCGATCGCCAGCGACAGCTGGAAGTCGGGAACGGTGACCCGGGCCGAGCGTGCTGCCTCGTCGACGATCTCCACCGACAGCACCTGTGCGGGCGACAAGGCATGGCCGATCATCTCGGCGGGGTCCTCGGACCAGTCGACGATGTCGATCTTCTCGCCGTGCAGCTCGCTCATCACGTTGCGCACGCGCTGGCCCATCGGTCCGATGCACGCACCCTTCGGGTTGACTCCCTCGACGGTGGAGCGGACCGCGATCTTGGTGCGATGGCCAGCCTCCCGGGCGATCCCGCAGATCTCGACGGTGCCGTCCGCGATCTCGGGCACCTCGAGCGCGAAGAGCTTCTTGACCAGGTTGGGGTGGGACCGCGACACCATGATCTGGGGTCCCTTCAGTCCCTTGCGGACGCTCACCACCAGACAGCGGATGCGTTGACCGTGGTCGTAGCGCTCACCGGCCACCCGTTCCGCGGCCGGCAGCACCGCCTCGATCTTTCCGAGGTCGACGAACACCATTGACGGGTCCCGCCCTTGCTGCACGACGCCGGACACGACATCGCCCTCCTTGCCGGAGAACTCACCGAACCTCAGGTCGTCCTCGGCATCGCGCAAGCGCTGCAGGATCACCTGCTTGGCCGTGGTCGCGGCGATCCGGCCGAAACCCTCGGGCGTGTCCTCCCACTCGCGCGACACCAGACCGTCCTCGTCCCGCTCCCGGACCCACACGCTGACGTGGCCCGACTTGCGGTCCAGCTCTGCGCGGGCGTCCTCGTGCGCACCGGGCGAGCGTTGGTAGGCGACCAGAAGCGACTGCTCGATCGCGTCGACGAGCACCTCGAAGGAGATCTCGCGCTCGCGTTCCAGCGAGCGCAGCACCGACATGTCGATGTCCACGTCAAACCTCCTCAGAAGACCTGGGACGGTTGAACTCCAGCTGCACGCGCGCCCGCGCGACCTCGTCGTACCGAATGCGGGTAGCCACCCCGCCCGAGTCGAGGACCGCGGCGTCGTCGTACACCTCGACGATGCGGCCGGTGAGTGGGCTGGCGTCGTGAGTCGTCACGGCGACCAGCCGGTCGATATTGCGGCGCCAGTGACGCGGGGCGGTCAGGGGTCGATCGGTGCCCGGTGAGGTGACCTCCAGAGTGTAGGGGCGCTCCCCCAGCGCCTCGGCGTCGTCGAGGCTGTCACCGACCAGCGTGGTCGCAGCCGCGAGGTCGTCGAGAGTCACACCTCCGTCCTTGTCGACGAGAACCCGCACGACGCGTCGCCGACCCGCGGTGGAAATCTCGACAGCTTCCACGTCGAGGCCGGCGGCCGCCAACGGCGGGGACAGCAGCTCGAGAAGCGCCTCGGTGGCCTGCTGACTCGTCACGGCAGCTCTCCGTCTTCAACTGTGCTGTGCCTGGGATATCAGGGTAACCGCCAGAGAGGGGTTTCCGAGGTCATGGTCGGGTACGGTCGGCCGGGTGAGCCAGCCGCCACCGAGCGCAGGTGCCGGGCCAGCCGTGCCCGGTCGACGTCACGTTCTGGGGGCAGTGGCGCTGCTTGTCGCGGGTGCGGCCACGTCGGGATGTGCGGCAGCCGAGCCCACCCGCTCGGCGACTAGCGGCTCACCGGGGCGTTCTCCTACACTGCCTGCAACGAACCCCGTCGAAGATGACATTCGCCTTGTGCGTAAGTCGATCGCTGACGAGGAGGTGCTTCTTGGCTTCTGTACGGCGGTCTCGCGGCGCTATCCCGGAGCACGGCGACAGCTCGCCCTGCTGGTAGCAGGCCAGCAGCAGCACGTGACGAGATTGCGTGCCTCCCTGACCGACCTCGACCCGCCGGTGACTCGTACGCGTCAAGCTGTGCCGACGCATGAGCTGGACGCCGTGCTGGCCGTGGGGCAGCTCGCGGCCCTGACCCGAGATGCTCGGCTGGCTGGGTGTCAGAGCGCGACGGCCGGCCTGCTTGCGGAGCTCTTCGGCGCCGTCGCGGCGTCACACGCCGTAACCGTGACCCTGACCGATCCGTCGGCAACCGGTGGCGCCCGGTCCCCTTTGACGCCGGTCGCCACAGTGGGTCCGCTGCAGCTGCCGCTGGCCGCCGAACACGCCGCCGTCTACGGCTACGGCCTCCTCGCCGGTGTCGTTTCCGCCGGCGTCTCGGAGACGGCGGTGGCAGCCGCGGCGAGGTCGTCGTACGCGGTGCACCGGAGCAGGCGCGACATGCTCGTCGAGATGATCCGTGCCAGGCATCAGTCACCCGTCGTGTCGGCTCCCGCGTACGACATCCCCTTCCAGGTAACGGATCCGGACACCGCTCGTCGGCTGGCGCGGTACCTGGAGGCCCGATGCGCCGCGGTCTACGTCCGGTCGATCGCCTCGATGCAACGGGGCGACCGGAGATTCGTCAGTGCGGCTCTCGTCGACTGCGCCGTCCGTGGTGTCGGCTGGGGCGGGCAGCCGACGGCTTTCCCGGGGCTGACGCGGGCGTGAGTCGCCAGGGTCACAGCAGCTGGCGACTCACGGCAGCAGGAGCATCGAGTCGCCGAACTCGTGCCACAGGTACCGCTCCGCCACCGCTTCCCGGTAGGCGGTCGCCACCAGCTCGGGACCGGCGACAGCCTCGAGCAGGAGGAGATGGCTTGCCTCCGGCTCGTGCAGCCCGCTGACCAGACCGGTGCATACGCGCGCCGGACGCGCCGGGCTGAGCAGCAGGTCGGTCCAGCCGCTGCCGGCGGTGACCCGGCCAGTGGTTTCGGCGACGCTCTCGAGGGCGCGCACCGACGTCGTTCCGACAGCCACGACGCGCCCGCCTGCATCCCGGGTGGTGTTCACCAGGCACGCGGTGGCCGCCGGCACCTCGAACGGCTCCGCAGCCGGCGGCTCGTGCTTGTCCGGGCTCGAGAGCCCGGCGTGCAGGACCACCGGTGCCACGACGACGCCCGTCGACATCAGCTCCACGAGCAGCTCCCGAGACAACGGTCGGCCGGCGCTCGGCATCTCGGCGCTGCCGGGTTGCCGGGCGTAGACGTTCTGCAGGTCGCTGAGCGGCCAGGCCCGGTTGAGGTAGCCATAGTGCACCGGCCGGCCGTGCTCTCTCAGGTAGAGCAGGCGGTCCTGCGCGGGGCTCGGCGTCACCCGCCACAGCCGCGCTGAAGCGGCCTGCTCGTCCGGGAATGCCGAGCCGATACGGACGTCCAGCCCGCCGCTCAGCCCGACCACCTCTCCGACCGACAGATCCGTCTGCGCCCCGCTGTTGTCCGTACGCCGGAACTCCACGACCCAGGACCCGTCGTCCAGACCCGTGGCCACGTGGACCGGCCCGCGGACACCGTTGGTGCGAACACCGTCGACTGCCGCGGGAAGAGTCGCTGAGGTGTTCACGACAAGGAGATCGCCCGGATGCAGATGGTCGGCGAGCCGTCGGAACACCGTGTGCTCGATTCCGGCACGGCCCGCTACCAGGAGTCGCACGCCGTCTCGGTCCACGCCGCGACGCTCCGGTGGCGCCGTGGCGTCGCTTCCTTCGGGGAGCACGAACCTGGGACCGGTCGAGATCGCCGTACGGCCCGTCACGCGACGGCCTCCGCCCGAGCACCGGCCGCAGGCGGCGCCGCCGTTCTCAGGTCGGCGGCCCGGTAGCGGCCGCTGGGGAATGGCTCGTCGACGAGGCGCAGCAGTGCCGGTACCACCGTCTCCGGCTCCGGCCGGTCGGATATGTCCTCGTCCGGGAAGGCATCCTGGTGCATGCGGGTTCGCATGTCGCCCGGGTCGAAGGCGTAGACGCGCAGTGCCGACTCCTCGACGGCAAGAACGGCTGTGAGCTGGTCCAGAGCCGCCTTGGCGGACCCGTAACCTCCCCATCCGTCGTACGCCTCGACAGCCGCGTCGGAGGTGACGTTGACGACGACACCCTTGCGGAGCAGGGGCAGCAAGGCCTGTGTCAGCGCCAGGGGGGCGAGCACGTTGACCGCGTACACCTCCTCGAGGGTGCCGAGTGGGTAAGCCGCCAGGTGGGGTTGCGGGCTCGGCCCCAGCAGGCTGGCGTTGTTGACAAGCAGGTCCAGACCGTCACTGCCCACGAGGCCCTCGACCGCTCGGCGGAGCGCTTCGCGATGGGCGAGGTCGGCGACGCTGCCGGAGACGGCCGAGACACTTGCTGCGCCACGAGACGTCAGCTCCACGCCGACAGCAGAGATCTCTGCCGGGTTCCGCGAGTCCACGATGAGGTGCCAACCGCGGTCGGCGAGGGCGAACGCCACCGCTCGGCCGAGACCGCGTGATGCACCGGTGATGACTGCGACAGGCATAGCAGGACTCCTAGGGATCGGCATTCGAACGGCTCGCTACGTGCGAGCGCCGGCATCCCTAGCCTCCAACTTAAAGTTAACTTGATGTCAAGGACGCACCTCGTGATGTGCTGCTCAGCTGCCGCGGACCACACCCATGAGGTGCTCGACCGCCTTGGAGATGGCGACGTCCACGCGCTCTCCGCTCGCCCGGTCCTTGACCTCGACCACGCCGTCGGCGCCTCACCTGCCGACGACGACGAACGTGGGTACGCCGATGAGCTCGGCGTCCTTGAACTTCACGCCGGGCGAGACCTTCAACCGGTCGTCGTACAGGACGGTGAGGCCGGCGGCCTCGAGGCCGGCGACGAGCGTGTCGGCGGCGGTGAAGATCGCCCGGTCCTTGCCGGTGGCGACCACGTGCACGTCGGCCGGTGAGACGTTGCGCGGCCAGCACAGGCCGATGTCGTCGAGCGTGCCCTCGGCGATCGCGGCGACCGCCCGCGAGGGACCGATGCCGTAGGAGCCCATGGTGACCGTGACCAGCTTGCCGTTCTCGTCCAGCACCTGGAGCCCGAGCGCGTCGGCAAACCAGCGGCCGAGCTGGAAGATGTGGCCCATCTCGATGCCGCGGGCCGACCGGAGGACGCCGTCGGCGCAGTTCGGGCAGGGATCGCCGTCGCGCACCTCGGCGACCTCGATCAGGCCGTCGGAAGTGAAGTCGCGGCCGGCCACGAGGTCGAGCACGTGGCTGCCGGCGACGTCCGCACCGGTGACCCAGCGGGTGCCTTCGAAGACCCGGGGGTCGACGAGGTAGCGCACGCCGGCGGGCTGCTTCTCCCCGAGCGCACCAGGCCCGATGTAGCCCTTGGCCAGCGTGGGCCGGGCCGCGAAGTCGGCCTCGCCGAACGGCTCGAACACCGCCCCTTCGCCGAGCTGGGATTCCAGTCGCTTCTCGTCGATCTCACGGTCGCCGGGCAGTCCGATCGCCAGCGCCTCCGTCGTGCCGTCCGGCAGGTGGACCGTGAAGACGACGTTCTTCAGGGTGTCCGCGGCACGCCAGGGCCGGTCGTCGCGGGGGTACTTCTCGTTGAGATGGTCGACGAGCGTGTCGATGGTCGGGGTGTCGGGTGTCTGCTCGGCGTGCGCCGCGGGCGCGTCGTCGTACGCCACCGAGGTGGGCGTCCGCACCGTGACCGCCTCGACGTTGGCGGCGTAGTCACAGTTCGTGCAGCGCACGTAGGTGTCCTCGCCCACCGCTGCAGTGGCGAGGAACTCCTCGGACTTCGAGCCACCCATCGCCCCGGACATCGCCCTGACGATCACGTAGTCGAAGCCCAGCCGGTCGAAGACCCGGATGTAGGCGTCGCGGAACAGCTGGTACGACGCGTCGAGGCCGGCATCGTCGATGTCGAAGGTGTAGGCGTCCTTCATGATGAACTCGCGCCCGCGCAGCAGCCCGGCACGGGGCCGCGCCTCGTCGCGGTACTTGGTCTGGATCTGGTAGAGCGACAGCGGCAGGTCCTTGTACGACGAGTACAGGTCCTTCACGACGAGGGTGAACATCTCCTCGTGGGTCGGCCCGAGGAGATAGTCGCCACCCTTGCGGTCCTCGAGCCGGAAGATACCGGCGCCGTACTGTGTCCAGCGCCCGGACGCGTCGTAGGGCTCGCGGGGCAGCAACGCGGGGAACAGCAGCTCCTGCGAGCCGATCGCGTCCATCTCGTCACGGATGATCTGCTCGACGCGCCGGAGCACGCGCAGGCCGAGCGGCAGCCACGTGTAGATGCCGGGCGCCGCGCGGCGGATGTAGCCGGCGCGCACCAGCAGTCGGTGGCTCGGCACCTCGGCGTCCACCGGGTCCTCGCGCAGCGTGCGAAGGAACAAGGTCGACATCCGCATGGACACAGCGACTCCTCGGTGCTTCGGTGGACTGTCGAGGATATCCGTCGTACGGCCGCGGCTCACCCCCGTTTCACGTCCCCCCGACCATCCGGCCCTTTCCACCGACCATCCGCCACTTTCCGTAGACGATCCGCCGCCTTCCGTCGACCATCCGGTCCCTTCGGTCGACCGTCCCACCGTTGGCGATCGGATGGTGGGGCCGGAACCCTCGGATGGTGGGGCCGGAACCCTCGGATGGTGGGGCGGGAACCCTCGGATGGTGGGGCGGGAAGCCTCGGATGGTTAGGAGCCTTCGGTGACGCCGTGGTGCAGGGCGCCATGGAGGTTGACGTTGCTGCGCACCCTCGCCTGGGTGGCCAGCAGGTCGGCGTGCAGCGATCTGTAAGCCGGGTCCGTCAGGTCCTTCGGCACGTCGAGCCACCGCATCGGGTGCGCCGTCGGGTCTGAGGAGTCGTACTTGGTGATCATCGTGGGGATGTACTCGAGCTTGCTCACGCTTAAGGAGCCGTTCGGCTGCTCGGTGAACGTCACGCGGCAGGTGTTCCCGTCGTACACGCCGGTGACAAAGGTCTCCTGCTGGGCGATGGCGTTGCCGAGCCCATAGACGACCCACGTGCCGTTGACCTGGTCGTAGGGCTGCACGACGTGTGCGTGGTGGCCGTAGACGAACGAGATGTCCGGCGACTTGGTCAGCGCCTGCGCCACCGTCGTCTGGTCGCTGATCGGCTCGTTCTGGTACTCGAGACCCCAGTGCAGCGCGACGATGACGATCTTCGCTCCGTCGAGCCGGGCCTGGTGCGCCATCCGGAGGATCTTCGCCGGGTTGATGATCGGCACCGACCACGGTTCCTCCGCAGGCAGCGGGATGCCGTTGGTGCCGTAGGCGGCGCCGATCAGCGCGACGCTGACTCCCTTGACCGTCACCATCAACGCATGCTTGGCAGCCGCCTTGGTCTCGACGGTCCCGAAGTGCGCCAGCCCGATCCGGTCGAAGTCGTGCAGAGTCCGCTTCAGGCCCTCGAAGCCCTGGTCGATGCTGTGGTTGGAGGCCGTCGAGCACGCGTCGTACCCCTCCCACTTCAGCGCCGGGACGATCTCCGGCGGCACCGAGAACGTCGGGTAGCCGTAGAACGGCCCCCCCTTCGGCGCGAGCGGGGTCTCCATGTGGCAGATCGCGAAGTCGGCGCCGCTGATGACCGGGCGCATGTCGGCAAGCACCGGGCGGAAGTCCATCGGGCCGCGACCGGTCCGCTGCGCGTCGTTGCGCGCCGTCGCCCACAGGCCTTCGTGGAGCAGCACATCGCCGGTCATCACCATGGTGATCGAC
>JBBQKY010000020.1:0-21500 GCA_038327385.1 Propionibacteriales bacterium
CGCTGGAGGACGAGGTCGACAAGCTGCTCGGGAGGGCCTGGGACGAGGCGCTCGAACCGTTCCGGTACGCCGGGGAAGGCGCCCCGGTCCGCTGGCTCCACCACGTCGTCTGAGCGCAGGGCGACCCGGCCGCGTCGGTCGCCTCAGGGTCACCTTTGCGCCATTTCACGCGGCGGGTTCGTGGCTTGGCCGGGTGGGCACGGCTTCGTCGGGGCGCCATACGTGGGTGGCCACGACGAGGTCGGGGTCGTCGCTTGCGAGCACGACCACTCCCGGGTAGTCGGTCAGGATTTTGCGTAGGACCTCGCGGCCATCCGCGCCGAGATCGGCATCGAGGTGATCCAGGACGAGGAGCGGTGGCTCGTTGAGGAGGGAACGCGCGAGCAGGAGCCGGGCCCTTTCGGGGATTGTGAGCGGCTCTCCGCCGTGGACCAACCCGCTTTGCGTTCCTTGCGGTAGCTCGGCGATGCGACGAGCTAGTCCTACTGCCGCCAACAGTCGAGCTGCCTCTTCCTCGCCGGTCTCGGGACAGCGGTAGCGGACGTTGCGCGAGACGCTTCCTCGGACCAGCATCATGCCCTGCGCGGCATAGCCGACCAGGCGACGGAGGTCCTTGGGTCCCACTGCCGATAGGTCACGACCGTTGACCAGCACCGCTTCGTCGGGGGTTCCGTCGAGTCCGACGAGGCGGCGGAGTCCCTCCGATGTCAGCCGCTTGTCGCCGGTGTCCATCACTATCCGATCGCCGGGGTCGGCATGAATTGTCGGCATCCGCCGGCCGTCACTGAGAGTGATGCCGATGGCGGTGACACCGGCAGTCAGACCGGGAACGGACCTGTCCGGGGATTCCGCCGCCTGGCCCTCGGAAGAGTCCGGCTGCGGAGGTGGCGGTTCGAAGGCAGGCCCGATGATCCGACGAGCAGCACGGAAGGTCTGCCGGTACTCCGCAACCCGTCCGAGGTCGTGAATGGGAGAGGCGAGAAACCCTACGATCGCGAGTGCCCCGGCGATCGTGTGCGTGGCCGTCGTTGTCGTGAGTCCGATGCCGACCACCATCGCGGCCGCGATCGCCGAAGTGGCGGCGGCGGCTCCACGCAGCGCGCCGGCAATCTTTGCCCGGTCGATCGCCGCTGTGACGAGGCCACGGCTGATCTCCGCGATGCGCTGCAGCTCCCGGTCCGAGCCCCCTGCCGAGCGGATCGCGGGTGTCGACATGATCGTGTCGGCGACTTGTGAGGAGAGCCGACCACGGTGTCGGCGGAGCGTGCGCGACCGCCGGTACGCAACGGGGGCGAGGCTCCCCATGGCTGCGAGCAGGATCGCGACGGGTACGACGACGGCTATGGCGAGAAGGGGCGCGAGCAGGATGAGAGCAACGCTCGCGCCGAGGATCAGCGGGATGCCGACCGCAAGTGGGGCGACGCCCTGGCTCACCCAGTTCTTCACCGACGTGAGGTCGTTCGTCGTACGCGCCACGGCGACGCCAAGAGACTTGACCGCCCCGTCTGCGAGGTTGCGCCGGATGAGTCCGAGCCGAATCTCCTGAACGTAGTGCTGGCTCAGCCGTTCGGCGAGGACACGCTCAGCCCCGCGGAGCAGGCCGACAACGACCGCCGCGGCCATCAGCAGCGCGAACACCAGCGGCCGGTGCCGGGCTGCCGAGCCATTGAGCGCGTCGCTGAGCAGTAGGGCACCGACGCCGCCAGCGGCTGCCTGGCCGAGACCGGAAAGAACCAGAAGGACCAGGTGCCTTCGGCGAGTGCCGGCCCACAGAGCTGGGAGACCCGATCTGGCCGGACCCTCAGCCGGCGAATCGGTCATGAGCAGTGCCCCCTGCGAGAGCGGGTTGTGAGCGGCAGGGCAGTAGGAGATGGACGATGTCAGCGCTGGCGAGCTCGTCGACGCGCAGGACGGGCACGTCAAGCGCGGCGACAGCCTCGAGCTTCGCCAACGGGGAGGCAGTCAAGAGACCACTCACAGCTACCGGGGCGAGTCCCTTGGACGTTAACAGGTTGTGGCCCGCGAGGGCTCCGAGCGCGTCGCCCGCCGCGAAGACGATCTTGTCCACGAGTCGAGCGAACAGGGGGTCGTCGATGAGCCGTGCCGTCTCCCGCTGGAACAAGCCATCGGCCACCTCGAGCACGATCGCGTCCGGGGCCGCCCTCGCGAGATCGCTTATCAGTGAAACCAGCAGGGCGCGGATCTCGTCGTGCCCCAACCGGTACGTCGATGCGTACCCGTAGTGCGTGAAGTCCATGACAGTGGTGGCGCCGGAGTCCTCGAACAGCCGGGGATCCCCACCGGCTCCGGTCCCCGTGACCTTGCCCGCGGCAACCTCGAGTCCCGCCGCCGTCAAACCTCGAACGATCGACGCGACCGTGGTGGTCTTGCCCGAGTTCATGGAGGTTCCCAGAACGGCGAACACCGGGGGAGTGCGGACGCGAGAGAGGCCTTGGAATTCCTCCGGGCTGACCGTCTGGTGAGGGGCGCAGCGCTGCAAGGTGAGGACACCGTCCACGTCGGCCAGCAGACCGAGCGGTTCGATCTCGGTTGGGTCGTCCATCAGGTCGTGCGCAGTGATCACGTCGCCAGCGAGGCCACCAGCTGCCGCCAGGTTGGTCAGGTCGAGATTCAGGGGTACCTTGGACTCGAACTGGTCAGGCGCATATCTGTCCCCGTATGCGACGAGAATCTCGTCCCCCTCGAACAGAGCTGCTCGCCTGCTCTCCGGGCGCTCGATGCGGAAATGCTGTCCCACCCGATGCACACGAGCGAGTAATACGTCTCCGGCATGTGGGATGACTTCATCACCAGACAGCAGCCATAAATCGGTCGAATTACGCGAGAGCAGCCGTGACACGTACCGGGTGGTGTATGCCGACTTTGCCCGCCCAAGTCGAGAGTGGTCGAGTGGCTCCAGGGTGATGGAATCCCCACGTTGCGACGTGCTGAGCCTCGGTGTGGCGATACATTGCGTGTTCATTCGGACTCCATGATCACGGTTCCCTAGATCACTCACGGTAGGCGCTAGTCCTTACAGATTTCACTCGTACGTTGGTACTACGACCTCGAGGGAGACGGAAGCGCTCGCGGGGGGCTCCAGGTCGTGCAGGGGGAGGCTCGGCAACCCTGCTCGGCCACGAACCGTCTCCGCTGCCCGGTGCGGCGTCTTCTAAGAGCCACAGCACGGTCATGGCGGCAGAGGGTCGGCGCGACGGTAAGGACTCGAGGAGCCGACTGACGAGTCGTTCGAGAGCTGCCGGGATCGACGAGTCGAGAGTGCGGAGCGGTGCTGCACGCTTCTCGAGCTGCGGGTACCGGTTCGGGCCACGAGTGCCGCCTGAATCGAAGGCGGGCCTCCCTGCCGCGGCCTCGTGCAGAGCGGCGCCCAGCGCCCACAGATCCATCGGAGTTGCTGCCGGCAGGCCTCCGACCTGTTCCGGAGCCATGTACGCGGGAGTCCCTCGCGCCCGGTCGGCGGCGGGGCGAACCCCACCGACCGGGCGGGCGATGTCGAAGCCGAGCAGGATAGCTCGACCGTCCCGCAGGCACACACTCGAGGGCGTTACGTCGGAATGAACGATGCCGAGCTTGTGCAGGTGATGGAGCGAGGCGCCAACTTGCATCCCAAGGCGGATAACGTCCGCCGGAGCGAGCTTGCCTACTTCCGCCAAGAGGTCGGCCAGGGTGGGACCGTCTATGTATTCGTAGATCAGGTGTGGCAGGGACGCCGCCAGCTTGGCCTCGAGCAGACGCTGAACGGATGGATGGGACACGGCGAGAACGGTCTCGGCCTCTCGCGCGAGCGCAGCAAGCGTTCGGGTACTCAGCTCGTCTCGTCGGGGAATCTTGACCACCACAGGGCTCCACTGCGGCACCGACCACGCCATCCAGGTCTCGAATCGAAAGCCCGCCCCAAGGCGGCCCCGTGCCACCAACCCGGGGGCAATCTTTTCTCCAAAGCCGAATCCCCAGCTGGACGATTCACCGCACTTGCGAGCAAGGCGAGGAGACACTGCTGCCATCTCTGCATACGGCGCCATCTATTGCCCCTCACGGCTCGATGTCTGTTGTTTGTCAGCATGAGTCGTGGACGTGAAGGTCGGATGAGGCCCACCTTAAGAAACCTTCACGTCCGAGAGTCACCGTTGCGCGGCCATCGGAGGTACCTTGTTGCGATGGCTAAGCCTTCGGGCCCGGAAGGACCAACGTGGTCAACATCCTGCTCATAGAGGACGACGCTCGGGTCCAGGAGATCGTGGAGCGCGGCCTCGGTGCCAGAGGATTTGCTGTCTCTTGCGCGTCCGATCCAGAGACCGGGCTGGAGCTGGTGAGCAAGTTCGACATCGACTTGGTTCTGCTCGACCTGATGCTCCCGAGTCGGCATGGTCTCCAGGTGTTGGAGGACATCCGTGCAGTGAAGCCGAGACTCCCTGTCATCGCTCTCACCGCTCTAGATGACACTGGTTCCAAGGTGGGAGGTCTGACTGCGGGGATGGACGACTACATCACGAAACCATTCTCGATCGGAGAGCTCGCCGCCCGCATCACGGCTCGGCTCCGGTGGCAGGCAGACGACCGCGGGATGTTGAAGGCCGGACCGCTGAACCTGAACCTTGCTTCCCACCGGGTGGCCCTCGTCGGGCGGGAGGTGTCCCTGTCAGCGAGAGAGCTGAGCCTGCTGGCCGCGTTCATGCGTCACCAGGGTCAGGTTCTGTCTCGAGAGCAGCTGCTCAGGCTGGTCTGGGACCTAGGTTTCGACCCCGGTTCGAATGTGGTGGATGTGTTCGTAGCGGCGCTGCGTCGCAAGATCGGCGGGCAGTTCATCGAGACCGTTCGCGGGGCCGGATACCGATTCGTTGTCCCGTCGGCGGAGCCGGAACCTGCAGGAAACGTGTCGTGAAAGTTGCATTGGCAGCCTTGCTCGCGGCAGCCGCCTTTCTGATCGGGGCGCTGCGGATAGGCGGCCTGACGAGTGTGCCGTTGCCGCCTGCCGCTACGGTGGGCGCCCGTCCGACCACCGTTCTGCCGACAACACCGTCCACCACGCTGATGGGGAACTCCCTGGGCGCTCACGCGCAAGCCGGCCCGACTTCGGACGTGCACGCGCAAACCGGACCGGGCTCGGTCGGCGTTCACGCCGGGCCCAGCCCGAGGTCGGAAACCGCAACTACGAGGTCGACGGGAACCAGCTGGCCCGCGCCTAGGTCGACGGGAACCAGCTGGCCCGCGCCCAGTCTGCCGCCGAGCACCCACTTCACGACCGGCTCGCTGCCCCCGGTCGATAAGGTGCGTCACGAAGTACAGAAGTACGACGCGGGAGACAGGGGCAGCAAGGGAGACCAGGGCGACAAGGGGCACGGAGGTGGGCGGTAGGCGCCGAGTCGAGCGCCAGAAGGAGCCACCCAAGGTGCTTTCCCGAATACGGGTATGCGGCTGGGACAGGAAGCCGCTGGGACTAACGGTTCGCCTCGTGGCGATCTCTGCCATGCTCGCCGCGGCCACCCTACTCATCGTTGCGAGCATCGTCGTCCTGGTTACTCGCAGCCACCTCCAGAGCGAGTTCGACCACGAGCTCACCGCCAGCGTCCAGTCGTTCGATCGTGGTCCCGGTCGAAGCATCGAGACGCCAGGAGACCTGACTGCTCAGTCGCGTCGGTGGCTCCAGGTCAGCGCATTCGGCGAAGACCAGGTCGTGGCGGTGCGTACCCAGGATGGGACGGTCCTGTCGAGCGAGAGCGGTCCTGACCTTCGCACTCTCCCCCAAGGAGTGGGCCTACTCCGAGCCACGACAGTTCGCTGGTGGGATCTCGCCGGAGGGGGGGTCAACATTCGCGCACTGACCGTACCCATTGTCTTCGAGGGGCGCCAGATCGGCACTCTCGTTTGCGCGGCGTCAAAGGCGCCAATGGACGCCGCGCTCGCCGCCGTCCTTTCGGCGATTGTGCTGGCGAGCGGCGCGGGACTGATAGTGGCAGCCATTCTGGGCCTCGCAACGATTCGGCGTACCCTGGCGCCGCTGGAGCGGATGTCTGGCGAGGTCGCCGCGATCGAGGAAAGTGGAGATCTGTCCAGGCGAGCCGCAGCGGATGGTCCCCTGGATGAAGTGGGGCGGCTTGCCGCCGCCTTCAACCGCATGCTGGAGAAGCTGCAAAGGGCATTCTCGGGGCAGCGGCGCTTCTTGACCGATGCCTCGCACGAGCTGAGGACCCCGCTCACGATCGCACGAGGTCAGATCGAGCTTCTGGAGAGCACGATCAAGACCGACGACCAGCATCGATCCCTCACCCTCGTCATGACAGAGCTCGATCGGATGGCCGGGATCGTGGAGAACCTTCTCCTTCTTGCCCGGCTCGACGAGGGCATCCCAATGGCTTCCATGCGGGTGGAGGTGGAGCTGACTGTGCGAGAGGCTCTCCTCAGGGGCATGCTCCTCGATGCCCGCGAAGCGCATGTCTACGCAGAGCCTGACCTTTTCGCGCTGGCCGACCCCGAAGCGCTACTTCGGGTGCTCACGAACCTCCTGGCAAACGCCGTCCAGCACACCCGCGAGGGGGCAACCATTACCCTCCGCTCCCGGCGCGAGGGGCCTCAGGCGCTGATCGAGATCTCGGACAGCGGAACAGGTATCGCCTCCGACGACCTACCGCACATCTTTGAACGCATGTACCGCGGAAGGGGTGCGCGCACCTCCTCTCCGGGAGGCGCCGGATTGGGCCTGGCCATCGTAAAAGCGCTCGTTCAGGCAATGAGCGGGGAGGTCGAGCTTTCCTCGACTCGCGCCGGAACCACCTTTGTCATCCGTCTACCGCTCGCTCCACGATCGGCCCCCTTGCCTTCAGCCGAGTCCTGTCCAGATGCCCGACGCGGCTGACCGCCTCGTCCCTAACGGGAAAGCGAGGCGCAAGTGGCGTTGAGTCAGAGAGGGATGTTGCCGTGGGCGCCGCGAATTCTGGTGCCGTCGCGGTCCAAGCTGTCGACGGCGGCCTCGGGGTCGCGGTCGGTGAGCGCCCTCGCCAAGGCAGTGGCCAGCGCGGAGCGGGTGCCGGACGGCTCGACCACCTCGTCGATGACCCCGATCTCCACCGCCTTCGCGATTCCCCCCGCGAGTATCTCGTGCTCAGCAGCGAGCTCGGCCTCCACGGTCGGGCGAAGATCAGCGGCGACGGCAGCGATCTTGCGCCGGTGCAGGATTCGGACCGCCGCGACAGCACCCATGACTGCGACCTCGGCGCCCGGCCAGGCGAAGACCCGCGTCGCACCGAGTGCGCGTGCGTTCATGGCGATGTAGGCCCCTCCGTAGGCCTTGCGCGTCACCAGTGTCACTCTCGGCACTGTCGCCTCGCCGAAGGCATGCAGGAGCTTCGCCCCACGTCGTACGACGCCATCCCACTCCTGCCCCACGCCGGGCAGGTAGCCGGGCACGTCGACGACGACGACGAGCGGCACCCCGAACGCGTCGCACATCCGCACGAAGCGCGCCGCTTTCTCCGCAGACGGCGAGTCGAGGCAGCCCCCGAGCCGCAGCGGATTGTTGGCGATCACACCGACCGTCCGGCCGCCCAGACGTCCGAGGGACGTGACGATGTTCGGCGCCCAGCGCTGGTGCAGCTCGAACATGGTCTCGGGGTCGAGAAGCTGCGCGACGAAGGGGTGCACGTCGTAGGCGCGGCGCTTCGACTCCGGCATCTGGAGCGCCAGGTCGACGTCGGTGACGCTGGATGGGTCGAGTCGCCCCTGGTCACCCAGCAAGGACACCAGCGCGCGTGCGCGCACCAGCGCGTCAGGCTCTGAGTCCGCGAGAACGTGCACGACGCCCGACCGCCGGCCGTGCGGCTCCGGCCCGCCGAGGCGGAGCATGTCGACGTCCTCACCGGTCACGGACCGGACGACATCGGGGCCGGTCACGAAGATCCGTCCCTCTGGACCGAGGATGACGACGTCGGTGAGGGCCGGGCCGTAGGCGGCGCCACCGGCTGCAGGCCCCAGCACGACGGAGATCTGCGGGATCTTGCCGGACGCCTGCGTCATGGCATGGAAGATCAGACCCACAGCGTGCAGGGACAGCACCCCCTCGGCGAGGCGGGCGCCTCCCGAGTGCCAGAGCCCCACGATCGGCGTCTGGTCGGCCAACGCCCGCTCGTAGGCACGGCACACGACAGCGCACCCGTCGTTGCCCATGGCGCCGCCCATGACGGTGGCGTCGGAGCAGAAGCCGACGACCCGCGTCCCCTCGACGGTGCCGACTGCCGCCAGCATGCCGGAGTCGTCGTCCGGGCTGATGAGCTCGAGGCTGTTCGCATCGAAGAACGCAGCAAGGCGGAGGTTGGGGTTACGGGGGTCTTCCTCCCGTGGCACCGTGATCTTGCCCGGCTGCGCCTGTTGCGTGGTGGTCACAGTCACCTCGTCGTGAAGCTGGTCAGTAGCTGGCGATGGGTCACTAGCTGGCGATGGGTCACTAGCTGGCGAAAGGGTCAGTAGCTGGCGAAGGCAACGGCGACGTTGGCGCCGCCGAAGCCGAAGGAGTTGTTCAGGGCTGCGATGTCACCCGCGGGAAGCTCCCGGGGATAGGTGGCGATGTCGAGATCCACGGCGGGATCGAGCTTGTCGAGGTTGATCGTCGGCGGTACGACGCGGTGGCGGATCGCCAGCACCGTGGCGATCGACTCGAGCGCTCCCGCACCACCGAGCAGGTGGCCGGTCATCGACTTGGTGCTGGTGACCACCACATCCGTGGCGTGCTTGCCGAGGGTGTCGTGGATCATCAGTCCCTCGGCGGCGTCACCGAGCGGTGTGGACGTCGCATGGGCGTTGATGTGCTTGATGTCGCCCGGCTCGATGCCCGACTCGCGAAGCGCCGCCAGGATCGCGCGCGCACCGCCTCGCCCGCGCGGCTCCGGCTGCGCGATGTCGTGCGCGTCGGCCGTCATACCGGCGCCGAGCAGCTCGGCGTAGACCGTGGCGCCGCGAGCGGTTGCGTGCTCCTCCGACTCGATGACGAGCACGCCGGCGCCTTCGCCGAGGACGAAGCCGTCGCGGTCGATGTCCCAGGGACGGGAGACCAGCGTCGGGTCGCCCTCGCGCTTGGACAGGGCCATCATCTGCGCGAACGCCGACATCGGCAGCGGGTGGATGGCCGCTTCGGTGCCACCGACCACCATGACGTCGGCCCGGCCGAGCCGGATCTGGTCGAGCCCCAACGCGATGCCTTCGTTGCCGGACGCGCAGGCCGAGACGGGACAGTGCACTCCGGCCCTCGCCTTCACGTAGAGACTGACGTTGGCCGCCGGCGCGTTGGGCATCAACATCGGTACGGCGAGTGGGGACACCCGCCGGGGTCCCTTCTCCTTCAGCACGTCGTAGTTGGCCAGCAGGGTCTGCACCCCACCGATCCCCGAGGGCAGCGCCACCCCGACGCGATCCGGGTCCACATCGCTATCGGCGAGCCCAGCGTCCTGCCAAGCCTCCATCGCGGCGACCATCGCGAACTGCGAGGCGCGGTCGAGCCGGCGCGCCTTGACCCGGTCGAGGACCTCTGTCGGCTCCACGGCGGCAGTTGCGGCGATCCTGACGGGCAGCTCCGCAGCCCAGTCGGCCTGCAGCGTGCGTACGCCGGAGCGACCCGCCAGCATCGCCTCCCAGGTGGAGGCGACGTCGCCGCCGACGGGGGACGTCGTACCGAGGCCGGTGACGACGACGCGTGTGGAACTCATCAGATGCTCACCTCGTGCTCGATGGATGGCCGCGGCCGACCCAGGCCGCTTGCCCGGCGAGCCCCGCTGGTGGGCGAGCTCGCTGGCTGTCTGCTAGCCGTTCTGCGCCTTCTCGATGAAGGCGACGGCGTCGCCGACGGTCTTGAGGTTCTTGACCTCGTCGTCCGGGATCTTCACGCCGAACTGCTCCTCCGAGGCCACCACCACCTCGACCATGGAGAGCGAGTCGACGTCGAGGTCGTCGATGAAGGACTTGTCGAGCTGCACGTCGTCAGCGGGGATCCCGGCGACCTCGTTGACGATGTCGGCGAGTCCGGATCGGATCTCCTCAGTGCTGGCCATCTGGCTGGCTCCTTCTGCTTGCTGGGATGGATAGACGGCTCCCGGACCGGGCCGGGGGTTCCGCGGCGAAACCGCGAGATTCATGGGGCGTCGCAGAAAGATCCGACGGTGGGGTCGCCGGGGCAGCCTGAGCGTCGGATCCTCGCGCGGAGGTGGCGACAGGCGTCACGGGAGTGTGACCACCTGTGCGGCGTAGGCGAGGCCGGCGCCGAAGGCGATGAGCAGCGCGAGATCACCGCTCTTGGCCTCGCCGGACTCGAGCATCGCGTCGGCGGCGAGCGGCACGGACGCCGCGGACGTGTTGCCCTGGT
The DNA here is from genome assembly GCA_038327385.1 of Propionibacteriales bacterium. Classification (GTDB taxonomy): domain Bacteria; phylum Actinomycetota; class Actinomycetes; order Propionibacteriales; family Nocardioidaceae; genus JAWWPG01. The sequence continues at coordinate 10,367 of JBBQKY010000020.1, forward strand.
AGGCGATATCGCGCGCGATCGCGACGGTGTCCGGGAGCTTGAGGGTTCGAGCCATCGCGTCGGTGATCCGCATGTTCGCCTGGTGTGGCAGGAACACGTCGAGGTCGTCGACCGTGACGCCGGCGCGGTCCAGCGCCTCGCGGGCGACCTTCGCCATCTCGAAGGACGCCCATCGGAAGACGGGATTACCGTCCATCCGCAGGTTGGGCATCGACGGCTTCTCCATCTCGAGGACGTCCGTCCAGGTCTCGGTCTGCCGGATGAAGTCGTACTTCGACCCGTCGGCGCCCCAGGCGACCGGCCCGATGCCCTCGACATCCGACGGTCCCACCACCGCGGCGCCGGCTCCGTCGGCGAAGATGAAGGCCGTACCCCGGTCGTAGCGGTCGGTGATGTCGGAGAGCCGCTCCACGCCGACGACCAGCACGTACTTGGAGGTTCCCGTCCTGACCATGTCGGAGGCGAGGCCAACCCCGTGACAGAAGCCAGCGCAGGCCGCCGAGATGTCGAAGGCAGCCGCTGGCGTGGAGCCCAGCTCGTCGGAGACGAGCGTCGCCACCGCAGGCGTCTGCATCAGGTGGGTGACGGTAGCCACGATCACACAGCCGAGCTGTCCGGGGTCGACCCCAGCGCGTTCGAGCGCCTGGCGCCCCGCGGCGACGCTCATGGACAGCACCGTCTCATGCGGCTCAGCCCAGCGACGCTCGATGATGCCGGAGCGCGTGCGAATCCACTCGTCGGTCGATTTGATCGTCTCGCAGATCTCCGCGTTGCTGACAACACGGCTGGGCCGGTAGCTGCCGATTCCGAGGATGGCGGCGTGCTCCGCCCCCCGCGCCGTGCTGATGGTCGCTGCCATGTCACTCACTCTCCGGGTGCAGGCGCACGAGCGGTTGGCCAGGTGAGACGAGGTCGCCGTCCTCCACGATCCACTCCACGATCGTGCCGCCGTACGGCGCGACGACCGGGGTGGCGCCACGGAGGTTGCTGACGTCGCCGATCGTCGTACCCGGGTGCAGCAAGGCGCCGTGCGGTGTCCGAACCGCCTGCTTGAACGTGCCCTTCGACGGCGACACGAGCATCCGCCAGGTGGGGGCGTCGCCGATGGGCATCGCGTCGCCGTGCTTCTCGACGAAGTCGAGCGCGTCGTCGAGCTGGTCGGGTGTGTTCAACGCGAATGTCTCGACACCTCTCAGCTGTCGGCGCGCAAGGCCGGCCAGCGTCCCCGCCGGCGGCATCTCGAGGATCCCGGTGACCCCCAGGTCGGACATGGTCTGCATGCAGAGGTCCCAGCGGACCGGGCTGTTGACCTGCATGACGAGGCGTTTGAGCACCTCCGGCCCGCTGTGCACCACCTGTCCGTCGCGGTTCGAGACCAGGCGCGTCCTCGCGTCGTGCGTGGTGATCGAGCGAGCCAGCCGGGCGAGTACGTCGACCGCCGGCTGCATGTGCGCGGTGTGGAAGGCGCCGGCAACCTTCAGCGGGACGAGCCGGGCCTTGTCCGGCGGGTCGGCAGCGAAGGACCCGAGCTGGTCGAGGGTGCCGGCTGCGACGATCTGGCCGCCCCCGTTGTCGTTGGCTGCGACGAGATTGTGACGCACGAGCGCCGCCAGCACACTCTCGCGCTCGCCGCCGAGAACAGCGGTCATGCCCGTCGGCGTGACAGCCGATGCCGCGGCCATGGCCCGCCCGCGCTCCCGGACGAACACCATCGCCTGCTCGGCCGTGATGACCCCGGCTCCGGTGGCTGCGGCTACCTCCCCCACGCTGTGACCGGCGACAACGCTGATCTTGCCGAAGTAGTCCGCCGGATGCGGGAAGAGGGCGAGCGCTGCGAGCATGGCCGAGGCCACCAGCAGAGGTTGGGCCACCGCCGTGTCGCGGATGGTCTCCCCGTCCGCCTCGGTCCCGTAGTGGACGAGATCAAGGCCCGCGACCGCCGACAGCCAGGTGAGGCGGTCGGCGAAGCTGGGATCCTCCAGCCACGGCTCGAGGAAGCCGGGGGTCTGAGCACCCTGGCCCGGGGCGACAATCGCAAGCACAGAGTCATCATGCCGTCTGCGCTCCGTTCGCCCGCACTCATTCCAGCACGAAACTCGATGGAGTGTTGTTGGAGGTTTTCTACAACGAGCTGGTAGACCGCAGCCGCCCCAAGGTGAGCGCCATCCGCAGCGTGTAGGCGTCGCGAGAGTCGGTAGGGGCCAGGCCGGTCACGTCGGCGATGCGCCGCACGCGGTAACGAACCGTGTTGGGGTGCACGAACAACGCTCTCGCCGTCGCCTCGATCGACCCGCCGGAGTCGAGGTAGGCGGTCAGGGTGTCGAGCAGCGTGGGACTGGTGTCGCACAGCGGCTGGTAGACGAGCTCCACCAGCTGGCGGCGGGCGTGCCCGTCGCCAGACAGCGCCCGCTCGGGAAGCAGGTCGTCGCTGGAGACCGGGCGTGGGGCGTCGGGCCATGCGATCGCGGCGCGCAGTCCGGCCAGGGCCGCGCGGGCGGAGATGCTGGCGGACAGCAGGTCACCCACCACGGGACCTGTGACGACAGCGCCCGGCCCGAAGTGCCCGGCGATCCGGGTCCCCGCCTTGTCCGGGTCGTCGACACCGCCGAGGACGACGACGAGGCGCTCGCCTTGTACGGCGCACAGGGCGTCGAGAGCCCCGGCACGGGCCGAGCGCTTGATCGTGTCGACGGCCGTCGCGGAGTTCCCCTCCGGCGTGAAGCCCAGCACGACACAGACCCCGCTCGTGGATGCCCAGCCAAGGGCGGTGGCCCGCGAGCGGATGGCGTCGTCGGCCTCCCCGCGCAGCACCGAGTCGACGATCAGCGCCTCGAGCCGCGCGTCCCACGCCCCTCGCTGCTCGGCGGCTCTGGCGTAGATATCGGCAGCAGCGAAGGCGATCTCCCGCGAGTAGCGCATCACCGCTTCCCGCACCAGCGGGGCGTCCCGTGGGCCGACCAGGCCCTCCACCCGGTCCTCCACCACAGCGATCGTCGTCCGCACCATCTCGACCGTCTGCTGCAGCGTCACGAGACCGGTGAGCTCGCGCGGTGCGGTTCCGAAGACGTCGGCGGTGACGGTGGGACTGGTCGTGGGGTCGCGGAACCAGTCGACGAAGCTGGCGATGCCGGCGCCTGCGATCAGGCCGATCCAGGACCGCTCCTGGGCTGGGAGAGCGCGGAACCAGGTCAGCTCGTCGGTCATCTTGGCGATCGCGGCCTGCGTCAGGGCGCCTACGGACGCCTCGAGCCTGCGTGTCGCTACCGCCGTACCGCCAACCATGCGTCTAGCCTAGACGCCTTCTTTGTGGTGATCGGACAAAGAACCGGATAAGGCAGGATGTCTGCATGGACCCGGTGGCGGCACTGTCGGAGATCGGCTTCTGGCTGGAGCGCTCCCGCGCGCAGACCCATCGGGTGCAGGCATACCGGAAGGTGGCCTGGCTGCTCGCCGACCTGCCCGCAGGCGAGGTGGTACGACGGGTCGAGGACGGCACGCTGACCGACCTGCCAGGGGTAGGGCCGAAGACCGCGGCGGTCGTCGCTGACGCGGTCCGCGGCGCCGTGCCTGGGTACCTGGCCGAGCTGCGCGAGGAGGGGCGGACACCGCTGGCCGAGGGCGGCGAGGCCATCCGTGATGTTCTGCGGGGAGACCTGCACGCCCACTCCAACTGGTCCGACGGGGGCTCGCCGCTCGAGGAGATGGTCGAGGCGGCGCGCGGCCTCGGCCACGAGTACCTCGCCCTCACCGACCACTCGCCGCGCCTCACCGTCGCGCGGGGGCTTACCGCGGAACGGCTGACGGACCAGCTCCACGTGGTGGAGTCGATCAACGGCGGCCGCGCCGGCAGCGCTGGCCACGGGTGCCGGCTGCTGCCGGCCATCGAGGTCGACATCCTCGAGGACGGTGGCCTCGACCAGACTCCGGACATGCTCGACCGGCTCGACGTGGTCGTGGCGAGTGTCCACTCGAAGCTTCGGGCGGACTCCGAGACCATGACGGTGCGGATGGTCGGTGGGATCTCCGACCCGCACACCAACGTCTTGGGCCACTGCACCGGCCGGCTCGTCGAGGGCTCGCGCGGGATCCGGCCGGAGTCCGAGTTCGACGCCGAGGTCGTCTTCGCTGCGTGCGCGCAGTTCGACGTGGCCGTCGAGATCAACTCCCGCCCCGAGCGACGCGACCCCCCTTCACGGCTTATCGCGCTCGCACTCGAGACCGGGTGCCTGTTCAGCATCGACACCGACGCTCACGCACCGGGCCAGCTGGCCTTCCAGGACTACGGGTGTGCCCGCGCGGTCGCATCCGGGGTGCCCTCCGAGCGGATCGTCAACACCTGGCCGCTGGAGAAGCTGCTGCACTGGTCGCACGCCAAGCGCTGACGCGGCGGTCGGTCTGCCTTCGACAAGCCTCGAGGTGCCGTCGTCGCTCTCACGACACCGGCACCTCGAGCCCGTAGGGCCACCGAGCAAACCCCACGGGTCTCGACCGACCCCCCGACGTCGGGACGTCCCGGGCCGGTCGAAAGGTGTGCGGCCGAGTCACCGAGGACGGCCCTGCTGGCTGGCGCCAGCTCAGTCGGGAACGACCATGATCGGGACGGGATGGACGCGTTCCGGTGTCGGGCTGCCGTCGCCGAGCTGCCCGATGGTGTCGTCGCCGAAGCAGAGCATGGTGCCGCCGAACTTGATCGCGCAGGACGTGGAGTCGAAGGCCGACGCCGTCATCCAGATGTTGTCGCTGCCGATCTGGGTCGGGGCGTCGTTCTCGGCATTGTCGCTGCCGATGTCTCCCGATCGGCCCCGTCCCCAGCACCACAGCGTGTTGTCTGTGCCGATGGCGCAGCTGTGGTCGGCGCCTAAGCTGACGTTCAGCCAGAAATCCTGTCCCACCTGCGTCGGGCTGTTGTGCTCACCGCCCGGTGGGTGGCCGACCTGCCCGTAGTCGTCGAGGCCCCAGCACCACAGCGTGCTGTCGGTCTGCAGCCCACAGGTGTACTGACCTCCGGAACTCACCGAGAACCAGGAGCCGCTCCCCACGCGAACGGGCGTCAGCTCTTGCGTCTGGGTCCCGTTGCCGAGCTCACCGGCGGTGTTGTCGCCCCAGCACCACAAGCTGTTGTCGTCACGGACGGCGCAGGTATGGGTTGCTCCCGGGCTGACCGACACCCAGTTGTTGGCGGCGCCGACCTGGACCGGGCGCAGCGCGTCCGTCGTCGTACCGTCGCCCACCTGGCCATAGGTGTTGGCACCCCAGCACCACAACGTCCCGGGTGACTTGATCGCGCAGACATGCTGGTCGCCGGCGCTGACGGTCGTCCAGGTGGAGACTGCCCCGACCTGCTTGGGTGCCAGTCGCGCGACCGTGTCACCGACGCCGACCTGGCCGCGATCGTTGCCGCCCCAGCACCACAGCGTGTGGGTGACGGGGATGGCGCAGGTACTGACCCCGGCGTCGCTGACCATGAGCCACGACGAGATCCCGATATGCACCGGCAAGGTGCGGGGGTCCGTCGTGCCGTCCCCGACCTGGCCACTGCCGTTGGCGCCCCAGCACCAAAGGCCCGACTTGTTGTCGATGGCGCAGGTATGGCTACCGCCGCCGTCCGTCATCGAGGTCCAGTTGGTCAGCGAGTCGACGGGTGTCGGCAGGAAGCGATCACCGAGGCCGTGGTCTCCGAGCTCGCCCTTGTCGTTCTGTCCCCAGCACCACAACGTCTGGTCGGTTCGGATGGCGCAGGTGTGCTCGCCACCGACGTCCATCACAGTCCACGCCGAGCCCGGGTCGACCTCGAGGGGTGTGGCGCTCGGCACCGTCGTACCCTGGCCGAGCTGCCCGTGGTCGTTGACGCCCCAGCACCACAGGCTCGCGTCGGTCCGGATCGCGCAGGTGTTGGCGATGCCGGCGCGCACCGAGGCCCAGACGCTTTGACTGCCCACCTGACGCGGTTTGCCGACCTCAGGGTTCACGCCGTCGTTGCCCCAGCACCAGAGCGTGTGGTCGCGGCGGACGCCGCACGTGTGGGAGGCCCCGGCCGTGACGGACCGCCAGGACTTGTGGCCCACATGCACGGGAGAGACACGGCGGTCAAGGGTGCCTTGCCCGATCTGGCCGTCGGAGTTGTCACCCCAACACCACAGCGCCTCGCTGCTGTCGATGGCACACGTGTGCTGTCCACCCGCGGCCACGGTGGCCCAGTCGGTGCGGTTGCCCACCTGGGTCGGCGTGCTGTAGTTCGTCGTGGTGCCGTTGCCGAGCTCGCCATACGCGTTGCCGCCCCAGCACCACAGGGAGGAGTCGAGACGAGTGGCACACGTGTGAGCGAACCCGGCGGTGACGCTCGCCCAGTTGGAGCCGCCTATCGGTGTGGGCGAGAGCCGGGTTGTCGTCGTACCGTCGCCGACCTGGCCGTTGTTGTTGTTCCCCCAGCACCACAGACTGTTGTCGTTCCGGATCGCGCAGGTGTGGTCGAGGTTGGCGGCGACGCTGACCCAGCTGTTCTGGCTGCCCACCTGGACAGGGGCCTTCTGGCCCACGACGCTCCCGAGACCGAGCTGGCCGTACTTGTTGTTTCCCCAGCACCACAGCGAGCCGTCGGTGGCGACAGCGCAGGTGTGCTCGCCGGTGGCTGCGACCGAGGTCCAGAGGGCGCCACCTGTCGAGCTGTCCGGGCCCGCTGCTGGCGCCGGAAGAGCGGGGCCGGTGGCCGGCTGAAGAGCGGCGCTGGCTGGCGCCGGAAGAGCGGCGCCGGTGGCCGTCGACGCCGGGATGCTGAAGCCTGCAATGCCGAGGAAGAGGCCGGCAAGGAGGACAAGGGGACGATGGGACCGCATGAGCACTCCAGGAGGACGTTATTGCGTATGAAGTTCGGTCTGCAACATATCCCCCCCGGGTGTTAATCTACATGGCGCGGGCACCGCGCGCCAATGCCGCCCCTTGCCGGAGCGAGCCAGTCCGCGGGCCACCTATCGATTCGTCTGATGGCCGGCAGCGCCTGATGACCCGCTCAACTGCCGACGAATCGCGGGATGCGCACCCACCCGCACACGAACCGCGACCCGCGACCCGGGCGACGGGGTACGGGTGACGGCGAGCTAGGCACCGGCGCCTTCCTGCTTGACGCCGGCGACGGCCGTTGGGTCGTCGATGCGGTACCGCTCTACCGCCTTCACGGCGGAGTCGACATCGACGTCGCCGCGCTTGGCCAACGCCTCGAGGGCCGCGACGGTGATGGACTCTGCGTCCACCTTGAAGAAGCGCCTCGCCGCCGCCCGGGTGTCGGCGAAGCCGAACCCGTCAGTGCCGAGCGAGTGCCAGTCGGAGCCGACCCACTGCGAGATCTGGTCGGGGACCGCCCGCATGTAGTCGCTGACCGCCAGCAGCGGACCCGGTGCATCTGCCAGCTTCTGCGCGACGTACGACGTCCGCGGCGCCTGGTCCGGCCGCAACAGGTTCCAGGCGTCGACGTTCACGGCCTCTCGGGCCAGCTCGTTCCAGGACGTGACGGACCAGACGTCCGCGCGGACCTGCCACTCGTCGGCCAGCAGCTGCTGCGCCTTGATCGCCCACGGCACCGCAACCCCCGAGGCCAGCAGCTGGAGATGCGGCCGGTCGTCGCCCTCGTGCGTCTCGGCGGGGCGGGCCAGGTGCATGCCGCGCAGGATCCCGTCGACGTCGACACCTGCGGGCTCGGGGAGCTGGATGGTCGGCTCGTTGTAGAGCGTGATGTAGAAGAAGACGTCCTCGCCATGCGGGTGGTCGTCGCTCGACCCGTACATCCGGGCGAGGCCGTCCTGGACGAGGTAGCTGATCTCGTAGGCGAAGGCGGGGTCGTAGTAGACGCATGCCGGGTTGGAGGCGGCCAGTAGCGGAGAGTGGCCGTCAGCGTGCTGCAGCCCTTCCCCGGTCAGCGTGGTCCGCCCTGCCGTGGCGCCGATGAGGAAGCCTCTGCCCAGCTGGTCGGCGTAGGCCCAGATGGAGTCGCCGGTGCGCTGGAAGCCGAACATCGAGTAGAAGATGTAGACGGGGATCATGTGCTCGCCGTGGGTGGCGTAGGCCGACCCGGCAGCGATCGTCGAGCTCATGGCGCCGGCCTCGCTGATGCCCTCGTGCAGCATCTGCCCCGAGGTCGACTCGCGGTAGCGCAGCAGCATCATCCGGTCGACGCTGTCGTACTGCTGGCCGTGCGGGGAGTAGATCTTCGCCGTCGGGAACATCGAGTCCATCCCGAACGTCCGGAACTCGTCCGGCGCGATCGGCACGATGCGGTGGCCGATCTCGGGGTCCTTCATCAGGTCGCGGAGCAGCCGGACGAACGCCATCGTGGTGGCGATGGCCTGCTTGCCGGAGCCCTGCTTGAGCTCGGCGTACATCTCGTCGCCGGGGAGCTCGAGCGGGGCCGGGTCGACCTTGCGCTTCGGCACAGCACCGCCGAGCTGACGTCGCCGCTCCAGCATGTACTGGATCTCGGGGGAGTCGGCGCCGGGGTGGTAGAACGGCGCTACCTCCGGGTCGTCGATCTCGGCGTCGGTGATCGGCATGTGGAGTCGGTCCCGGAAGGTTTTCAGGTCCGACTTGGTGAGCTTCTTCATCTGATGCGTGGCGTTGCGGCCCTCGAGCGCGTCGATCGTCCAGCCCTTGATGGTCTTCGCGAGGATGACCGTCGGCTGGCCGACGTGCTCGGTGGCGGCTTTGAAAGCGGCGTACACCTTGCGGTAGTCGTGGCCCCCGCGCGGCAGCCTGCGCAGGTCGTCGTCGCTGAGGTGCTCGACCATGGCCCGCAGCCGCGGGTCGCTGCCGAAGAACTTCTCACGGATGTAGCCACCGGACTCGACGGTGAACGTCTGGAACTCGCCGTCCGGAGTGCCGTTCATCTGGTTGACCAGCACGCCGTCGACGTCGCGGGCCAGCAAGTCGTCCCACTCGCGGCCCCAGACGACCTTGATCACGTTCCAGCCGGCGCCACGGAACGTCGACTCCAGCTCCTGGATGATCTTGCCGTTGCCGCGCACCGGCCCGTCGAGCTGCTGCAGGTTGCAGTTGATGACGAACGTGAGGTTGTCGAGCTCCTCGCGCGCGGCGATCCCGATAGCGCCGAGTGACTCCGGCTCACCCATCTCCCCGTCGCCCAGGAACGCCCAGACGTGCTGCTGGCTGGTGTCCTTGATGCCGCGGTTCTGCAGGTAGCGGTTGAAGCGCGCCTGGTAAATCGAGTTGATCGCGGTGAGCCCCATGGAGACGGTCGGGAACTCCCAGAAGTCCGGCATCAGGCGGGGATGGGGGTACGACGACAGGCCCGCGTGCGGGCCGCGCGAGACCTCCTGACGGAAGGCGTCGAGCTGGTCCTCGGTGAGCCTGCCCTCGAGATAGGCGCGGGCGTAGATGCCGGGCGAGCCGTGCCCCTGGAAGTAGATGTGGTCCCCGCCGCCGGGGTAGTCCTTGCCGCGGAAGAAGTGGTTGAAACCGACCTCGTAGAGGCTCGCCGCTGACTGGTAGGTGGCGATGTGACCGCCCACCTCGAGACCCTTGCGGTTGGCCCGCGAGACCATCACGGCGGCGTTCCAGCGGATGAAAGCCCGGATCCGGCGCTCGATGTCCTCGTTGCCCGGGAACCACGGCTCGCGCTCAGGCGGGATCGTGTTGATGTAGTCGGTGCTGCGCAGAGCCGGGACTCCCACGTGGCGCTCGCGGGCGCGCTCCAGCAACTTGAGCATGACGTAACGCGCGCGGGCCTTGCCCTTCTCATCGAGGAGGGAGTCGAGCGACTCGAGCCACTCCTTCGTCTCGTCGGGGTCGATGTCGGGCAACTGGGTCGGCAAACCCTCGTGAATCACGGTCTGGCGGTCACCTGCGCTAGCCACTGGTGTCTCTCTTCGCTCGGGGACTCCTCCATTCTTCCACCTGTGCGGTACGGCGCTTTGCGGCCGTCCGCGGCAGGGACTTGCACATATAGTCGACTCACGGTGGACTACCGGTGTCGAGGGCCGCAGCAAGCGGGCCACGAAACAGCAGGAGGCAACGCGTGAGCGCGACCGCGGGCGCCGCGGAGCTCGGACCGGCCGGCCGGTTCGGGCTCCAGCCCGGCATGGTGGTTCAGGAGCTAGGTTGGGACGACGACGTTGATGCGGAGCTGAGGTCTGGCATCGAGTCCGTTGTCGGGTCTGCGCTCGTCGACGACGACTACGGCGATGTCGTCGACGCGGTCCTTCTGTGGTGGCGCCGAGACGATGGGGACCTCGTGGATGGGCTCGTCGACGCTCTGACGGATCTTGCTGACGGCGGAACCATCTGGCTCCTCACTCCGAAGGTCGGGCGCGACAACTACGTCGAGCCGAGCGACGTCTCCGAGGCGGCGCCGACGGCCGGGCTGTCGACCACCACCAGCCTCGCCGCCGGGAGCCAGTGGGTGGCAACCAAGCTGGTCTCGCCGAAGACGGTCAAGTCGGGCCGCCGCTGAGCGTTCGGTGTAGCAGCCAAGTCGTCGTACCCCCTCAGGAGGCCTGCCATGACTCTCGCTCTCGGCCAACCCGCTCCGAGCTTCTCGCTGAAGGATCAGCACGGTCAGACCGTGACCCTCGAGCAGTACATCGGGAAGAACCTCGTGGTGGTGTTCTACCCGTTCGCGTTCAGCGGTGTGTGCACAGGCGAGCTCGAGGAGATCAGGGACAACCTCGACGACCTCGAAACCGACTCGTCGGGCCTTGTCGCCGTCTCCTGTGACTCGATGTACTCCCTGCGCATCTTCGCCGAGCGAGACCGCCTGTCCTTCCCGCTGCTGAGCGACTTCTGGCCGCATGGGGCAGTCTCGCTGGCCTACGAGGTCTTCAACGAGCGGATCGGGTGCCCCACGCGGTCGACGGTCGTGGTGGACCGGGAGGGCCTGGTCCGGTGGCAGGTCACGACCGAGATGTCCAAGTCGCGCGACATGAGCGCCTACCGAAAGGTGCTCGCCGAGCTCGCCTAGGCACGCCGGCACTGCCGGTGGCTCGATTTCCCGCACAGCTTGGCCTAACTGGGGGTGTGAGAGTTGGCGTCGGGTGGTCCAATAGGGGAGGCGGCCGCCAGCGAACCGAGACGCTGGCGGTCGTCCCCTGTTTCTGGGGTCGCTGGTCGCGTGCGTGGCCTAGTAGCCCCC
>JBBQKY010000021.1:0-20731 GCA_038327385.1 Propionibacteriales bacterium
TACCTGAACCTTCCTGAGCTGCCCCGACTGCGGGCGCGTCCAGCGGTGCCCCGTCGCGGTAGCGGTAGTAGGGGACGTCGGCTGGCGGGAGGGGCGTGTTGCCCAGGATCAGGTCCGCGGCCTTTTCGGCGACCATCATGACAGGAGCGTAGATGTTTCCATTGGTCACGTATGGCATAACCGACGCGTCGACGACACGGAGTCCTTGGATACCGTGCACGCGCAGCGACATGGGATCGGTGACCGCCAGGTCGTCGACACCCATCCGCGCCGTGCAGGAGGGATGCAGCGCGGTCTCGGCATCGGCGCCTACCCACGCCAGGACCTCGTCGTCAGTGGCCACCTGCGGCCCCGGCGACAGCTCTCCGTCGTTGTACGGCGCGAAGGCCGGCTGGGTCAGGATGTGGCGGGCGACCCGCACGGCCTCCACCCACTCCCGCCGGTCGTTGGGTGTGGAGAGGTAGTTGAACCGCAACGCGGGATGAGCCTTCGGGTCTGTCGAGGTGATCCGGACGCTGCCCCGGACGTCTGAGTACATCGGGCCGACGTGGACCTGGTAGCCGTGGCCCTCGGTGGGCGCGGAGCCGTCGTACCGGATGGCCACCGGCAGGAAGTGGAACATCAGGTTCGGGTAGTCGACTTCGTCGTTGCTGCGGCAGAACCCGCCGCCCTCGAAGTGGTTCGTCGCACCTAGACCTTTGCGGAAGAGCAGCCAGTCGACCGCGATCTTCGGACGGTTGCGCCAGCGCAGGCCGGGAGCGATGGACACCGGCTGCTTGGAGGCGTACTGGATGTAGACCTCGAGGTGGTCCTGCAGGTTCTCCCCGACACCAGGCGTGTGCCGGACGAGGGGCACGCCCATCTGTCGCAGGTGGTCGGCGTCTCCGACGCCGGAGAGCTGAAGCAGTTGGGGGGTGTTGATCGCGCCGCCGCACAGGATGACCTCCGCCGCCTTGGCATGCCGGCGTAGGCGGCCACCGCGGAGGTAGTCGACGCCGACGGCACGCGAGCCGTCGAAGGTCACCCCGGTCACATGCGCCAGCGTCTCGACGCTCAGGTTCTTGCGGTGCATCACCGGGTGCAGGTAGGCCCGGGCTGCGGACAGCCGTCGGCCGCGGTGGACGTTGCGGTCGAACCGGGCGAAGCCCTCCTGCCGGTAGCCGTTGACGTCGTCGGTCAAGGGGTAGCCGGCCTCCTGCACAGCCTCGAAGAACGCGGCGAACAAGGGGTTCTGCGCCGGACCACGCTCGAGGACCAGCGGCCCGTCACCACCCCGCCAGGCATCCGCGCCGGCGAGGCAGGTCTCCATCTTCTTGAAGTACGGCAGGCAGTGCAGGTAGTCCCACGTCTCCATGCCGGGGTCGGCCGCCCAGCGCTCGTAGTCGAGCGGGTTGCCGCGCTGGAAGATCATCCCGTTGATGCTGCTAGAGCCCCCGAGCACCTTGCCACGGGCGTGAAAGATCTTGCGACCGCCCATGTAGGGCTCCGGCTCGGACTCGTAGCGCCAGTCGTAGAAACGGCTCCCGATAGGGAACGGCAGCGCAGCGGGCATGTGGATGAAGGGGTCAACTTTGAAGTCGGAGTGCCCAGCCTCGAGCACGAGGACCGACGTCGAGGGGTCGGCGCTGAGCCGGTTGGCCAGCGCACACCCTGCAGAGCCTCCGCCCACGATCACGAAGTCCCAGCCGGTGTGCGCATCCGCCATCAGGTGCCGCCGAACCAGCGCTGGACCTGGGGACGCACGTTGTGCCAGATGTGCTTGGTTTCGCGGTACTCCGCGATCCCGTGTGCACCGAGCTCCCGCCCGAAGCCCGACTGCTTGTAGCCGCCCCACTCCGCCTGCGGGACGTACGGGTGGTAGTCGTTGATCCAGACGGTGCCCATCCGGAGCCTGCTGGCCACCCGCTCGGCGCGACCGGCGTCCTGGGTCCAGACGGCACCGGCCAGCCCGTAGATGCTGTCGTTGGCGACTGCCACCGCCTCGTCCTCCCCCGAGAAGGACTCAACCGTCAGCACGGGTCCGAACGACTCCTCCGTGACCACGGTCATGCCCGTCGTACATCCGTCGATGATCGTCGGGAGGTAGTAGTAGCCGTCAGCAAGCTCCGGCTGGTCGGGACGCTCCCCACCGCAGCGCAGCACAGCACCCTCGGCGAGACCGGCGGCGACGTAGGCCTCGACCTTCTCGCGGTGGGCTGCCGAGATCAACGCACCGGTCTCGGCCTTGTCGTCGAAGGGTCCGCCCAGCCGGATCTGCGCGGCTCGCTCGACGAGGTCGTCGACGAGGCGCTCCTTGATCGGCTCTTCGACCAGCAACCGCGCACCGGCAGAGCAGACCTGCCCGGAGTGCAGGAAGACAGCGGTGAGTGCGAAGTCGAGAGCGACCTCGTAGTCACAGTCGGCGAACACGATGTTGGGGTTCTTGCCGCCGAGCTCGAGAGCGACCCGCTTGACGGTCGCAGCGGCGACGGCCATCAGGTGGCGTCCGGTCTGCAGGCCGCCGGTGAACGAGACGAGGTCCACGGCGGGATCCTCGGCCAGCGGAGCGCCCGCCACCGCTCCCGCACCGAGGATGAGGTTGCCGACTCCCGCCGGCAGGCCGGCTTCCTCGAGATAGCGCATCAGCAGGATGGCGGTCGACGGCGTCAGCTCGCTGGGCTTGAGGACGAAGGTGTCTGCCGCGGCAAGTGCCGGCGCAACCTTCCAGGACGCCTGCAGGAGCGGGTAGTTCCATGGGGTGATCAGCGCGCATACGCCGAGCGGCTCGTGCACGATGCGGCTGCGGACATCGGCCCGGCCGGTGTCCACCACCCGACCGGCGTCCTCGCCCGCTACGTGCGCGTAGTGCCGGAAGACGCCGACCACATCGTCGACGTCGTACTCGCTCTCAGCGATCCGCTTTCCGGTGTCGAGCGACTCGGCGCGGGCGATCTCGTCCTTGTTGGCGACGAGTATATCGGCGAGCCGGCCGAGGAGGGCGGTCCGGTCCTGGACCGAGCTGGTTGCCCAGCCGGAGGTGTCGAAGGCGCGACGGGCGGCCGCGATCGCTCGCGTGGCGTCGACGCCGGTGGCCTCGTCGACCTCGGCGACCACGTTGCCGTCGGCCGGACAGCGGATCTCCCGGCGGCCACCCTCGGCGGCCGGCTGCCAAGCTCCGTCGATGTAGAGCTCCGGCATCCCACCCCTCCGTCTCCTCGGGCCGAGTTGCGTATCACGCAACCCGCTGTGTGCTACGCAACAACACAACCAGGTCCGGCCACCCCCGTCAAGCATTCTGTCCCGCAACAGTTATTCACGCTACCCGCCTTCACGGGCTCGGTCGGCTGTTCACGCCGCCCCGCGCCATCCGAGTCGAAGCGAGACGTCCTCCGCGGCTCGCATGACAGCCTGCGCCAGCTGTGGAAGTCGCCGGGCGTCGATGCGGAACGTCGGACCCGAGACACTCATCGACGCGATGGTCTCGCCATGGCCGTTGCGGATCGGGGCGGCGACTGCGGTCAGACCGATCTCGAGCTCGTCGACCGCGATGGCGTAGCCCCGCGTACGGACCTCCTCGAGCTCGCGGGCGAGGTCCGGCAGCGAGGTGATCGTGTTGGCGGTGAAACGCCGCAGCTCACCGACCTGTCCGTCGATCTCTGACGGTTCCATCCCGCTGAGGAGCATCTTGCCGTTGGAGGTTGCATGCAGCGGAATGCGTTGCCCCACCCAGTTGTGCGGCTGGAGCGCCGAGGATCCGGCGACCTGGTCCATGTAGAGCGCGGCCCCGTCAGAGAGGACAGCGATGTTCACCGTCTCCCCCACCTGCTGGGCAAGCAACCGGCTGATGCCGCGGCTCTCCTGCACGAGGTCCAGGCGTGCGGTCGTCGCCCCGGCCAGACGCAGGATCCCTGTCCCGAGACGGTACTTGCCTCTTCCATGCTGCTGCTCGACCAGCGAGCGGCGCTCGAGAGCGGCTACCAGCCGGAAGGCCGTTGACTTGTGGACGCCGAGCTCACCAGCGAGCTCCGTAACGCCCGCCTCACCCGTCCGCGCGAGAACCTCCAGGATCGTGATGGCGCGGTCGACGGACTGGACGGTGCTCGCAGGGCCGGCACCCGGAACTCCCACAGGGGCGCTGTTGCTCACAGCGCGACACTAGTGCACATGAAGCGACAGCCGACGGCATGCGACGCGATACTTCTGGCATGAGACTTCTGGCATGAGCGACTTAGCGACAGATCCGCCACCCGAGCCTGCGGCTGAGTTCATCTTGACTCTGCGCTGTCCCGATCGGCCAGGGATCGTGCACGCCGTCTCCGGCTTCCTGCTCGAGCACCGGGGAAACATCCTTGCCAGCGCGCAGTTCGGCGATCCCGAGACCGGCCGCTTCTTCATGCGGGTCCAGTTCAGCGTCTCCGAGGGTGGCCAGGACGCCGCGGGGCTCAGCGGGCATTTCGCTGCGGTTGCGGAGCGCTTTTCCATGTCGTGGGACCTCTTCTCGGCCCGTGCCCCGTACCGGACACTGATCATGGTGTCGAGGTTCGGACACTGCCTCAACGACCTGCTGTTCCGATGGAGTACGGGGGCGCTGCACCTGGAGATACCGGCGATCGTGTCGAACCACCGCGACTTCGAGCGTCTTGCTGCGTCGTACGACATCCCGTTCCACCACGTGCCGGTGACCTCGGAGACCAAGACTGAGGCGGAGGCACGGTTGTTCGAGCTGGTGGACGATCTCGGCATCCACCTGGTGGTGCTCGCGCGCTATATGCAGGTGCTGTCCGACGAGGCCTGCCGGCGGCTGTCCGGACGCGCCATCAATATCCATCACTCGTTCCTGCCGAGCTTCAAGGGAGGCAGGCCCTACCACCAGGCGCACGCGCGCGGGGTCAAGCTGATCGGCGCCACAGCGCACTACGTGACCGGCGAGCTCGACGAGGGGCCGATCATCGAGCAGGACGTCGCCGCGGCCGACCACACGATGACGCCCGAGCAGCTGGTCAGCATCGGCCGCGAGGTGGAGAGCCGGGTGCTGTCGCGCGCGGTGCGCCTGCACGCCGAACAACGCGTCCTCCTGAACGCCAACAAGACCGTCGTCTTCCCCTGACCATCCGAGACTCACCGCCCCACCATCCGATACTCACCGCCCCACCATCCGAGACTCACCGCCCCACCATTCGAGACATCACCTGTGGAGAACCAGGCAGCCAGAACTTTTCCACAGCCGCCGGCTTGCCCATGGTCAGCGTGGTCTCAGTAACGCTCAATGGTGGCTATGGACGAGCTCATCAACGAGGGACGACCGTTCCTCGGATCGCGATCTCGGGAGCATGGCATTTCGCCGAAAGACCTGAGGGCCCTCTTCGCCACGCATCGGCTTCGACGAGTGTTCCGCGGCGTCTACGTCGACACCACAGTCTCGGACACCAGGGCAATCCGTGCTGCGTCGCTGCACCTCGTCAAGCCCGCGCACGGAGTGTTCTTCGGCACCACCGTCGCGTTTCTTCTCGGTGTGGACGCCTTTCCGCCGCGAGCCCGCTTCGCGTTCGTACCCGAGTGCATCGTGCCGCATCACTCCACCCGGTGCACTGCCCTGTTCGTGAGATGCCGGGAGGGATACCTTCCGCAGACTGACCTCGACGAAATTGGCGGCTTGCTTGTCACCAACCCTGTCCGCACGACTGTGGACCTGCTTCGGACTCTATGGCGGCCGCACGCCCTTGCTGCCGCGGACGCCATGGCGCACGCAGGATTCGTGACCAGGCAAGAGGTCATGAGCTATGTCGCTTCCATGAGGCGGTTCCCCGGCATCGTTCAAGCACGGTCACTCGCCCCTCTCATCGACCACAAGTCAGAGTCGCCCGGCGAGTCCTGGCAACGGCTGCGACTGGTTGACGCCGGGTTCCCGATACCCGAGTCGCAGATCGAGATCCGCGACCGAGGCGGAGTCCTGCGGGCGAGGCTGGACAACGGCTACTCGAGGGTCAAGGTAGGTGTCGAGTATGACGGACGCGAGTTCCACACCGAAGATGATGACAAGGAGCACGACGAGAAGCGCCGCGGTTACCTCGAGGACACCCGCGGGTGGCGGCTCTGCGTCGCGACGCGTGAGGACATCTTCGGCGAGAGTCCTGCCTTCGAGATCCAGGTCGGGGCTTGGATCGGCATCCCGCCGCAACTGCCGCGTCGCTGGTAAGCGGCCCAGCCTCGGACCGTCGGGCGGGAACCCTCGGACCGTCGGGCGATAACCCTCGGACCGTCGGGCGGGAACCCTCGGACCGTCAGTCGCCGAGCTCGGCGCGGCGGCGGACGACGTACTCCTCGAGCTCGGCACGGATCGCGTCGTCGAGCGGCGGCTGCTCGTACGACGCGAGCTTGGCCTGGTAGATCTTGGTGGCGCGAGCCGCTGCGTCCAGGCCGCCGCCGCGCATCCACTTCTCGTAGTTGTCAGACGACGAGAGCATCGGGCGGTAGAAGCAGGTCCGGAAGCGCTCCATCGTGTGCATGGCGCCCAGGAAGTGACCGCCGTGACCCACCTCCTGGTGGGCGCCGAAGGCCAGCGAGTCGTCGTTGATCTCGAGCGGGGTGAACTCCACCTGCATCATCTGCAGCAGCTCGATGTCGACGATGAACTTCTCGAAGCCGGCGACGAGCCCGCCCTCGAGCCACCCAGCGGAGTGCATCACCCAGTTCGCGCCGGCCAGGAATGTCGGCAGCATCGTCATCAGCGCCTCGTAGCCAGCCTGCGCGTCAGGCACCTGGCTCGACGTCAGACCGCCACCGGAGCGGAACGGCAGACCGAAGTGCCGGGCGATCTGGCCCGTGCAGAGCAAGCCGATCGCCGACTCCGGGGTCCCGAACGTCGGCGATCCGGACTGCATGTCGATGTTGGACAGGAACGACCCGAAGATGACCGGGCATCCCGGCCGGATCAGCTGGCTGAGCGCTATTCCCGACAGCGCCTCGGCGATCTGCTGCACGAGCGCCGCCGGAATGGTCACCGGCGACATGGCCCCCATAAGCAGGAACGGTGTTAGTACGACGGGCTGGTTCGCCGCCGAGTACTCGAACTGGGCGTCGAGCATCCGGTCGTCCCACCGCAGCGGCGAGTTGCAGTTGATCAACGAGATCGAGACCGGCGACTCCTCGATGACGTCGCGGCCGCCGAACAGGATCGCACCCATCGCGATGGTGTCCGCGGCGTTCACGCCCGAGACGACGTTGCCCATGTACATCTTGTCGGTGATGGTCTGCAACGCGTACGTCATGTCGAGATGCCGGGAGTCCAGCGGCGTGTCGTTCGGCTCGCACACCACGCCACCGGCCGAGTCAAGCACATCGAACGACTGCGCCAGCCGGCAGAAGTTCCGGTAGTCCTCCATCGTCGCGTCGCGGCGTACGTCGCCGGCCCGCACGAACGGAGGGCCGTAGACCGCGCCGAAGGCCATCGAGTTCCCGCCGATGTGGATGTTGTGCTCAGAGTTTCGGGCATGTACGTCGAACTCCCGCGGCGCCTTCGCCACCTGCTCGAGGATGAACTCCGGGTCGAAGAAGACGGTGCTGTCCTCGACGCGCTGCCCCGCCTGCCGGAACAGGTCGAGGGCACGGTCGCTCATGAACTCGACCCCGATCTCGGTGACGATCCGCCGCCAGCCGCGATCCAGCTTCTCCATCGCGTCAGCGGAGAGAATCTCGTAGCGCGGCATCGTGTTCTCGAACATGGGCACTCCTCGACTGCTGCGGGCGGCCCGGGCGTACCGAGGGCGGCTTCGTCATCATATGGAACGGGGGTTCCATATTATGGCGCCATTGTGGTCTACTTTCCGCAGCGAGGGAAGACCCCTCGATAGCGACGAGGCGCGGGACACGACCAAGGAGCTCAGTGCCGACGAACGGGACGCAGGCGATCGACCGGGCAGCGGAGCTGCTCAGTCTCGTCGTGCTTGCCGATGAGCCACCGGGTCACGCCGACCTCGTGGCCCGGACCGGGCTCGCCAAGTCGACGGCGTCGCGCCTGCTGCAGGCGCTGGAGCGGCACCGGTTGCTGTACCGCGATGATGCGGGCAGCTACCAAGCGGGGCCGCTCTTCGCCCTCTACGCCACGCGCCACGAGCCGGTGGACGAGCTGACACGGGTAGCTCGGCCGACTCTCGAACGGCTCAGCGCCGCCACCGGCGAGACCGTCAACCTCGCCGTCCTGCGGGGCAAGGTTGTCGTCCAGGTCGCGCAGGTCGACTCGACGTTCATGCTGGGTACGACGAACTGGGTCGGGGTCGACGTACCTGCACACTGCTCCGCGCTGGGCAAGGTCTTCTACGCGTGGGGCGGCCTCGACGTGCCAGCTGAACCGCTGCTCGGACCCACCCGCAACACCATCACCAGTCCAGGGGTGTTGAGGCGGCAGCTCGCTCTGATCCGGAAGCAGGGCTATGCGATCGTCGGAGGCGAGCTGGAGATCGGGCTCGATGCCGTGGCCGCCCCCGTCTACACTCGCGGCGGTGAGCTGGCCGCGGCGATCGGCGTGTCAGGGCCGGCCGACCGGATACGCCACGAGCTGCCGGTGCTTGCCGAGCTCATCAGGACACAAGCCCGGGCACTGTCCGCGCTTCTGGGTCATCAGCAAAGGAAGGAGGGCGCCGCATGACGCCCGACGAGATTCTGCAGTCCCTGTACGACGACACGCTGGTCGGCAACGCGCCATCGGTCAGGGACCTCACCAACCAGGGCCTCGCGCTAGGGATGGCCCCCGAGACCATGCTGTTCGACGCGCTGATCCCCTCGCTGGAGGAGGTCGGAGCGCGCTTCGAGCGCGGCGACTTCTTCGTCCCGGAGATGCTTATCGCGGGCCGGGCGATGAGTGGCGCCCTCGAGATCCTGCGTCCACTCCTCGCGGAGACCGGCGCCGAGACCGTCGGCACCTTCGTCATGGGCACGGTGAAAGGCGACGTCCATGACATCGGGAAGAACCTCGTCAACATCATGCTGGAGGGTGCCGGCTTCCACGTGATCGACCTCGGGGTGCAGGTTCCACCCGAGAAGTTCGTCGAGGCGATCAACGAGTACCACCCCGACATCGTCGGGTTCTCCGCCTTCCTCACCACGACCATGCCGATGTTCAAGGCCAACATCAACGCACTCGAGAAGGCGGGCATCCGGGACAAGGTCGTCGTGATGGTGGGCGGCGCCCCGGTGACCCAGGAGTACGCCGACGCGGTGGGCGCTGACGCCTATGCTGCCGACGCATCGCAAACCGTCAAGAAGGCAAAGGATCTCGTGAAGCGCCACCGGGCAAAGGTGGCGGTGTGACCGCCGGGACCCGCCACACCACGATCAGCTCAGCCAGCCGCGAGGTCACGCTCGGCCACGACATGCCGTTCTGCATCATCGGCGAGCGCATCAACCCGACCGGGCGCAAGCTGTTCCAGGAACAACTGCGCGCCGGCGACCTGTCGGCGATCGCCCGGGACGTAGCGGCTCAGGTGGCCGGCGGTGCCATGGTGCTGGACATCAACATGGGGGTGCCGCTGACCGATGAGCCCGACCTGCTCAGGCGCGCGATCACCATGGTGCAGGAGCTCACCGACCTGCCGATCTGCATCGACTCGTCGGTCGTCGAAGCTCTCGAGGCCGGGCTTTCGGCGTACCAGGGAAGGGCTCTGGTCAACTCGGTCACCGCCGAGGACGACCGGATGGCGGCCATCCTGCCGATGGTCAAGCACTACGGGGCAGCCGTCATCGCGCTGCCGAACGACCACGACGAGATCCCGATGGAGGCTGACAAGCGCCTCGACCTGACGAAGAAGATCCTCGACACGGCTGTCGACAAGTACGACCTGACGCTGGACGACATCGTCATCGACGCCTTGGCTATGCCGATCGGGGCGGACCCCACGATCGTCAACGTGGCGTACGAGACGATCTCCCGCATCCGCGAGGAGTTCGGTGTCAACATGACGCTCGGCGCGTCGAACGTCTCGTTCGGCATGCCCGGCCGCCGTACGATCAACGCCACGTTCCTGCCGATGGCGATGACCGCCGGGCTCACCAGCGCGATCATGGATGCGCGCACGCCGCAGGTGGTGCAGGCGGTGAAGGCTGGCGACCTGCTGCTGGGGCACGACGAATGGGGTGGCGCCTGGATTGCGGCATACCGGGCGGCCCAGGCAGCTGAGGCGGAGATGGCTCGAGCAGCGACCGAGGAAACCGCCCGGGCCGCCGTCCCATGACGCTTGGCGCGCACGACGAGCAGGACGAGCGCGATACGGGCCAGCTCGGGCGCGAAGGGCTCATCGTGGCCCCGGCGGCTCCCGGCGCTCGCGAGGACGCCGGTCACGACGGCAGCGGCCGGGTGCGTCTACACTTCTCGCCGGCGGAGCGCGAGTTCAAAGTACCGCCCGGCGTCAGCGTTTTCGACGCGGCAAGCTGGAACGGCATCGCGATCGACTCGACCTGTGGTGGTCACGGAACGTGCAAGAAGTGCAAGGTCCGGGTTCTTGCCGGATCTGTCCCGGTAACCCGCCTCGACATCCGCTCTTTCACCGCTAAACAGCTCAGCGAAGGATGGCGGCTCGCCTGCCTGGCCCAGGCGACGCGCGACCTCTCGATCGAAGTCCCTCCGCTGATGACCCGCCCGAAGGCCGCGACTGTCGGCGTGGGGCGCCAGGTCATCCTGCGGCCGGCCATCCAGAAACGCTACGTGGAGCTGAGCGAGCCGTCGCTCCAGGACCAGACCACAGACCTCGCGCGACTGCTGGCGGCCATCGACGACCTCGAGCTGCGCGTCGACCTGCACGCTCTCAGGCGGCTGCCGGGGATCGCCCGAGCCAGCGACTACAAGCTCACCGCCGTTGTCGTGGATGACGTCCTCATCGACGTCGAGGCGGGCGACACCACAGACCGCCGCTTTGCGATCGCCTTCGACCTCGGTACGACGACCGTCGTCGCCACCCTCCTCGACACCGCAACAGGCACACCCGTGGCAGTCGCCTCGATGCTCAACCAGCAGCAGCCCTTCGGTGGCGACGTCATCACCCGGATCAGCGCCACGATGATGGATCCGGCGGCCCTTGCCCGGCTGACCCAGCTGGCGCACGCGACACTCGACGAGCTCGCCGCCGAGGTGTGCGAGGAGGGCGGCGTCGCCCGGACAGAGGTGTACGAGATCGCGGTCGCCGGAAACGCGACGATGGTCGCGCTGGCTCTCGGCATCGACCCGGAGCCACTTGGCGTAGCGCCCTTCGTCATGTCGACCGCGACGTTCCCTGAGCTCGTCGCCGCCGACCTCGGCGTCTCGGCCCACCCACGAGCACGCGCCGTCGTGCTGCCCGCCCTCGGTGCCTACGTCGGAGGCGACATCGTCGGGGGCATGCTCGCGTCGGGGATGGACCGCGACAAGCGGCTGCGGCTTTTCATCGATGTCGGGACCAACTGCGAGATCGTGCTCGGCGACGGTGAGCGGATCCTGTCGACCGCCGCTCCTGCCGGGCCGGCTTTCGAGGGTGGCGCGATCAAGTGCGGCATGCGGGCTGCCGAGGGGGCGATCGAGGTTGTCAAGGTCACCGACGACGACGTCACCTGCCAGGTGATCGGTGACGTGGAGGCGCAGGGGCTCTGCGGCTCCGGGCTCGTCGATGCCGTCGCCGAGCTCGTCAAAGCAGGCTTGATCGACTCCAGCGGCCGCTATGTGACCGTGGACGTCGCGGCGTCGATCGCCCCAGGCGTCGCCGGGCGCCTCGGGGAGATAAAGGGTGAGCGGGTGTTCGCGCTCGCCTGGCGGCCTGGTCACGTCGGTGACATCTCGGAGTCCGTGTTCCTCAGCCAACGCGACATCCGCGAGCTCCAGTTCGCGAAGGCGGCGATCTCCACCGGCTGGACGCTGCTGTTGGAGGAGCTGGGCGTCGAGCCCACCGACGTACAGCAGGTACTGCTGGCCGGCTCGTTCGGGTCGTATCTGTCGCCTGCCAGCGCCGTCCGCATCGGACTGGTGCCGAAGCTTCCGGTGCTGCGCATCGTGAGCGCCGGAAACGTCGCGGGTGAGGGCGCGAAGATGGTGCTACTCAGCATGCAGGAGCGCAAGGGGGCACTCGCGTTGCTCGAGGAGGTGACTTATGTCGAGCTCTCCGACCGTCCCGACTTCAATGACAAGTTCGTCGACCAGCTTGCGTTCCCGGGCTGAGCTCGGTTCCGAGGGGCAGCTCAGCCGGTCGGTCCGCGTCGACGTCATCGCGTGCGGTGCGATCGCACAGCCGATCAGTGAGATCGCCGCCCGGCGAGGACTTCCGGTCACCGTGCACCCGCTGCCGCCGCTGCTGCACAACAGGCCCGAGCTCATCGCTGCCGAGGTCGATCTCCTTGCCACAGAGCTGCTAGCGGGCGACGCGACGGTGGCGATCGGGTATGCGGACTGCGGAACCTACGGCGCGCTCGACGCGGTCTGCGAGCGGCTAGGCCTGCGTCGGCTGTCCGGGCTGCACTGCTACGACGTGTACGGCGGGGAGGCCCGAATCGCCTCGTTCTTCGAGGAGCATCCGGGAACCTACCTGCTGACTGACTTCCTCGTGAGGTCGTTCGCCCGAACCGTCCTGGCCGAGCTCGGCCTCGACAGGTATCCCGAGCTGCGGGACGCCTACTTCGGCAACTACACCCGGGTGGTCTGGCTCAACCAGCGCCCCGACGACGAGCTGGATGCCCTTGCCCGCAAGGCATCCGAGGCCATCGGGCTCCCGCTGACGGTTGTGCAGACCGGCACGGCTGGCCTCGAACGCGAGCTACTCGCGCTCGTGGGGAGCCCGTCAGCCGAGGAGATCTTGCCGCCAGCGCTCGGTCTCACCAACCTGGTTGAACGTGTAGAGGTGCAACCCGGCCACCCGCAGGGTGGGGTCGCCGAGCAGCGCCGCTGACTTCTGCAGGAACTTCTCGGGGTTGTAGCCGCCGGGGGCGGCGATCCTGGCAAAGGTCCCGACATGGGTGCTGAGGAACCGGACCGACTGACCGACCCCGATCTTGCCGGCAACGGCGAGCAGCTTGGCGCGCTCGACCGGCCCGGGCAGGCCGACGAGTACCGGCAGGTCGACTCCCCTGCGCCGCACCCGGCGGATCCAGCTGGCGATCGTCTCGGGGTCGAAGCACAGGTTGCTGACCATGTACGTCGCATGATGACGCTTGTCCCACATGGACTGGATCGCCACGTCATCCTCGATGTCAGGGTGGGACTCGGGATAGCCAGTGATGCCCACCTCCGCGAACGGTTTGCCCATGCTGGTCAGATCTTCGAGCAGCGCCAGGGCTCCGACGTACTCGCCCGCCGGCGGATCGGCGTCGCCTGCCGGGCAGAAGACGTTGTCGACGCCGACCCTCTTCAGCCGCTCCACTATCTCGGCCAGCTCCGCCGATCCGGATATCATCCGGGCCGCGAGATGCGGGACCACGTCGTACCCGTGGCCGACCAGCCGCTCGGTGAGATCAAGCGTCGCCGACAGCCCCTTGGCCGGGCTCGCGGTCACCGTGACTTGCACGTCGCGCGGCACATGCTCCACCACCGTGTCCTCGATCTTCGCCGTCGGCAGGACCTCGTAGCGGGCGTGGGTCAAGGCGAACGCGACCCAGTCACCTCCGGTCGTTTTGTTGCGCATCAAACAACTCGATTCTCCATACGCACCAACTGAGCACACTCTAGTGCCTGCCGCCGTTGCGGCGACCTCCGCTGCGCGGTTTCAGCGGATGGGCCGGCCCGGGATGATGACCGCCAACACCAGCATCAGACCCGCGCACACCGCCAGCACAGCGAGATCGATGATGCGACGCCGCACTCGCAGCATGCCCGCGCGCTGGTCGGGGAGCACGATCCGCATGGCGAAAGCGAGGGCGAACCCCAGACCCATCAGGGTCACCCCAGAGCGCCACCGTCCGACGGCCACGATGGCGAGGCCGACGACCAGCATGCCGGTGGAGACGAGATAGATGATTCCGCCCGTCGTCGAGGGTTTCTGCAGCCAGTTCACGCGGCGGCGGCCGCGCGCTCTGCCGCCTCGACGACGTTTGTCAACAGCATGGCCCGCGTCATGGGGCCTACTCCCCCCGGCATCGGCGCCACGGCGCCCGCAACCTCGTAGGCCTCCGGAGTGACGTCGCCGACGAGCAACCCGTCGACCCGGGACGTCCCCACGTCGAGGATGGTGGCGCCCGGCTTGACCATGTCGGCAGTCACAAGTCCGGCGACTCCTGCAGCGGCGACGATCACGTCGGCACGCAGGAGATGCGCCTTCAGGTCGCGGGTGCCGGTGTGGCAGAGGGTCACCGTGGCGTTCTCGGTCCGGCGGGTGAGGAGCAGACCGAGCGGGCGGCCGACGGTGACCCCTCGGCCGACGACGCACACCTCAGCCCCCTTGAGCACAACGTCGTACGCCGTGAGCAGCTCGACAATGCCACGCGGGGTGCAGGGCAAGGCGGCGTCATACATCAGCACCAGCCGGCCGAGGTTCGTCGGATGCAGTCCGTCGGCGTCCTTGGTGGGGTCGACAAGCTCGAGGGCGCGCTGCGTGTCGAGGTGACGGGGTAGCGGAAGCTGCACGATGAAGCCGGTGCAGGCGGGATCCTCGTTGAGTGCGCGGATCCGCTCCTCGAGGAACTCCTGCGTGATGTCGGCGGGATGATGCTCGCGGATCGATGCGATCCCCACCTTTGCGCAGTCGCGGTGCTTGCCAGCGACGTACGCCATGCTGCCCGGGTCGTCACCGATGAGCACCGTGCCGAGCCCGGGGGTGATGCCCTGCCCGACGAGTCGAGTGACCCGCTCCTCGAGGCCGACAAGGATGGCGGCCGCCGTGGCCGTGCCGTCGAGGATCTGCGCAGTCACGAGGGGATTCTCGCACGCCAATTGGCTGAGCGGCGTCGTTCACAGCCGAGCATGCTCCGAGACCTATCCACAGAGCGATCATGCCCCGACCAGACTTGCCTGCGGTCGCTTGACACTTTCGAGATGCCTCAGCCTTCAACCGTCAAGAGGGGGATTCCGGCCCCGATGGCCCACCTGACCGCCGCCCGCATGCATCGCATCTGGTTGCCCCGCCTGCCCGACTGGTTGCCAGCTCTTGTCGTGCTGCCACCCGGCGAGCAGCGACCGGAGCGCCGGGACGTCTACGCGTTTCGCAGCCGTGCGGCGCTGCCCCGTCCGGTGGTCGTCGACGACACCTGCGTCGTACCTGCTGAGGTCTGCCTCGGTCAGCTCGCCGAAGACCTGTGCGTCCTCGACCAGGTCATCGCTGTGGACGCCGCGTTGCACATGCGGCTATGCGGCGTCGCCGACATCGAAGCCGCCATGCGACCACGGCAGCGCGGACTACCGATGCTCCGCCGATCGCTCGCACTTTGCGATGGACGAAGTGAGTCACCGTGGGAGACCGTCCTCCGCGTGCTCCACGTCACGGCGGGCATCGACGTCCAGCCACAGGCGAAAATCAAGGACGGAGAGGGCAGGGTCTACGCCCACGCCGATCTCCGGATCCGCGGTACCCGTCGACTGCCTGAGTACGACGGGGCAGGCCACCGCGAGCGGGAAAAGCATCAGGCGGACCTGGCACGAGAGAAGTCGCTCGCCCGAGAGAGGTGGGACCGGTACGGCTATACGGCTCAGGAGATCCTCGGTAATCCGGTGCGAGTGCTGCGGGACGCCGAAGAGTCTCTCGGGTGGGCTCATGATCCGGCGCGCTTGACCGTGTGGCGCCAGCTCGTCCGTGAGTCGAGCTTCTCCCCGGGTGGTCGGGCCCTCCTCGCTCGCCGGTTGCAGCGCTTCAACCGCGCTCTGTACGGCGGCCATCCTCCGGGTTGAACACCCGTCGTGCGCCATCCGAGCGCCGAGCGGGTGATGGCCTGCCCGGGCCCACAATTCGCAATAGAACCCCGATTGCGGGATCTGGGGCCCGCAGCCCGAGGAAAACGCCCATGCATCCCCCAATTCGCAAACAAACCGCAATTGCGGCGTCGCGGCCTAGGGCAGTCAAGTGCGGGGCCCGCGAAGACCGACTGCAGCCGCCCTCCCTAGGGTGGCTCGTCGGGTCAGTGGAAGAAGTGGCGGGAGCCGGTGACGTACATGGTGACGCCCGCAGCGGTTGCGGCGGCCACGACCTCCTCATCACGAACCGAGCCGCCGGGCTGTACGACTGCCCGCACCCCACCGTCGAGCAGGATCTGCAGCCCATCGGCGAAGGGGAAGAACGCATCCGAGGCCGCCACGGCGCCCTCCGACCGGGAACCCGCTCGGGACACCGCGAGCCGGGCCGAGTCCACCCGGTTGACCTGGCCCATCCCTATCCCCACCGACGCACCATCCGAGGCCAGCAGGATGGCGTTCGACTTCACCGCCCGGCAGGCCCGCCAGGCGAACGCAAGATCCGCGAGCACCGTCGCGTCGGCTGGCGACCCGCTG
The DNA here is from genome assembly GCA_038327385.1 of Propionibacteriales bacterium. Lineage (GTDB taxonomy): Bacteria > Actinomycetota > Actinomycetes > Propionibacteriales > Nocardioidaceae > JAWWPG01. Next base: position 16,403 of record JBBQKY010000021.1, read on the forward strand.
ACCAGGGTCCAGCCGGCCGGGTCGTCACCGCCGGCGTTCATCCGGTCGACGGTCTGCAGCAGCAGGCCGCCGCTGACCGCCCGGAACTCCACGGGGTCAGGGTGAGTATCCGGCGGGCACACCAGCACGCGGATGTTCTTCTTCCGGGTCAGCACATCGACCGCGCCGTCGTCGTACCCAGGGGCGACGATCACCTCGGTGAACACGTCGGCGACCTGCTCAGCCATTGCGAGCGACACCGGCTCGTTCACCGCTATGACCCCGCCGAACGCGGAAACCGGGTCGCTGGCGTGCGCCTTCCGGTGCGCCTCGGCGACGTCAGCGCCGACGGCGATCCCGCACGGGTTCGCGTGCTTGACGATCACCACGGCGGGCGCCTCGTAGTCGAAGGCCGTACGGCGCGCCGCGTCCGTGTCGACGTAGTTGTTGTAGGACATCGCCTTTCCGTGCAGCTGCACCGCCCCGGCCAGCCCGCCACGCCAGTGCTGGTAGAGCGCGGCTCGCTGGTGCGGGTTCTCGCCGTAGCGCAGCACCGCCGACCGCTCCCACGTGGCGCCCAACCAGGCAGGGAAACCGCTGCCGTCACTCGTGTCGACGAGCACGCTGCCCATCCAGGACGCGACAGCCACGTCGTACGACGCGGTGTGCGCGAACGCCTCTGCCGCCAGCCGTTGCCGCTGCGCGAGCGTGTAGCCCCCGCCCGCCAGGGCGGCCAGCAGCTCGTCGTACTGACGAGGCGAGGTGACCACCGCAACGGACGCATGGTTCTTGGCGGCCGCTCGCACCATCGACGGGCCGCCGATGTCGATCTGCTCGACGCACTCGTCGGGCGTCGCGCCCGACTCGACCGTCTGCCGGAACGGGTACAGGTTCGACACCAAGAGGTCGAACGGCTCGATGCCGAGGTCGGCCAGCTGAGCAACGTGCGAGTCCAGCCGCATGTCGGCGAGCAAGCCGGCGTGTACGCGCGGATGAAGGGTTTTCACCCGACCGTCGAGGCACTCGGGAAACCCTGTCAGCTCCTCTACCGGTGTCACGGCGACGCCGGCATCGGTGAGGCGCGCCGCCGTCGAGCCGGTGGAGACAATGGAGACGCCCACCCCGGCCAGCGCCGCTGCCAGCTCCTCGAGGCGGTCCTTGTCATAGACGGAGATCAGCGCACGTCTGATCGGCCGAACGTCGTCACCCATGGTCTGTGCTCGACCATGGGCCGTGCCCACTCATGGGATGTGCTCGATCATGGGATAGTGACCTTCCTGCCGCTGACGGTGAATCCTTCGCGAGCCATCCGCCCGACGCACTGGACCAGCATGGCGCGTTCGGCGATCTTGATGCGCTCGGTGAGCGTATCGACGTCGTCGTCATCCTCGACGCGGACGGCGACCTGGTCCACCACGACTCCGGTGTCGATGCCCTCGTCCACCACGAAAAGGGTCGCGCCGCTGACCTTGACGCCGTAGGCAAGCGCGTCACGGGGCCCGTGGATCCCCGGGAACGACGGCAGCAGGGCGTTGTGGGTGTTGACGAACCTGCCGCCGAAGTGGTCGAGGAACGCGGGTCCCACGAGCTTGCGAAACCCGGCGGACACCACGAGGTCGGGCTCGTGCTCCTGCACCGCCGCAGTCAGTGCGCGATCCCAGCCGGAGCGTTCGGGGAAGTCCTGAAGGGGTACGACGAAGCAGGGGATGCCAGCCCGCTCGGCCCGCTGCACCGCCACAGTGTCCGGCCGGTCGGCGCCGACCGCGACGACGGCAGCGCCGTACGCCGCGTCGTCGCGGCACGCGTCCAGCAACCCCTGGAGGTTGGTCCCGGCTCCGGAGACCAGGACCACGAGACGAGCAGGCATCGCAGCCTTCCGGGTTTCGAGCAGTCGATCGGCGGACGTGACGACGGCGCCCACGATAGCGGGGCCGTGCAGCGCTGACCGAGTGGCGGCTCACGGCAACCGGATCGGCTGGGTGACCTCCTCGTCGATGCCTGCTTCGCCAGCTCCCGACGGGCTGGCTCCCCGCTCCACGCGGTCCGCACGTCCGCCTGGGCTTCGCCGTGGCACGAGGTGTACGGCGGCCAGCGCCCACCGCCCGGCCCCAGCGACCGCGCCCCCCAGCGTCAGAGCGAGCGCACAAGCCACTGTCGTCGTCGGCAGATCCGGTCCGATGAGCTGCAGCCGCCCCGGACCCACCGCCCCGGTGGCGAGGACGGTGAGCAGCCCGAAGGCAACGCCTCCTCCGAGACCTGCCAGCGCCCCTCGTCGGGAGGCACCACCGATACCGGAGACGGGATATCGCCGGATGGCCACCAGGGCCGCAGCTGCGCCAGCAACCAAGGGAAGAAGGGTCAACGCCCATATCCACCAGGCGTCGGCGGCAGCCGGCAACGCTGCAAGCAGCGGAACATCTGGGAGCAAGCCGATCCGGACGTCACCCGGCGCAACGGACGTCCCGGTTCCGAGCGCAAAGCCGGGTCCTGCGACGAAGGCGCCGGCACACAGTACGGCGTTCGGCACGAGCGCAGCGCCGACGAGCGCCAGAATGACCGATCCGACCACGCCGCTCCGGGTGCCCTCGGCCAGCGTGACCGCTGTTGAGAAGTGCGTCGCCAATGAGCCGGCGAAGACCGCCGCACCGAGGGCGAGCATGGTGAGCACGCCTGCAGCGCCTCCTACCAACGCCGCGCGGAACTCATCCGGAAGTCGCCCGGCGAGCGTCGCGTCGATCCCGGATCCGTGCACCAGACCAGCTCCGCCGGTGAGCGCACCGACCGCTAGAAACGACGCCGCCGTGCGCCCCAGCGGCGCGGAGACGCCGTCCACCTCGGCGACCAGCGACGCCACGGTCGCGATCACGCTGTAGCAGGCTCCCATCGAAAGGGCCGCCAGTGCGACGTACCACTGCGACGGCACTCGCGACGTAGCACCTGCCCACCGCCCAGTGCGGTAAAGCGCGTAGCTGAAGAGCAGCAGGAATCCCAACGGGACCGCCTGCACGGAAACGCCACCACCACCGAGCCCCGATCCGTTGGACACCAGCCAACCGAGAGCACCGACTCGCATGGCCGCACCGACTGTTCCCACGTCAGCCGCGAACCAGCCGGCGATGCTGGCGCCGAGGAAGATCACCAAGCCGCCCACCGCCACGGCTGCCGACCCGAGCGCCGCGACGAGCACGAGCGGGCGGTCCGGAGGAGCCTCGGGGGAGCTCACCCGCAGGATCGGCCGAGAGAGGAGGGCGGTCATCGCGCCCATCGTCGCCGAGCACTTGGTTCAAATCCCGCTGACACGCCGCCCCCGCAGCCCGGCGGACGGTCCGGACCATCGACGGAAACGGCCGGACGGTCCACCGGAACGGCCGAACGGTCAGGGGGTCTGGAGGAGGTCCCGGATCAGCTGGGCGGTCTCGGACGGCGTCTTACCGACCTGCACGCCGGCCGCCTCGAGCGCCTCCTTCTTGCCCGCCGCCGTCCCAGCCCCGCCGGAGACGATCGCACCCGCATGGCCCATCGTCTTGCCCTCGGGGGCGGTGAACCCCGCGACGTACCCGACCACGGGCTTGGTGATGTGCTCCTCGATGTAGGCGGCGGCCCGCTCCTCGGCGTCGCCGCCGATCTCGCCGATCATCACGATCGCCTGGGTCTGCGGGTCGTCCTCGAAGGCCTGCAGGCAGTCGATGTGCGTCGTGCCGATGACCGGGTCGCCGCCGATGCCGACGGCCGTGGAGAAGCCGAAGTCCCGCAGCTCGAACATCATCTGGTAGGTCAGCGTCCCCGACTTCGACACCAGCCCGATCGGACCGTCGCCGGTGATGTTCGCCGGGGTGATGCCGGCGAGTGCCACGCCGGGCGTGATGACGCCGGGGCAGTTCGGCCCGATGATGCGGGTCTTGTTGCCGCTGGCCTGCACGTAGGCCCACACCTCAGCCGAGTCCTGCACGGGCACGCCCTCGGTGATGACCACGAGGAGCGGCATCTCGGCGTCGACCGCCTCGATCATCGCGTCCTTCGTGAAGGCAGCCGGCACGAACACGACCGAGACGTTGGCGTCGGTCTTGTCCATCGCCTCCGCCACGGTCGCGAACACGGGCAGCTCCAGGTCGCCGTGCGTCACGCTGGTGCCAGCCTTGCGGGCGTTGACGCCGCCGACGATCGTCGTACCCGCCTTTAACATCAGCGCGGTGTGCTTGGTGCCCTCGCCGCCGGTGATGCCCTGCACGATCACGCGCGAGTCGGCGTTCAGGAAGATCGACATCGCTCAGTCCCTCACTTGCTCGCCAGCTCGGCGGCCCGGTCGGCGGCGCCGTCCATCGTGTCGACGAGCGTCACGAGCGGATGCGC
>JBBQKY010000022.1:0-20696 GCA_038327385.1 Propionibacteriales bacterium
GAAGAGCTTCTGTGGAAAGCCGGGTACCGACAGGTGCGTCACTGCACGTTCCAGCAGACGTCCAGCGCGCATGCACCGGGCATCCTCGAGCTCGACAACCGCGAGGACGAGAGCCTGTTCATCGAGGCGGTCAAGTAGGCATGCCCGAGCCACCGCCCATGTCGCGCCGCGGGCTGTTCGTCGCGGGGGCACTCGTTGCCGTCGATCGCTCGCGACTCACCGACGCCGCGGAGCTGGCCAGCCGGGCAGGCCCGCCGCGATGACCACCGTCGTCGTCGCTGGAGCTCTGGCCAACAAGCCGTGGAACGGCGGGGAGGCGTGGGTGCGGCTCAGCTGGCTCTTGGGTCTGCGACGGCTCGGGCTCGATGTCTTCTTCGTCGAGGAGCTCACGCCTTCTGCATGCGTGGAATCGAGCGGGGCGGCGGCGCCGGTCGAGCGTTCGCAGAACCTCGCCTTCTACCGCGCGGTCGTCAATCGCTTCGGTCTCACGTCCACGTCCAGCCTGGTGTACGACGATGGCGCGCGGGTGTTCGGCATGGCAGCAGAGGAGCTGTTCGCCAGCGCGGAGTCGGCCGCCGCGCTGATCAACATCAGCGGCCACCTGACGTACAAGCCTCTGATGCGTCGCTTCGCCCAGAAGGTCTACGTCGACCTCGATCCGGGCTTCACGCAGTACTGGCACGCGGCGGGCCAACCGCTCGGGTTGGAGGCCCACGACCGGCACTTCACGGTCGGAGAGAACGTCGGCACGAGTGGCTGTTCCATCCCTACCTGCGGCATCGCCTGGCGACCCGTGCGCCCCCCCGTCGTGTTGGACGAGTGGGCGATCGACCACACCACCGGGCCTGGTCGCTTCACCACCGTGGGCAGCTGGCGCGGCGCATACGGACCGGTCACGTGGGACGGCCGGACCTTCGGCCTGAAAGTGCACGAGTTCCGCAAGTTCATCGAGCTGCCACGTCAGGCGGGCGAGACCTTCGAGATTGCGCTCGACATCCACCCCGCCGACGCCGATGACAGGAGCTTGCTCGTGCGCAACGGCTGGCAGCTCGTCGACCCAGGTCGCGTCGCTGCTGATCCCGATGCCTTCCGGACCTATGTCCAGGAGTCCAGCGCCGAGTTCTCGGTGGCGCAGGGGATCTACGTCGAGACCAACAGTGGCTGGTTCAGCGACCGCACTGTCCGGTACCTCGCCGCGGGGAAGCCCGCCCTCGTCCAGGACACCGGCTTCAGCCGGACGCTGCCCACCGGCGAAGGTCTGCTCTGCTTCACGACTATGGAGCAGGCCCGCGCGGGTGCACGGGAGATCGCTGGGGACTATGAGCGGCACAGTCGAGCGGCCCGCGCACTCGCGCAGGAGTTCTTCGACTCCGATGTGGTGCTCGCGGCCCTGCTCCGAGAAGTCGGCGTGGTCACGTGAGGGTGTGGCAGTGACCGGCCCCCTGAAAATCGTGGTTGGCGGCATGGTTGCCGCGGTGCCGGGACAGGGCGGAGCCACCTGGGCCGTCCTCCAGTACCTGCTCGGCTTCGCGCGTCTCGGCCACGAGGTGTACTTCGTCGAAGCCCTGGACGATGCGGCGCTGCAGCCTGGCGGTGCTCCGGTCGACCAGTCCGTCAACGCTCGGTACTGCCAGCAGATCATGCTGGAGCACGGACTCCGCTCCTCGTGGGCGCTCCTGCGCAAGGGCACCCAGGACACCGCCGGTCTCTCCTACGCGGCGCTCACGCGCATCGGGCGCGAAGCATCGGTGCTGATCGACATCTCCGGCACGCTCGCCGGCGAGGAGCTCTTCGTTGCGGTGCCCACCCGCGTGTACCTCGACGTCGACCCTGCGTTCACCCAGCTGTGGGACGCCCAAGGGATCGACATGCGCCTCGACGGCCATACCCACTTCGTCACTGTCGGGCAGTCCATCGGGAGCCCGGACTGTTCTGTGCCCGAGGGTGGCCGGAGCTGGATCACCACCTGGCAACCGGTGGTGCTGGACCAGTGGCCGGTAGGCGACCGTATCGCCTGGGACGGCTTCACGACGGTGGCGAACTGGCGGTCCTACGGGTCGGTCGAGCACGACGGCGTCCACTACGGGCAGAAGGCGCACTCCCTGCGCACGCTCATGGAGCTGCCCACGCGCACGCCAGAGCGCCTCCTCCTCGCCCTGGCCATCGACGAGGCGGAGGTGGTCGACCTGACGACCCTGCACGAAAACGGTTGGCGGCTCCTGGACCCCGTGAATGTGGCCGGGTCGCCGTCGGCATACCGTCGCTTCGTGCAGGGCTCCAAGGCAGAGCTCGGCATCGCCAAGAGCGGGTACGTGACGTCGCACAGCGGATGGTTCAGCGACCGCAGCATCTGCTATCTGGCGTCCGGGCGCCCGGTTCTCGCCCAGGAGACGGGCTTCAGTCAACACCTGACGGCCGGGGAGGGCCTGTTGACCTTCGAGACCGTCGACGACGCTGTCCGCGGGATCCAGCTGATCAGCGACGACTACCCGCACCACGCCGCCGCGGCGCGGGCCCTGGCCGAGGACCACTTCGACTCCGTCAAGGTCCTCACCCGGCTGCTGAACGAAGTCGGAGCCGCCCGATGACGGGCGTCCTGTCCGATCTCGGATCCGTCCTGGAGCGCGGGTTGACAGCCTATTTCGGCCGGCCCTCGGTCGTTACCGCGCTGCGCCACCGGCCGTACGTCTACAGCACCAGCTTCGCGCTCGAGGAGCTCGACGTGTCCCTTCACGACGGCACCTCCCTGCAACTGATCCTCAAAGACCTCGGAGTCGCCGGGATGCTGCCGGACGCGCGTGTCTCCAAGCCCGCCTTTCTCTATGAGCCGCGACGTGAGATCGAGACGTACGCGCGCATCTTGAGCCGTACGCGGCTGGGGACGCCCACCTGCTACGGCACGGTGGTCGATGATGACCATGACCGGTACTGGCTGTTCCTGGAGAAGGTGCAAGGACTCGAGCTCTACCAAATCGGCGACACCGAGGTGTGGCAGCACGTGGCTGCCTGGCTCGCCGGCATGCACTCCTGCACGTCGCTCGACGCCGACACGGTGCGCCACGCCAACCCCCACCTGATTGGCTATGACGCCGACTTCTACCGCCGGTGGTTCGACCGCGCGAGGACCTTCATTGGCCCCGATGGTCCACGGCAACGGCGCGCCCTGACTGTCGTGGGGCAGGGTCTCGAGACGGCGCTCGGACGCCTCGCCGAGCTGCCCGACACGTTCGTCCACGGCGAGTTCTATGCCTCCAACGTTCTCGTCGCCGAAGCCCCGACCGGACGGCGTATCTGTCCGGTGGACTGGGAGATGGCGGGCGTCGGGCCAGGCCTGGTCGACCTCGCGGCGCTGTGCGCCGGATGGGACGACGAGAGCCGGCGAGTGATCGCACGCAGCTACCACCTCGCCTGCGGGGACGGAGCGGCCTGGCCCGACGACGAGGAAGACTTTTTGGTGCTGTTGCGGGACTGCCAACTCTGCCTGGCCGTGCAGTGGCTTGGTTGGGCGCCTGCGTGGGCCGCACCGCCGGAGCACGCCCGTGACTGGCTGGGCGAGGCGACCCAGTTGGCCGAGAGGATCGTCCTGTGAGCGGCGTGGACGGCACAGAGACCGGTGAGCGTGTGCTCGTCGTCAACGGTGACGACTTCGGGCGCACCCAGGGGATCAACCGCGGTGTCATGCGAGCCTACGAGCACGGCATCCTCACCAGCGCCAGCCTGATGGTCCGCTGGCCGGCTGCCTCTCGCGCCGCGGCATACTGCCGGAACCAGCCGGCCCTCAGCCTCGGCCTTCACCTGGACCTCGGTGAGTGGGCCTATCGCGGCGGGAGCTGGGAAAGTGTCTACCAGGTCGTCGAGCCGAGCGACGCCGACGCCGTCCGGACGGAGGTGCGCGCCCAGCTGGCGACCTTTCGTCGACTCGCCGGTCACGATCCGACCCATCTCGACTCGCACCAGCACGTGCATCTTCACGAGCCGGCGCGGTCGGCCGTGCTCGAGGCGGCGGAGTCCCTCCAGGTGCCGACCCGTGCCTGCACTGTCGACGTGCGCTACTGCGGTGACTTCTACGGGCAGACCGGAAGAGGCGAGCCCTGGCCCGAGGGGATCACCGTCGACGCCCTCGTGCGCATCATCACCGAGCTCGGTCCCGGGACCACGGAGCTGAGCTGCCACCCGGGAGAGGGTGACGACTTCGACTCCGTGTACCGCCGCGAGCGGGCGCAGGAGGTGCGGATTCTCTGCCACCCCGAGGTACGCCGCGCACTGGCCGAGGCCAACGTCCGGCTGGCGGCGTTTGCCTCGTCTTCGGCGCGGGGCTGACCGGCACAGGGGCGGAAAGGTCGCCGCCGCACTCCTCAGCCAACGGTCGGGTGCCCTAGAGTCGATGGCGCGCTGTGAGACTCCGACCCGTGTCGGTTCGCGCTACGGATGTCGTAGATGGGCCAACTGTGGTGGTGAGGACGAGTCATGTGCCTACCTGCTGAGTCGACGACGGGTCATGAGCGATGAGTGACGCCCCCCGACGGGCCGTCGTCACCGGAGGCGCCGGCTTCGTCGGCTCGTGGCTGTGCGAAGAACTGCTGAATCGCGGCTCGGCGGTCGTCTGCGTCGACAACCTCATCACCGGCTCGAAGGACAACGTCGCCCACCTGAGCGAGAATCCGGATTTCAGCTTCGTGCGCGCCGACGTCTCAGATGCGCTGGAGGTCGCCGGCCCGGTCGACCTGGTGATGCACCTCGCCTCGCCCGCCTCTCCCGTGCACTATCAAAACCACCCGATCTCGACGTTGCGCGCCGGCAGCCTCGGAACGGCGAACGCGTTGGAGCTGGCCCAGCGCAACGACGCGCGGTTCGTGCTCGCCTCGACGTCCGAGGTATACGGCGACCCGCTGCAACACCCGCAACGGGAGGACTACTGGGGAAACGTCAACCCGGTGGGTCCTCGCAGCATGTATGACGAGGCCAAACGGTTCGCGGAGGCCCTGACTACCGCCTACCGCGGCGCCCACGATGTGCGGACGGGCATCGCGCGCATCTTCAACACCTATGGACCCAGGATGGCCACCGACGACGGCCGGTTCGTGCCGACCTTCATCGTCCAGGCACTCGCTGGGGAGGCGCTCACGATCGCCGGTGATGGAACGCAGACACGCTCCATCTGCCACGTGAGCGACACCGTGGGCGGCCTCCTGGCGTTGGCGATGTCTGAACACCCCGGCCCGGTAAACATCGGAAACCCAGACGAGCTCACTGTGCTGGCGCTTGCCAAGCGCATCACCCACCTGGCGGGCAGCAGCTCCCGCCTCGAGTTCGTGCCGCTCCCGATCGACGACCCGAAGCGGCGTTGCCCCGACATCAGTCGTGCTCGCGATCTGCTGTCTTGGTCTCCCCAGGTGGCCGCCACCGACGGCCTGCTGCAGACGATCGAGTGGTTCCGGCAGCGAGCAGGCTGAGTTGCTTGCTCGCGTCGCCCGCGGCCGTCCGGACTCGTCAGGTGCGGTTGAGAACAGCGTCGCGTCGACGGCCCCACTCCAACGCGCTGGCAATGCCGTCATCAAGGTCGAGCTGGGTACGCCAACCCAGCAGCCGCCTGGCCTTGTCGACGTTGGCGAATGCGCCGACCGCGTCACCGGGTCGCGGCGGTACCTCGCGAGTCGGGACACGCGCGCCATACACCCGCTCGAACGACGCGAGCAGCTCGCGCACCGTCGTGCCGGAGCCGGTGCCGAGATTGATCGCGGTCGACGTCGCACCTTCGGCGGTCAGCACGTCGTCGAAGCGCTCCACGGCCACGACATGCGCCTGCGCCAAGTCCCACACGTGGATGTAGTCACGGATGCCGGTGCCGTCGCGCGTGGGCAGGTCGGTACCGGTGATGGCGAAGCCGTCGATGTCTCCGCGAGCCGCAGCGACGAGGCGTCCCAGCACGAAACTAGGCACCTTGTCGTAAACACCCGAACGGAACTCCGGATCAGAACCGATCGGGTTGAAGTAGCGCAGCATGATCGCCCGGAGGTCCGTTGCCGCGGCGATGTCGGCCATCGCCGTCTCCATCATGTACTTGGTTCGCGCGTACGGCGACGTCGGCGCCAGCGGCGACCCCTCGTGTACCTCGAACGTCTCGCTCGGCGCGTAGAGCGAGCCGGACGAGCTGAAGACCACCCGCGGTCTCTCGAGCTCGACAAGAGTGTCGAAGAGCTCGAGTGACTTCGCGACGTTGTTGCGGTAGTAGGCGTACGGCTTTGCCACACTCTCCGGGACGACGATGCTGGCTGCACAGTGGATGGTGCACGCGATCTCTGGATGCTCCTGCACGATGCGGGTCAGCACCGGCCGATCCGCGATGTCTGCCTCGTAGAAGATCCGACCGGCGGTGAACTGGCGAGGACCGGTCACCAGACTGTCGAGGATCACCGGCGTGTGCTCTGCGGCTTCCAGAGCGGTCGCAATCGTGCTGCCGATGTAGCCGGCTCCGCCGGTCACGAGGACCTTCACGTGGGGATGCTAGCGTGCCGGCCCCCGGAGCCGGGTGGGCAGTTCGTCATGTAGCGCAGGAGCGGGTGACCGGGATCGAACCGGCATGGCCAGCTTGGAAGGCTGGGGCTCTACCATTGAGCTACACCCGCGCGATCGCTCAGGCCGAGCTTTCAAGGCGCCTGAGCACGCGGCAACATGGTGTCATGCCGGAGCCAGCGGGAGCCAACGTCCCTGGCGGGGACCGTACAGGCGGTCCTGCTGATGGTGGCCGCGAAGTCTTGGTCCGGGTGCCGACGGCAGAAGACGCCGACCGGCTCGGCGCGATAAACGCCGCGACCTGGAGGCATGCCTACTCAGGACTGGTGCCGGACGCCTACCTCAGCACCCTGGATGCGGCCACGATGCGCGAACGCTGGGTGACGCGCATAGCGCAGCCGGACAGCGACATGTGCTGCCTTCTCGCCGAAGTCGACGGCGCGATCGCCAGCTATGCGATCGGCGGCGGCTACCGCGCTCAGCACGACGCCGACCCTCGCGAGGACACTGCCGGGTGGGGGGAGCTGTATGCGCTGTACACCCATCCCGACGTCCAGCGCCGCGGGGCTGGCGGCGCCGTCCACGCCGCCCTTCTCGACCGGCTCAGGGCGCGCGGCTTCTCCGTGGCAGGCCTGTGGGTGCTCCGCGACAACTTCCGGGCGCGCCGCTGGTACGCCGACCATGGCTGGCGTCCGGACGGCACCAGCAGCCAGTGGGTGGCGGCTGGCGAGGCCTTGGAGGAGGTCCGGCTGGTACGACGACTCGACTCTGGGCGCCCAGGGTAAGCGCCGGCCATTCGTCGTACCCCAGCCCCGACCCCGGCCCAACGGCCAGGCTGATCCTCCTTCCGCCCGTTCGCGACGAACGGCGACTGCTTGCGCGCATGTGCGTGGTGGTGGCGGTTGCTGGCCACGGGCGACTTGGCGAGTGGGAGTTCAGAGCGCTCTCGTCTAGACTCGGGCGCTGAACGACCGGGGCGTAGCGTAGTGGCTAGCGCGCCTGCTTTGGGAGCAGGAGACCGCAGGTTCGAGTCCTGTCGCCCCGACTGAGTCGCCTCGGTCGTCCGGAGGGCGACCCGCTGACCGGATCACCACACCACGATGTAGGAGAACGGCTTGTGAAGAGCGCTGTCGAGAGCCTCAACCCCACGCGGGTCAAGCTGAGCGTCGAGGTGCCCTTCGACGAGCTCAAGCCGAGCCTCGACGCGGCGTACAAGAAGATCAGCCAACAGATCTCGGTGCCGGGCTTCCGGAAGGGACGCGTCCCGACGGCGATCATCGACCAGCGCGTCGGTCGTAACACGGTCCTTGTCGAGGCGGTCAACGATGCGCTGCCGGAGCTGTACTCCAAGGCCCTCGACGAGAACGACATCACCCCGCTCTCCCGGCCCGAGCTTCAGGTCGATGACATAGCGGACGGCACCACGCTGGCGTTCACCGCCGAGCTCGACGTACTGCCGAAGATCGAGCTGCCCGAGTACCACGGACTCGAGGCATCGGTGGAGGAGCTGTCGGTGAAGGACAGCGACGTCGACGAGCAGCTCGAGAACCTCCGCCAGCGGTTCGGCACCCTGCACCCCGTCGAGCGTCCCGCGCAGACCGGGGACTTCGTCACGATCGACCTGGCGGCAACGAAGGACGGCGAGCCGATCACCGACGCGCAGGCTGCGGGCATGAGCTACCAGATCGGCAGCGGCACGATGCTCGAAGGCCTCGACGGGGCGCTCGACGGACTGTCGGCAGGTGAGGAAGCCACCTTCGAGTCGACGCTGGTAGGCGGGGAGTACCGCGACCAACCCGTCGACGTCACCGTCAAGGTCACGGCCGTCAAGGAGCAGGAGCTGCCCGAGCTCGACGACGAGTTCGCGCAGACGGCTTCGGAGTTCGACACCGTGGAGGAGCTGAGAGCCGACCTCCGCGACCAGGTCACCCGCTCCGCCCGTCTTACCCAGGCAGCCGCCGCTCGCGATGCCGTGCTCGAGAAGCTCTTGTCGGTCGTCGACGTGCCGCTTCCTGACGGGGCAGTGGAGGACGAGAAGTCCAGCCGCAGCCAGCAGCTCTCCGAGCAGCTGTCCTATGCCGGCATGAGCATGACCGAGTTCTTGGAGTCCGAGGGTCAGACTCCGGACGAGTTCGACGAGCAGCTGGACACCCGGGTCCGGGAGGCGATGGTGGCCCAGTTCGTCCTCGACCAGATCGCTCAGGTCGAGCAGATGGGCGTAGACGAGTCGGACCTCACCCAGCAGCTGATGCGACGAGCCCAGCAGGCCGGCGTCAGCCCCGAGCAGTACGTCAAGCTCGCGATGGACAACAACCACCTGCCGGAGATCATCGGGGAGGTACGACGGGGCAAGGCCCTCGCTCATCTGGTGGAAAGCGCCGTTGTGAAGGACGGTGCAGGCAACGTCGTCGAGCTGGCAATGCTCCTCCCCGACGGCACGTACGCCGAGCCGCCGGAGGCCGGGGACGAGGAAGAGGCCCCGCCGGTGCCGGCCACCGACGCCGCGGCCGACGTGGTGATCGCCAGCGACTACGTGGTCATGGCAGACGAGGCGAAGCAGGACTGAGCACGGGCACCTCGGGGTCAGCGCCGCTGCGCTGTGCGCGAACAGAGCAAGCGTCACCGTGGCTTTGTCCGACCCTGCCGCTAGTGTCGGATTCGTGACAGACCCAGCTTCCACGATGATCGAGGCTGCCGGCGGCGACAGCCCAGCAGGCCTCGACGACCACATCTACCAGCGTCTGCTCAAGGAGCGCATCGTCTTCCTGGGCTCGGAGGTCAAGGACCAGAACGCCAACGCCATCTGCGCGCAGATGCTGCTGCTCAACGCCGAGGACCCCAAGCGCGACATCTTCCTCTACATCAACAGCCCCGGTGGGTCGGTTGATGCGGGGATGGCTATCTACGACACGATGCAGTTCATCTCCAACGATGTCGCCACCTTCGGCATGGGCCTCGCCGCCTCGATGGGACAGTTCCTGCTCTGCGCCGGCGAGAAGGGCAAGCGCTACGCGCTTCCCCATGCCCGGATCATGATGCACCAGCCGTCCGGCGGTCTCGGCGGCTCCGCTTCCGACATCAAGATCCAGGCCGAGCAGTCGCTCTACATCAAGAAGATCCTCTTCGAGCTCATCAGCAAGCACACCAGTCAGAGCCTCGAGCAGGTCGAGCGCGACGCCGACCGGGACCGCTGGTTCACGGCTGAGCAGGCGCTGGAGTACGGCTTCATCGACCATGTCGTCGCGCAAGCGACCGAGGTGTCCGCCGGTCAGGACGGATCTCCCAAGGGGCGGTTCGAGTGACTCTGGAAGTGCCTTCCTACGTCCCGACCAGTGAGGAACCAGCCATGAGCTCCACCCCCCTGCACCACCTGACGGCTCCTAGCGCCGAGTACTTCATCCCGCAGTGGGAGGAGCGCACGTCGTACGGCGTCCGCAGGATCGACCCCTTCGCCAAGCTCTTCGAGGACCGCATCATCTTCCTCGGCACGCCCATCAGCGACGACATCGCCAACGCGGTGATGGCGCAGCTGCTGTGTCTGCAGGCGATGGACCCCGACCGGGAGATCAGCATCTACATCAACAGCCCGGGGGGCTCCTTCACGGCGCTGACCGCGATCTACGACACGATGCGCTATCTCAAGCCGGACGTCCAGACGGTGTGCCTGGGGCAGGCGGCATCAGCTGCCGCCGTGCTGCTGGCGGCCGGCACCAAGGGCAAGCGGATGGCGCTGCCGAACAGCCGGATCCTGATCCACCAGCCGTACACCGAGGGCACCTACGGGCAGGCGAGCGACATCGAGATCCAGGCCAACGAGATTCTGCGAATGCGCACGATGCTCGAGCAGATGATCTCGGAGAACACCAACAGGTCGATGGAGGATGTCAGCCGCGACATCGAGCGAGACAAGATCCTGACCGCTCAGCAGGCGATCGAGTACGGTCTGATCGACCAGGTGCTGGAGTCACAGAAGGCGACACCCGTGCCGGCCTGACTCGAGATGCCAGCGGTTGACGTTGCCGGGCGGTAGCGTCGAGACTGAAAATCTGCCAAGGGTGTCGAGGGCACCGCGACCGCGATGAAGGAGATCCAGCAGGTGGCACGCATCGGAGACGGCGGTGACCTGCTCAAGTGCTCGTTCTGCGGCAAGAGCCAGAAGCAGGTCAAGAAGCTGATCGCGGGGCCAGGGGTCTACATCTGTGACGAGTGCATCGACCTGTGCAACGAGATCATCGAGGAAGAGCTCTCCGAGGGCGTCGAGCTGGGCCTCGAGGAGCTGCCCAAGCCGCGGGAGATTTACGAGTTCCTCAACGGGTACGTCATCGGTCAGGACGCGGCCAAGAAGTCCCTAGCGGTAGCCGTCTACAACCACTACAAGCGCGTGCAGTCGATGGCCGGTGTTGGTCCACGGCCGGGCAAGGAGGAGGTCGTCGAGCTCGCCAAGTCCAACATCTTGATGATCGGGCCGACGGGGTGCGGCAAGACCTACCTCGCCCAGACGCTGGCGCGAATGCTCAACGTCCCGTTCGCCATCGCCGACGCCACCGCGCTGACCGAGGCGGGATATGTCGGTGAGGACGTCGAGAACATCTTGTTGAAGCTGATCCAGGCAGCGGACTACGACGTCAAGAAGGCCGAGACGGGGATCATCTACATCGACGAGGTCGACAAGGTGGCCCGCAAGTCCGAGAACCCGTCGATCACCCGGGACGTGTCGGGCGAGGGCGTCCAGCAGGCCCTTCTGAAGATCTTGGAGGGCACGACGGCCTCGGTGCCGCCGCAGGGGGGACGCAAGCACCCGCACCAGGAGTTCATCCAGATCGACACCACGAACATCCTGTTCATCGTCGGCGGCGCGTTCTCGGGCCTCGAGCACATCGTCGAGCAACGAGCCGGCAAGAAGTCCCTGGGATTCACCGCCGAGCTGCTCATCAAGTCGGGGAAGGACATCGACGCCCTGTTTGCCGACGTCCGGCCCGAAGACCTGCTGAAGTTCGGTCTCATCCCGGAGTTCGTCGGCCGGCTTCCGGTGATCGCGACCGTCGACAAGCTGCAGGAGAGCGACCTGATGCGGATTCTCACCGAGCCGCGCAACGCGCTGACGAAGCAGTACCAGAAGCTTTTCGAGCTCGACAACGTGCACCTGGAGTTCACTGCCGACTCGATCGACGCGATCGCGGAGCAGGCGATGCTGCGCGGAACCGGTGCCCGCGGCCTGCGCGCCATCCTCGAGGAAGTCTTGCTCAACGTGATGTACGACGTCCCGTCTCGCGAAGACATCGCCAAGGTGGTGGTGACCCGGGAGGTCGTCGTCGACAACGTCAACCCGACTCTGGTTCCCCGCGAAGAGCCGCCCAAGAAGAAGAAGTCTGCCTAACCCCCTCCCCCCTCTCGATTCGTCTGCGGTTCTGACTGGGAACCACGCCTGAGCCTCGCAGACGAATCGCCTAGAGGTGGGGGACGCCGACGCTGTTCAGGTCCGAGATGATGTCCCACGGGTCGAGCCTGATCTCGAGGCTACTGCAGCGAAGGACTATCCGGCCCGTGATGACGATGGCCCGCTCACGCTTCATGTCCACCCACCAGTGCTCGGTCTCCAGGTGGAAAGACCCGTCGATCTCGAGTACCACCAGCCGCCCGTCGGGCAGCCCCCACTCGCAGTCGAGGTAGCGCCGCCGGCCGGTCTTGTCTCGGCGCATCCGCTGCCGGTCGGGCGGCCGAAGGCCCGCCACAGCGCACAGCCTGCCCAGGTCGATCTCGGCGAAGGACTGCGCGCCACCACAGATGTCGCCGAGCGCAAGTCGCAAGACCTTGCCGTGGCGCAGCTTGTTGATCTCCCGGCTGGACGTCTCCAGCCGGCCCGCTGTGGAGAGGCGCTGCTGGACAACGGCGGCGAGGCGGCCCACTGCACGCCGTACGGAGCGGTCTCGCTCCGCAGCCAGCAGCGCGGCGTGTTCAATGGTCAGCATCGGGGGCACTCGGGTGGGATGAACCCAGGCCGCATAGTCACGACGTGTCTGGTGGAACCTGAACCCCGCGATCTCGTCGACCAGGTCACCCTTTGGCGTGAGTACGTCGATGAGCGCCGCGTCCCAGCGCTGAAGGCCGCTGGCGGAGCACGCGGTTGCGTGGCTGATCACGCCGTGTGGACGCGCATGCAGGACGCCGAGCCACAGGCGCTGGTCGTGGACGAGCGGCGCGTTCTGGAGTGCGACGACGGTAGGGGCCGGAGCGTGCCAGCGCCCGGTCACGATCTCGTGCTCGATCTGCTGGTGCGACCAGCCGAGCAGATGCAGCTGGTCGCGGCTCACGACGCGACGCTGGTCCGCGGCGAGCTGCCTCAGGCTGATCAGCCGCAGCGCTCGGCCCCGCGGATTCGTCTGCGTTCCTGACTGTCCCCGACGCAGAGGCATCGCAGACGAATCGATGGGGACGGAAGGCATGACGGGGCAAGCCTGCGCCGACTTGGCCGGCGACGCGAACGGTTGTCCACAACCTCGATTCGTCTGCGTCATCCCTGCGCGGATACCAGTCCGAACCGCAGACGAATCAGGAGGGGAGGGGAGGGGCGCTGATAAGGTCGCGCAGCACCACAACACCGTGTCGCTTCCCATCGAGGAGTTTGCATGTCCTCTGCCGTTGCCTTCGCCGACCGTCGCGTCCTCGCCGACCTCGTGCCGGGAGCCCTCGTCCGCGACGTGGTGCTCGTGGTGGGAGGCGCCGCCCTCACCGGGCTCGCGGCTCAAGCGTCGATCCTGACCCCGCTGTCCCCGGTGCCCTTCACTCTGCAGACCCTGACGGTCCTGGTCACCGGTGCTGCTCTGGGATCCGTGCGCGGCGTCCTGTCGATGGCGTTGTACGTCGCGGCCGGGATGGCCGGGGTGCCGTGGTTCGCCGCTCACTCGCATGGCGTCGGCGGACCGGCGTTCGGTTACCTCATCGGCTTCGTGGTGGCGGCCGGCCTCGTGGGAGCGCTCGCCCGCCGCGGCGCCGACCGGCACGTTGTCAGCACGCTGCTCCTCATGGCGGCCGGGAGCATCGTCATTTATCTCATCGGCGCGACCTGGCTCGCCCACGACCTCGGCGTTGGCCCCGCGAAGGCCTTCGACCTGGGCGTACGCCCGTTCCTGCTGACCGACGCGGCCAAGATCGCACTGGCGGCCCTCGTCTTCCCGGCTGCCTGGAAGGTCGCTCGCCGCTGACGGGTCGGGGCAGGCGGCGTCGATCGGGGCCCAATGGGGCAGGATGGGCTTGTGTTTCGGGGCCGCCGCCTCGGCAGAGTGAGGTGAGGGAGCGTCAATGACCGAGCACGTCGGAGGCGTCCGGCTGGCTGAGCGACTCAGCGGGAAGAAGATCCTGCTGACCGGCGTCACCGGCTTCGTCGGCGAGGCTCTGCTGCACCGGCTGCTGACCCAGGCGCCCGACACCTTGGTCGCCGTACTCGTCCGCGCGCAGGGAGCGGCGTCCGCGACGGACCGGGTCAAGACCATGCTGGCCAAGCCGATCTTCGCCGACGTGGTGGAGTCCTCGGGCGGGGTCGACGAGCTTGTCGAGTCCCGTCTCGACGTTCTCGAAGGTGACCTGGCGAGCGTGCCGCGACTTCCGGGGGACGCCGCCGCCGTCGTGCACTGCGCCGGCGACGTTTCGTTCGACCCACCCGTCGACCAGGCGTTCACGACGAACATCGTCGGAACCCGCAACCTGCTCGCGCGGGTTGCGGAGATCGGGCCGCACGTCCACTATGTCCACATCTCCACGGCTTACGTCGCTGGCCGGCGGCGAGGCCTCGTCGCGGAGCGCCGGGTGGAGCACGATGTCGACCTCGAGAGCGAGCTGGTGTGGGGCCTGGCCCAGCACCAGATCATCGAGAACAGGTCCCGGACCTCCCAGAAGCTGGCCGAGCTTCGCGAGGCGGCCGAGAAGGAGCATGGCCGGGCGGGTCCGATGACAGCGGCGTCGGCAACCGAGGAGAGACGTCGTGCCTGGGTGCACGACGAACTGGTCCGAACCGGCGCCGAGCGGGCTCGGAGCCTTGGCTGGACCGACTGCTACACGTTCACGAAGGCGCTTGGCGAGCGAGTCGTCGAGGCGCACGCGGCGACCTCGCCGGTCACGATCCTTCGGCCCAGCATCATCGAGTCGGCGCTGGACACGCCCCATCCGGGGTGGATCGAGGGCTTCAAGATGGCGGAGCCGTTGATCTTGGCCTACGGCCGCGGCGAGCTGCCCGAGTTCCCAGCGGCACCGGACCTCGTCGTCGACATCGTCCCCGTCGACCAGGTGGTGGCTGCGATCGTGGCAGCGCTCGGCGAGACGCCGGAGCCGGGCCAGCCGCGCTGGTACCACGTGTCGTCGAGCGCCCGGAACCCCTTGTCGTTCGTCCACCTCTATGCGATCGTCCGCGGCTACTTCGACCGCTTTCCTTTCGACATGGGTGGGCGTGGCGCGGTCAGGCTGCCGGAGTGGCGCTTCCCCGGTGCGCAGCAGGTGCAGCGGCTGCTGATCACCAGCGAGCGCGCCTACCAGGCCGCCGACTATCTGGTCACGCATGCGCCGCGACACGATCGCACCCGCGATCTCGCCCGCAAGCTCGAGACGCAGCGGCGGCGCCTGGAGTTCCTCCGCCGCTACCTCGACCTGTACTGGGAGTACTCCCAGGCCGAGCTCGCGTTCTCGGACCAGAACACGATGGAGCTCTTCGCCAGCCTGCACCCCGCTGACCGGGTCGCCTTCTGCTTCGACACCTCGGTCATCGACTGGGACCACTACCTCGGCGCCGTCCACATCGCGGCGGTGACGGAGCCGTTGCGCCAGTACGACGTGGTGCGGCGTGCCCGGCAGGCGGCACCCGCCTCGGGTCCGCGCGCCCTCGGGCCGCCGGACGGTTCCGAGCACCAGATCGCTGCCCTCTTCGACATGGACGGCACGCTGCTCTCGTCGAACGTCATCGAGACCTACCTCTGGATGCGGCTGCAGGACCTCGACCCTGCCGAGCGGCTGAGTGAGGTCGGGCGTGCCGCGGCGCGGCTGCCGGGCCTGGTCCGGGCGGAGCGTCGAGAGCGGGGAGCGTTCCTTCGCCTGGTCTACCGGGAGTACGCAGGGGCCAGGCTTGTCGACCTCGAGGAGATCGCCGACAGAGTCCTCAGCGGGCATGTTCTCGCGCGCCTGTCGCCCGGCGCAGTGCGCAGGGTTCGTGAGCACCGAGCGGCAGGCCACCGCACGGTGCTCATCACCGGTGCCATCGCGCCGCTGACGCGTCCGCTGCAGCCGCTCTTCGACCACATCGAAGCGGCCCGGCTGTCGGTGGACAGTCGGGGCGTGTGCACCGGCTTCCTGGACAACCCGCCCCTGGTGGGGGAGTCGCGGGCTGCCTGGCTGCACGCCTACGCACGCGCCAACGACCTGGACCTGGGCCGCAGCTTCGCCTACGCCGACAGCCACTCCGACCTGCCGATGCTGCTGGCGGTCGGGAACCCGGTAGCTGTCCAGCCCGACGTCACGCTCTACCGGCAGGCGAAGAAGAGCCGCTGGCCGATCGTCGACTGGTCGACCGCCGGCGCCGTCTCACGGGTGCTCGCCCCGACGGGTGACCGGGCATGATGCTCGCGCTCGAGATGTTCCGGTCGGTGCCGCGGCACCTGGCCGCGCGAGCGGTCGGCGGCCGCATCCCCGGTGTGCTGTCCGGCCCCGTCGCGCCGTTGCGGATGGTGACCATCGACGAGCCGGCAGTAGGCAAGGACGGCTGGGTCCCGCTCCGGTCCCGGCTGTCGGGGATCTGCGGCTCCGACCTCGGCGCCCTGTCCGGCCGCACCAGTCTCTACTTCTCGAGTCTCGTCTCGCTGCCGCTGGTGCCGGGTCATGAGACAGTCGCCGAGCTGCTAGCCGACTGCGAGGACCTCCCGGCCGGCACCCGAGTCGTGCTCGACCCGATCCTGCAGTGCGCCGCCAGAGGAGTCGAGCCGTGCGGCTCCTGCCGGGAGGGCCTGACGAACCGCTGCGACCGGATCACCGTCGGCCATCTCAAGCCTGGCTTGCAGACGGGGTTCTGCGCCGACACCGGAGGCGGGTGGGGCGAGCGGCTCACCGCCCATCGCAGCCAGCTGCACGTCGTACCGGATGATCTCAGCGACGAGCAGGCGGTGCTCGTGGAGCCGATCGCCTGCGCTGTGCACACCGCCCTGCGGGCCAAGGTCGCGAGTGGTGACCACGTGCTCGTGAGCGGCGCCGGATCCGTTGGGTTGCTGACCACGCTCGCGCTGCGCTCACTGACTGCCGCGGGCCAGATCACGGTGGTGGCCAAGCATGCACATCAGCGCGAGCTGGCGAGGACACTGGGCGCCACGGACGTGGTCGGCCCCGACGAGGTGCTGCGCGGCGTACGTCGCAGCACGCAGGCCTTCCACATCAAGCCGCAGCTCGCCAGGTCGTACCTGCTCGGAGGTGTCGACGTCGCCATCGACGCGGTCGGCAGCCGGCAGTCTCTCGAGACCGCCCTGCACGCCACCCGGGCCGGTGGCCGCGTCGTGATGTCCGGGATGCCCAGCGGCGCAGACCTGTCCGCTGCCTGGTTCCGCGAGCTCGAGGTCGTCGGGTCCTACGCATCGGCGGCCCGTGAGCCGGCGGCCGAGGGACGCGGCGCTTTCGACATCGCCATCGAGCTTGCCGGCGAACCCGCGCTGAGCGGGATCGCCTCGGCGGTCGTGAGCTACCCGCTGCACCGATGGCGGGAGGCCCTCGACCACGCGCACTCCGCCGGCCGCCTCGGAACCGTGAAAGTCGCCTTTGACCCAAGGAGCAGCAGGTGAGTCGTCCAGGTTTCGTTCTCGAGGTCGATGACCGGACCCCGCCCATCGTCGTGCACGAGGGGGAGGGCTTTCGGCTCGAACAGTTCCCGCTCGGGACCCGGGTGATCTATCCGCCCGAGTCGCTGCCCGCCGTTCCGGACGTCGAGGCGGCCATCCAGGATGCCCTTCTCCACCCCGAGGCTGCTGAGCCGTTGCCGGAGCTGCTGAGGCCGGGGATGCGGTTGACGATCGCGTTCGACGACGTGTCGCTGCCGCTGCCTCCCATGCGCAAGCCCGACATCCGTCAGCGGATCATCGAAGCGGTGCTCACGATGGCGGCCGAGGCGGGTGTCGACGACGTCCAGCTGATCAGCGCGAACGCTCTGCACCGGCGGCTGACGGCCGCTGAGCTGAAGGACATCGTGGGGGAGCGGGTGTTCCGCTCGTTCTACCCCCAGGGCCTGCTCTACAACCACGATGCCGAGGACCATGCGAACCTGCTGCACGTCGGCTTGACCGACCAGGGCGAGGACGTGGAGATCAACCGGCGCGCCGGCGAGTCCGACCTGCTCGTCTACGTCAACGTCAACCTCGTCGCGATGGACGGCGGCCACAAGTCGGTGCCGGTCGGGCTGGCGTCGTACAAGAGCCTGCGCCATCACCACAACTCCAAGACGATGGTGCGCTCGCACTCCTTCATGGACTACAAGAAGTCCCATCTTCACCACTCGGCATGGCGGATGGGCAAGATGCTCGCGCAGCACCTGAACATCTTCACGATCGAGACGACCCTCAACAACGACGTCTTCCCAGCGCCGTACGAGTTCCTGCTCAAGCGCGAGTGGGAGTGGGGCATCAAGGACCAGGCATCGATGCTGGCGATCCGCCGTGGCCTGGCCGTCGCGCCTGATCGCGTCAAGCACAAGCTGTTCCAGGACTTGCGTGCGCCGTACGGGCTGACCGGGGTCCACGCCGGGGAGACCGAAGCCGTCCACGAGAAGACGCTCGACAACGTGCACCGCCAACAGCTCGTCGAGGTGCAGGGCCAGTCCGACGTGCTGGTCATGGGGGTGCCGTATCTGGGGCCTTACAACGTGAACTCCACGATGAACCCGATCCTCGCCACCTGTATGGGTCTCGGCTACTACTTCAACTCCTACCGGGGGCAGCCGATCGTCCGCAAGGGCGGCGCGGTGATCCTGTACCACCCGGTGAAGCCGGCTTTCAACCAGCTGCATCACCCGAGCTACGTGGACTTCTACGAGGAGGTGCTGTCGGAGTCGACGGACCCGGCGGTGATCGAGGCGAAGTACGAGCAGCAGTACGCGACAGATCCGTGGTACATCCACCTCTACCGGACCTCGCACGCCTACCACGGGGTGCACCCCTTCTACATGTGGTACTGGTCGACTCACGCGATGGACCACTGCGACGACATCATCTGGGTCGGTGCCGACCGGAAGGTCGCCGCACACCTCGGCTTTCGGGCCGCCACGACCCTCGCCGATGCCCTGGAGATGGCATCAGGGACGGTCGGCCCCAGTCCGTCGATCACCTACCTGCACAACCCGCCCCACCTCATCGCGGATGTCAGGTAGGTCGCGATGACCTGGATCGGGGACGGCGTACGCGACGTGCGCCAGATGAAGCAGGGGATGCGCTGGGGGCGCCGCGCCCAGGTGCCGCGATCCGCGGAGCCGTGGGTGCCCGAGCGACGCTCGTCGGTCTTTGCCTCGGAATGGTCGCGCCAGAAGCCCGCCATCGCCGCGCGCGAGGTCGCCCAGAAGGTGGGACTGGAGCCGGTCTTCCGTTCCCAGGTCCGCACCCGGGTGCACGGCCTGGACATCCTGGACCGGATCGAGGGCCCGGTGATCTTCGCGGCCAACCACGCCTCGCACCTCGACACACCCTTGGTCCTGCTGTCCCTCCCGGACGCCTGGCGACGACGTACAGCGGTCGCCGCGGCCGCGGACTACTTCTTCGACACCTGGTGGAGGGCGTTGGGCTCCTCCATCCTGTTCAACACCTTTCCGATCGACCGACGTGGCGGCTCGATGGCCACCACGCCCCGTGAGGTGTTGGACGACGGGTGGAGTCTGCTGATCTTTCCCGAAGGAACCCGCTCGCCGGACGGTTGGACCCAGCACTTCCGGATGGGGGCGGCGTTCCTGTCCCACACCTATGACGTCCCGGTCGTCCCGATCGCCCACCGCGGCACCTTCGCGGCGATGCCGCGCGGGCAGAACTGGCCCAGCCGCGGACGTCGCCAGCTCACGATCCGGTTCGGAGAGCCGCTGCGACCGAAACCGGACGAGTCCGTGCGCGATTACGCACCACGGATCAAGGACGCGGTGGCCGCCCTGCTCGACGAGGACCGCACGACCTGGTGGGAGTCCCAGCGCCGGGTGGCCTCCGGGACCACGCCGGATCCCTCCGGTCCGCAGGCGGCCCAGTGGCGCCGGATCTGGGAGCAGAGCCAGTCCCCGGACACGGTGACCCAGGCCCGGGGAGCGCGCCCCCGTCCCGTCCGTGCCCTGCGGGCATGGACCCGCGAACGGGTCGGGCGTTAGTCGCTTCCTGAGAACTTCCAGTGCCATGAGTCAAAGCAGATTGGTCGGATCGTGAGAAAGGTTACGTTTAGTCCAATCCGGCTGCCGTTTGGCGACGGACTCCTCTCGGCACCTCATCCGGAGGTCGCTGCTGATGCCCTTGGAGGCTACTGAGACATGAGTGATCCCAGCAGAAGGAAGTTCCTCGCCGTGGCCGGGGCGGGCGCCGCCGCCGGCACCGTGGCCGTCACCACCAGCGGCGGGGCCGCGTCCGCCGCGGTCCCCAGTGTGAAGTCGGCCAAAGAGCCCGTCGTCGTCCTCGTCGAGGACCCGAGGTCGGACTCTCTTTCCATCATGTTCGGCGACGAAGAGGTCGTCGTCCGCGACCGCGATCTCGTCATCCGGATCCTCAACGCCGCAGGAGGCAAGTGAAGTGTCGTCCCACAGAGAAGCACCAGAGGTCAGCAAGGACCCGGTCGCAGACAGCACCGACGTCTACGCGTTCGTCAGCCCTGACAAGCCCGACACCGTCACGCTGATCGCCAACTTCATCCCCTTGCAGAAGCCCGATGGCGGCCCGAACTTCTATGAGTTCGGCGACGACGTCCGCTACGAGATCAAGGTCGACAACGACGGTGACGGCAAGGAGGACGTGACCTTCCAGTTCAAGTTCAAGACGCGCGTCCGCAACGAGTCGTTCCTCTACAACACCGGTCAGATGCTGGGCATTCGCAGCGAGAACTGGAACCGCCCGCAGTACTACGACGTCCACGAGGTGCGCAACGGCAAACGTCGCAAGATCGCCAGCAACCTGCCGTGCCCGCCCTGCAACGTCGGTGCTCGCAGCCTG
>JBBQKY010000023.1:0-20667 GCA_038327385.1 Propionibacteriales bacterium
ACGGCCTCGCGACGACCCAGCATGCGGTTGACCAGCGTCGACTTGCCGACGTTCGGCCGCCCCACTACCGCGAGCACCGGGATCGGGCCGGCGGCCGTCGTGGGTTCGCTGTCAGTCGTCATGGTTCCTCGGCTTCTATCCGGCGCTCGGTGGCGACGGCAGGGTCTGGCCGGTCAGCTCGAGGGCATAGCGCACATGCGCCGACAGTGCCTCCTGGATGGTGTCCTGGACCGCTGCAACCTGCCCCTTGGTCCTCGGCCAGGGTACGGCGTCGACGTGCAGCGGCGCGCCCACCACCAGGTCTAGCCGGGAGCCCTTCGGCGGGTACGCCTCGGGCGACGCGCCGTCCGCACGGGTGCCGAGGCAGGCCACCGGCACCACCGGCGCCCCGGTGACCAGCGCGAAATAGGCGGCCCCACCCTTCGTGCTGACCACGTCGCCCCGCCCACGCGCACCCTCCGGGTAGATCGCCACCGCGCCGCCTTGCCGCAACAACCGGAGCGTCTGCTTCACCGCCAGCGGGTCGGTGTGGTAGCGGTCCACCTTGATCTGGCCCATCCGCAGCAGGCCGAAGCCCATCGGCCCGCTGAACATCGACTCCTTCACCATGCAGTGGACCCCGCGCCGCGAGGTCGCGAAGAGCAGCGGCCCGTCGAGGTAGCCCATGTGGTTGGACGCGAGGATCACCGGTCCGGTTGCGGGCACCTGGTCGGCACCGCTCACGTGCACGTCGTACCGCGTCAACACCGCCCGGACCGCCAGCTTGCCGAACCACATCCAGCGCTCCGGGAGGGTGGCGACGTCGTCGACATCGGGTACGTCGCGCCGGCCGGTCGCCTCAACCACCACTGCGCACCGCCAATCGGTCACGGACGAGGCCGACAACCATGTCGGCGACCTCCTGACGGGACAGATGCGTCGAGTCCACGATCACGGCATCGGAGGCGGCTGAGAGCGGCGAGACGAGCCGGGTCGAGTCGGCGCCGTCGCGCCGCGCGAGGTCGGCCTCCACAGCGGCAAGGTCGCGGCCGTCCCCGGCGGCCTCCGCTGCCCGCCGCCGCGCCCGCGCCGACGGCTCGGCGGTCAAGTACACCTTGAGGTCGGCGTCCGGCACGACGACGGTCCCGATGTCGCGCCCCTCCACCACGATCGCGCCGTCGGCGATCTGGTCGCGCTGCAGCGCCACCATCAGCTCGCGGACCTGCGGGATCGCGCTCACCTGGCTGACCGCCGCCGTCACCGCGTGGCTGCGCACCTCACGCGACACGTCGTCGCCGTCCAGGTAGACCGCCGGTGCCGCGGGGCTGGTCCGTACCTCGACCCGGGCGCTGCTGGCCCGCTCCACGACCGCTGCCACGTCGTGCAGCGGAGTCTCGGCCCGCAGCACCGCCAGGGTCACGGCGCGGTACATCGCACCCGTGTCGAGGTAGCGCAGACCAAGCGCGTTGGCGACCGCCCGGCTCGTCGTGGACTTGCCAGCCCCCGCGGTGCCGTCCATCGCGATCACCACGTGCGCGAGCGCCGGATCTGCGACAGCCATAGCAGGCAAGGCTACCGGTGGGCCGCCCAACCACGCTCCCGCAGGGACTCGGCGAGCCCGGCCGCGGCCTGCGCCGACACGTCGATCTCGACCAGCCCGAACTCGCGGGCCGGGTCGTGGTCGATACGCACGTCTTCGATGTTGACGCCCAGCGCCCCGACCTGCTCGAAGAGCTCCGCGAGCGCTCCCGTCCGGTCCGGGATCGCCACCATGACGGCCGCCAGGTGCTCGGCCGGACCGCCGTGCCGGCCCGGGATGGCGGCTGCTGCCGTCGCACCAGCGGCCAGCAGCCTCTCGACCACCGCCGTGTCCCCGGTCTCCAGCGCTGCCAGCAGGTCGTCCACATCGCGCCGTACGTCGCTGAGCAGCCCCCGCAGCGCCGCCGCGTTGGCCCCCAAGATCTGCCGCCACATCTGCGGACTGCCGGCGGCGATCCGGGTGACGTCGCGAACACCCTGGCCGCTCAGCGCCAGGTGTGCCGCAGGCGCGCCGTCCAGCCGTCCGGCCGTCAACGCAGCCATCACGTGCGGCAGGTGGGACGTCATGGCGACGGCCTCGTCGTGCTCTCGGGGAGTCATCCGTACGACGACCGCGCCGCAGGCCCACACCAGTGCCTCGACCGCCGCTGTCGCCCCGGGTGCCGAGGCCTCGTGGGGAGTCACCGCCCATGTCCGCCCGTCGAACAGGTCGCCGGCCGCGGCCAGCGGGCCGGCCCGCTCGCTGCCCGCCATCGGATGCCCTCCCACGTACTGGGCGAGGTCCAGCCGACCGGCGGTGGGTGCCGGTGTGGCCGCCGCTGCATCGGCGAGCCGGCGAAGCTCGGACAGCGGCCCGAGCTTGACGCTGCCGACGTCGGTGACGACCGCCGACGGGTACTCCCGCAGTGCGGCCGCGATCTCGGTCGCCAGCTGGTCCGGCGGAGTCGCCACCACAACGAGTGCCGGGTCGGTGGGGGTCGACGGCCCTGCGCCGCGCAGCCGGGAGGCGGCGACGGCAGCATGCACGGGGTCGGTGTCCCGCACCCGCACCGCGACGCCGCGCCGTGCGAGCGCCAGCGCCACCGACGTGCCGACCAGGCCCGCCCCGACCACAAGCACCGTCCCTGCCGGCAAACCTGCGCGGGCAGACTCCCCCGGGCTCATAACCCGACCGCGTCCAGCAGCGTGCCCAGCTCCGAGGTGGTCAGCTCCCGCACCTGACCGGACCTCAGATCTCCCAGCCGTACCGGGCCGATGGCCGTCCGGGACAACCGCTGGACGGGATGGCCGACCTCAGCGAGGAGCCGTCGGACGATGTGGTTGCGGCCCTCGTGGAGAACCAGCTCGACGAGGGAACGGCCACCCTGGGTGCTCACCATCCGCACCGCATCGACGGCCACCGGCCCGTCCTCGAGGGTCACCCCGGCGAGCAGCGCACGCCGCGTCGTCCCCGTCGGCACACCGTCCACCTGCGCAAGATACGTCTTCCTCAGCTCGAACGACGGGTGGGCCAGCCGGTGGGCGAACTCGCCGTCGTTGGTGAGGACGATCAGGCCGTCAGTGTCGGTGTCGAGCCTTCCGACGTGGAACAGCCGCTCTGCTCTCTCCGACAGCAGCGAGCGAAGGTCGGGCCGGCCCTGGTCGTCGGCCATCGAGCTGACTACGCCGCGGGGCTTGTTCGCCACCAGGTAGACGTGGGCGGCAGCAACCGGCACCCGCTCCCCGTCGACCCGGATCACCGCCACCTCTGGGTCGACCTTGGCGCCGAGCTGAGTCACGACGACTCCGTCGACCTCGACCCTTCCGTCGGCCATCAGCTGCTCGCAGCGCCGACGGGAGGCGACACCGGCCTGAGCAAGGACCTTCTGCAGCCGCACGCCGCCCGGCGGAACATCCTGGCCCGTCATGCGTCCAGAGGGTAGCCGGGTTGGTCCGCATCCAGCGCACCATCGACATCGGCCATCTCCGGAAGGAAGGGCGCGATCTCCGGCAGCTCGTCGAGGCTCGACAACCCCATCCGCTCGAGGAAGTAGGCGGTGGTGCTGAACAAGTGAGCCCCGCTCTCGGGCTCGACCCCGGACTCCTGGACCAGCCCCCTCGACACCAGCGTCCGCATCACTCCCTCGACGTTGACACCCCTGATGGCCGAGACCCGGGCCCGGCTGACCGGTTGGCGGTAGGCGACCACGGCGAGCGTCTCCAGCGCCGCGGTCGTCAGGCGAGCCTGCTGTCCGTCGACGACGAAGCGTTCCACCACGTCGGCGTAGTCCGGCCGCGAGTAGAACCGCCAGCCGCCGCCGACCTCGCGGAGCTCGAAGCCCCGCCCCTGGTCGCTGTACTCCGCCGCCAGCTCGCGCAGCGCCTCGCCGACCTCCCGAGTCGGCCGCCGCACCGCCCCGGCCAACGCGGCCTCGTCGAGCGGCAGGTCGCTCACCATCAGGACGGCCTCCAGGGCCGGCTTCACCGCCGGGACGTCCGGCGCAGAGGCGTCCTCCATGGTCACCGTGCAGGCTCCTCGCCGGCGCGGGCACCCTCCGCGAGCCGGGCGATGTCCGCAGCCGTCACCGACTCCGCGGGCACACCGTCGTCGGCCGGGTCGCGGCTCACGTCGTACTCGTCACGGACGACCACGTCACCGCCGTCGCCGTCGGCACCGGTCCAGCGCACGCTGAGCTCGCCGAAGGCGCTGACCTGCTCGAAGGCGACCACCCCCTCCCGGAAGAGCTCGAGGAGCGCGAGGAAACGCGCGACCGTGGTCAGCGTGTCCGGCGAGTCGGCGACCAGCAACCGGAACGTGGCGCAGCCGAGGCGGCGAAGCCGGGCTACGATCGCCGACGCCTGCTCGCTGACACTGACCCGGGCCGTGTGCAGATGGTCGAGGCCCAGCATCGGTTGCTCCCGGGGCGCCAGGACGCGAGCGGCGAGGCGGGCCAGCTCGTCCGGCCCGATCGTGAGCAGCACGTCCGGCAGCACGGCGGCGAACCGCTCCTCCAGCGTCACCGAGCGCGGCACCCGTCGCGACTCCGACTCCAGCTGGGCCGACATGAGTGCGGCGGCCCGCTTGAAGGCGCGGTACTGGAGCAGCCGGGCGAAGAGCAGGTCGCGGGCCTCGAGCAGCGCCAGGTCGCCCTCGTCCTCGATCTCGGCGGACGGCAGCAGCCGCACGACCTTGAGGTCGAGAAGCGTCGAGGCGATCACCAGGAAGCCGGTCGTCGGGTCGAGCTCCCACTCGGCCCCGAGCGACTTCAGGTGGGCGATGAAGTCGTCTGTCACCTGAGACAAGGCGACGTCGGAGATGTCCATCTGGTGCCGCGAGATGAGCTGCAGCAGGAGGTCGAAGGGGCCCTCGAAGTTGTCGAGGTGGACCGCGAACCCCGCCGGCGCCGATCCGGTCGACACCTCGGCGCCGGCCGACGTCATCGGTCCCTGGTCACGTTGGCCGGCTCACCGGTCCTGGCACCGCGCCAGCACCTCCCGGGCGAGCTGCCGGTAGGCTGCTGCGCCCGGCGACGAGCTGGCGTACTCGAGCAGCGGCTCGCCGGCGACGGTGGACTCGGAGAACTTGACGGTACGGCGGATCACGGTGTGGAAGACGTCGTCACCCCAGCCCTCGACCAGGGTCTGCAAGACCTCCCGGTTGTGCAGCGTACGTCCGTCGTACATCGTGCCGAGCAGGCCGATGATCGAGAGCCGCGGGTTGATCCTCGCCTGCACCTTGGCGATCGTGCTCTTGAGGAGCGCCACCCCGCGAAGGGCGAAGTACTCGCACTCCAGCGGCACGATGACGCCGTCGGAAGCGGCAAGGGCGTTCACCGTCAGGAGGCCGAGCGACGGCTGACAGTCGATGAGGATGATGTCGTAGCGCTTCACGGCAGGCGCGAGGGCCGACGCCAGCACCTGCTCCCGGGCCACCTCGTTGATCATCTGCATCTCCGCGGCGGCGAAGTCGATGTTCGACGGGATCAGGTCGACACCGTCGACGCCGGTGGTCACCACCACGTCGTCGAGAGAGACCTCGGGCTCCATCAGCAGGTTGTAGATCGTCTGCTCGACGTGGTTGGGGTTCATGCCGAGACCGACCGTGAGCGACGCCTGCGGATCGAAGTCGACGAGGAGCACGCGACGGCCGAGCTCGGCCATCGCCGCACCCAGGTTGATCGCCGTCGTGGTCTTGCCGACACCGCCCTTCTGGTTGCACAGCGTGATCACCGATGCGTTCCCGTGCAGCGCCACCGGCGCAGGATCGGGGAAGGCGGGCACCGGGCGGCCGGTCGGGCCGAGAGCCGCCTCCTCTTCGGTCGACGAGGGGCTGGGCGGCGGCGCTGCGATCTCAGTCACGGAGGCGAGCTGTTCGCTGTCGAGGGGCGGCGAGACGGGGTAGGAGGCTGCTGGCGTCTTGGGCGGGGGGGAGAACGTCGGCTCGCTCACGTCTGCACTTCCCATGTCTCCAGCTCATCACATCCCCCGGCGCCCCGACTGTAGGCCGTCGTTCGCCGGGCCGACAAGTATGCAGCGTTTCTGTGTACGACGGTGAGCGGCACGTGCACAGCCCGTCCCAGCTTGGGGACAACCCTGTTGATGCAGGTGCCATGGCGTCGACGGGGGTGTTCACGTCAGTGCACGCGGATGAGCGGTGGCGTAGACCTCGCGGAGCCGGTCGACGGTGACCAGCGTGTAGACCTGGGTGGTCGTCACCGAGGAGTGGCCCAGCAGCTCCTGCACGACCCGGACGTCGGCACCGCCGTCCAGCAGATGGGTGGCGAAGGAGTGCCGCAGGGTGTGCGGCGAGACGGCAGCCGTGATACCCGCCTGCTCGGCCGCCCGCCGGAGAACCGTCCACGCGGACTGCCGGGAGAGCCGGCCACCCCGGGCGTTCAGGAACAGCGCGCTCCCGCTCCGCCGCGAGACCGGCCCGGGACCCGCCGTCCCCGGCCGGGCCAGCGTGGGCCGCGCCGCGGCCAGGTACGCTCCGACGGCTCGCACCGCGTAGCTGCCCACCGGCACCAGCCGCTGCTTGCCGCCCTTGCCGGCGAGGAGCACCACTGCCTCGTCCATGTCGAGGTCGTCGATGTCGAGGCCCACCGCCTCCGAGATGCGGGCGCCACTTCCGTAGAGCAGCTCGAGAAGGGCCTGGTTACGCAGGTCGAGGGTCGATCCGCGGGCACCGGCCGCGGCCAGGATCGCCTCGACGTCGTGCAGGGCAATGGCCTTCGGCAGCCGGGCGGCCGGCACCGGCGGTTTCACCCGCCTCGCGGGGTCGACGTCGCTCAGACCTTCGCGCAAGGCGAACCGGTGGAACCCGCGGACCGCGACCACCGTCCTGGCGGCGCTGCTTGCTCCCAGCGGCGGATGCTCGTCGTCGCCCTCGCGCAGCCGGGCGAGGAACTCCGAGATGTGCTGCTGCGTCAGCTCATCGACGTCGCCGACGCCCTGCTGCTGCGCGAAGTCGACGTAGCGGCGCAGGTCGCGCCGGTACGACGTGAGCGTGTTGGCCGCGAGACCCCGCTCCACGGCAAGGTGGTCGAGGTAGGTACGGGTGGCCGCCTCGAGCGGGGCCGCCCCCGTTGCCGTCGTCAGCCGAGGACCTCCTGCAGGCTGCGGTGGCTCAGCCCGTGGGCATCTGCCACCGGTGCGTAGGTCAGCTCCCCGCCGTAGGTGTTCAGGCCCAGTGCCAGCGGGTGGTCGTCCTGCAGCGCCTTGCGCCAGCCCTTGTCGGCGATGGAGACGGCGTACGGCAGGGTCACGTTCGTCAGCGCGTACGTCGACGTGTGCGGAACCGCGCCGGGCATGTTCGCCACGCAGTAGAAGACCGACCTGTGGACGATGTATGTCGGGTCGTCGTGCGTGGTGGGGCGGGAGTCCTCGAAGCAGCCGCCCTGGTCGATCGAGATGTCGACCAGAACCGAGCCTGGCTTCATCCGCGAGACCAGCTCGTTGGAGACCAGCATCGGCGCCTTGGCCCCCGGAACCAGCACGGCCCCGATCACGAGGTCGGCGTCGAGGACCGCCTGCTCCACCTCGAACTTGTTCGACGCGATGGTCTGCAGGTGGCCCTGGTAGATCCGGTCGGCCTGCCGCAGCCGCTCGATGTTGCGGTCGAGCAGAAGCACCTCCGCCTGCATGCCGAGCGCGATAGCCGCCGCGTTCATCCCTGACACTCCCGCGCCGATCACCACGACCTTGGCAGCGTAGACGCCGGAGACGCCTCCCATCAGGACGCCGCGACCGCCGCCCTGCCGCATCAGGTGGTACGCGCCCGCCTGCGGGGCGAGTCGGCCGGCGACCTCCGACATCGGAGCCAGCAAGGGAAGCGCCCCGTCCGGCGTCTGGACCGTCTCGTAGGCGATCGAGGTCACCCCTTGCCGCAGGAGGGCGTCGGTGCAGGGGCGTGAGGCGGCCAGGTGGAGGTAGGTGAACAGCGTCTGGCCGCTGCGCATCCGGTCGTACTCCTCGGCGATCGGCTCCTTCACCTTGAGGATGAGCTCCGCCGCCTGCCACACGTCGTCCGCATCCGGCAGGATCTTCGCCCCGGAGGCGGCGAACTCCTCGTCCGTGATCGACGACCCGACGCCTGCGTCGGCCTGGACGACGACCTCATGGCCGTGGTCCACGAGCTCATGCACCCCCGCGGGGGTTATCGCCACCCGGTACTCGTGGTTCTTGACTTCCTTGGGAACGCCGACCAGCATTGTCGCGCCTCTCTCCGGACCGATAGCCTCCGCGGCGGTCCGCGGACGCCTGAGATCCTATCGTTCGGAGGCTGGTTCGGGAGTCAGTCCCTCGGCTGTCGGCTCTGCTCCGGGACGGGGGCGCTGCACCCAGGCGGCCAGCGCACCGGCGACCAGCGCGGCGTTCGTCACGCGACCGGCCAGCACCGCGGACACCACGTCGGCGAGCGGCACCCACTCGCGCGTCATCGTCGACTCCTCGTGCTCGGCGACGAAACCCGCCGGCACGTCGCTGGCGTCGACCCCCTCCGCCAGGTAGATGGTGATCACCTCGTCGCTGACGCCGGGGCTCAGCACCAGCTCCAGCAGCCTCGACCAGTGCTCAGCCCGCGCGTGACCCTCCTCGGCAAGCTCCCGCTTCGCGGCGTCCTCCGGGTCCTCACCGGGGAAGTCGAGCAGCCCGGCGGGCAGCTCGACCAGCCGCCGCTGCGGAGGGTGGCGGTACTGCGTCACGACGAGCAGCCGCTCCTGGTCGTCGAGCGCGACCACCGCCACGGAGCCACGGTGGCTTACGACGTCGCGGTCGAACGTGCTGCCATCGCTGGCACGGAGGGTGTCGCGGCGCACCCCGATCACGTAACCCTGGTAGATGTCGGTGGTAGCCACCACCGGCCAGGACATGTCGGCATCGGCCAGCGCCGGCCTCAGGTGACTGCCTCCACGACACTGCGACGCAGCCCGGTCTCGTCGACGGGCAGCCGCAGCTCGCGCTGGCGGTCGAGCGCCGCCTCCACGAGCCCGCGGAAGAGCGGATGCGGGCGGGTCGGGCGGGAGCGCAGCTCCGGATGCGCCTGGGTCCCGACGTAGTAGGGGTGGACGTCGCGGGGCAGCTCGGTGAACTCGATGAGCTCACGGTCGGGCGAGAGACCGGAGAACACCATGCCGGCGAGCTCGAGGTTGCTGCGGTAGGCGTTGTTGACCTCGTAGCGGTGGCGGTGGCGCTCCGCCACCTGGCTCACGCCGTACGCTCCCTCGACGACACTGCCGGGCGCCAGGTCCGCGGCGTACAAGCCGAGCCGCATGGTGCCGCCCAGGTTCCCGGCGCCGTTCACGATGGACTTCTGCTCCTCCATCGTGGCGATCACCGGCTGGCTCGTCGAGGGGTCGAACTCGGTCGAGCCGGCATCGCTGAGCCCAGCGACGCTCCGGGCGAACTCGATCACCATGCATTGCAGTCCGAGACAGAGGCCGAGCGTCGGGATCCTGGCCCGCCGGGCGTAGGTGAGCGCTCCGACCTTCCCCTCGATGCCACGGACTCCGAAGCCACCCGGGACACAGATGGCGTCCACGTCGGACAGCTGCGCCACAGCGCCGTCATGCGTCTCGCAGTCGTCGGAGGCGACCCAGCGGATCTTGACCCCCGTGGAGCTCGCGAAACCTCCCGCGCGCAGCGCCTCCGACACGGACAGGTAGGCGTCCGGCAGGTCGACGTACTTGCCCACCAAGGCGACGGTGACCTCCTCCTCCGGGTGGTGGACGCTGCTGAGCAGCTCGTCCCACTCCCGCCAGTCGACGTCGCGGAACGGCAACGCGAGCCGCCGCACGACGTAGGCGTCCAGTCCCTCCGAGTGCAGCACCCTGGGGATGTCGTAGATGGAGGGTGCGTCGACGGCCGCCACCACCGCCTCGTCGTCGACGTCGCACATCAGGGCGATCTTGCGCTTCACGGCGGCCGGGACCTCCCGGTCGGCCCGACAGACGATGGCGTCGGGGGCGATGCCGATCGAGCGCAGCGCGGCCACCGAGTGCTGGGTGGGCTTGGTCTTCAGCTCCCCCGACGGTCCGATGTACGGCACGAGCGAGACATGCAGGAAGAAGACGTGAGCTCGGCCCACGTCGTGCCGTACCTGCCGCGCGGCCTCGAGGAAGGGCAGTGACTCGATGTCCCCCACGGTGCCGCCGATCTCGGTGATGACGACGTCGACGCCTGGCTCGGCCATCGCCCGGATGCGGGACTTGATCTCGTTGGTGATGTGCGGGATCACCTGGACCGTGTCGCCGAGATAGTCTCCGCGGCGCTCCTTGGCGATCACCGACGAGTACACCTGGCCCGTGGTGACGTTCGCCTTCTGGGAGAGGTCGACGTCGAGGAAGCGCTCGTAGTGGCCGATGTCGAGATCCGTCTCTGCACCGTCGTTCGTGACGAACACCTCGCCGTGCTGGAAGGGGTTCATCGTGCCGGGGTCGACATTCAGATACGGGTCGAGCTTCTGCATCGTCACGTTCAGTCCGCGTGACTTCAGCAGCCTGCCGAGTGAGGAGGCGGTCAGGCCCTTGCCGAGCGACGAGGCGACTCCGCCGGTGACGAACACGTGTCTCGTCGGGTTCACAGCGCCCACTTCAGACTCCCGCGGATGAGTGCGGCGGGAGAGCCCGCCTGTCCACGGGGTTCAAATCTATCAAGCATCCGTCCCGCGGGAAAACCAGCGCGCCGACGCACGGCGATGGGTGGGCGACGGCCTCAGCCGCCACTGGCGAACCCGGGCGGGAGTGCGGGAACGCTGCCGCGCATGCCCCAGGCTGCCGGCTGACCGTCCACGGCCGCTGCCAGCGCTCCCACCGCCGCGACGACGCCGGCCGGCAGGTCGATCACGTTGAGCGTTGCGACCGCGTGGGTCATGGTGCTGCTGAGGTTTACGTCGCTGACCAGCCCGCCGACGTCGCTCGAGGACGCCGGGCCGGCAAGCAGCAGGCCGTCCGCGCCGCCGGCGAGGGCGTCGACCACCTGCACCTCGATGTCATGCGCGGCGTAGACAGACTCTGCGGACCCGTGGTCGCCCGCCGTGAGAACGACCACGGCGCTGGCGCGGCGCTGGAGCGGCTGTTGCAGCGAGACCAGCCGCGCGCCCCGCAGCTGGGCGTCGATCCTGGCTGCCTCGCCGTCGACCGCCAGCGCGTCGCCGGCGCCCGCGTAGGCGCGGGCGATCAGCGCACCGATCCGTTGGTACGTCGATGAGCGAGCAGCGGACCGGAGGTCGGTGGCCCCCCGCAGGGAGCCGGTGGCGACGCTGTCGACGTACGTCTTCTTGCCCGGGTCGACGAGCGTCGGTGTGAGGCGCGCGAGCACCACGACCTCCCCGCCGGCCTGCGCCAAGGCCGCGGACATCGCCGAGACAGTCCGGTCCGGGACTCCCGGCAGGACGAAGAGGCCGACAGCCTGCCCGGCCAGCCGGGCGTGCAGCAGCGCAGACCGGGACACGGAGCTGAGCGCCGTGTCGAACGCGCGGAAGCGGCGCAGCCCAGCCAGCCGGTCGCTGAGCCGGGCGTTCGCGGCGGCGAGCGACACGTGCTGGTCGCCGCCGGACTGCCCCTGCAGGGGGCCGTTGCCCAGCGCGATGCCGGCGGCGAAGGCGACACAGACGGCCACCACCGCGAAGATGTAGCGGCGAAGGGCGATCACGGGAGCTCCCCGCGGGCCCAGTCGTAGCTCTGCACCAGCCACGAGCGGAGCTGCTCCGCCCAGTCCTGGCCCACGGGTGTGGTGGCGATGGCGGCGGCGACCGTTGCGACCGCAAGCAGCACCAGCAGCAGCACCAGCCAGCCGCGGATGCGGTGGGTGTAGAGCTGCGCGACGGCGCGCGCATCGGCGACTCGCGAGCCGACGGAGGCCCGGGTGAGGAAGGCGCTGGCCATACTGGAGCGACCCTTGTCGAGCAGCTCCTCCAGCCCCGCCGGCATCCCTGCCGTGACGATCAGCGCCGCGCCGCCTGCGTGCGCGAGCAGCATGGCGGCATCCTCGGCGGGACAGCCAGTGTGGAAGGTGGTGTGCCGCACGCCCAGCCGGTCCACGCGCTCCCCCTCGCCGGCTCGCCCGTCGGGGCCGGAGGTGACGACGATCTCGGCACCGCAGCGCAGGGCGATGTCGGAGATGTCGGCTCCGTCGCAGACGATGACGTCGGGGTGGTACCCCGCCTCGAGCAGGGCGTCGGCACCGGCCTCCACGCCGATGAGGACCGGGTGGTTCTCGCGCACGTACGTCTTCAACGCGGCCAGGTCTCGCCGGTAGTCGAAGGCCTTGACCACGACGAGCACGTGGCGATGCCGGATCGGCGTGGTGAGTGGTGGAACCCCCGCGCCGTCGAGCAGCAAGTCGCTCTCGCGGCGCAGCAACTCGACGGCATTGGCGCTCATCGCCTCGAGCCGGCTCGCGATACCACTCCTCGAAGCCTCCATCGCCTCAGCAACCGTCCGGCGGTCCTGGCGGCGGCCGGAGCACACCACCTGATCGTCGAGGTAGAGGGTCTCCCCGTCGAGCCGCACGACGGCGCCGTCCTGGACCGCCGTCATCAGCTGTCCACCGGCATCGTCGACGAGCACCACGCCGGACTCCACGAGGTGTTGCGGCCCCAGGTTGGGATAGCGGCCGCTGACCGACGGCGCCGCGTTGACGACGGCGACGACCCCGGCCTCGGTGAGGGCGACAGCGGACGCGCGGTCCATGTCCACGTGGTCGACAACGGCGATCTCCCCGGGGTTGAGCCGTCGGACAAGGCTGCTGGTGCGACGGTCGACCCTGGCGGTGGTGGTGATCCCCGGAAGTGATCTCGGGCGGGACCTGCGCAGCGTGGTGAGTTTCATCGGGTGCCATCCTCGCTGACCGGTCATGCCGATCGGTGGATATACGCCGCGAGTCGCGCTCAGCCGCCCCGGGACTCCCGGGCCAGCTCCACCAGCTCA
This sequence comes from Propionibacteriales bacterium, assembly GCA_038327385.1. Classification (GTDB taxonomy): domain Bacteria; phylum Actinomycetota; class Actinomycetes; order Propionibacteriales; family Nocardioidaceae; genus JAWWPG01. The sequence goes on from JBBQKY010000023.1 coordinate 12,924, forward strand.
CCCGCGTGGGCGAGCGCGGTCGCGGAGTCCTCGAGGCCCGCCAGCATGCGCGACAGCTCGCGGAGCCGGCCCGCTTCGTCGAGGGCTGTGACGCCGCTCGTGGTGACCGACCCGTCGCTGCTGCGCACCACGACGTGATGGCGGTCGGCGAACGCGGCTACCTGCGGCAGATGGGTGACCACGATGACTTGGGACGAGGTTGCGAGGCGCGCCAGTCGTCGACCGATCTCCACGGCAGCCTTCCCACCGACTCCGGCATCGACCTCGTCGAAGACCATCGTCGCGGGCGGCTTACTGCCCGCGAGACACACCTCGAGGGCGAGCATGACGCGCGACAGCTCACCTCCGGAGGCACCCTTCGCGAGCGGGACCGCCGTCGCACCGCGATGGGTGGCCAGCGTGAACGCGACGTCGTCGAAGCCGTGCCGACCCGGCTCGACCGACCGGGTGACGTCGACCTGGAACACGGCGTGCGCCATCGCCAGACTGGCCAGCTCGGCGGTCACCAGCGCGGCGAGCTCGCCGGCGGCTGCCAGCCGAAGCGCGCTCAGGCGCGACCCCCGCCGCTCGCGCTGGTCGGCCAGCCGCTGCTCCTCTGCTCGCAACCGCTCGACACGCTCGTCGTCGTCGGTCAGGTCCGCGAGCCGAGCCGCCGCGGTCGAGGCCCAGGCCAGCACGTCGTCGACCGAGTCGCCGTACCTCCGGGTCAGCGCAGCCAGCACGGCCCGGCGATCGGAGACCGCGGCCAGCCGCGCCGGGTCGGTATCGAGATCGCTGGCGTACGACGTGATGTCGGCGGCCACATCGGTGAGGGCGTAGGAGGCCGCGGTCAGCGCGTCGGCGAGAGCGGCGAGAGCCGGGTCGTTGCTGCGCTCCTCGTCCAGCGACTTGCGAGCCGACGCAACCATGCTGAGCGCGTCGGCCGGGCCGAAGGTGGACTCGCCCAGGCCGGCGTCGTCGCCTGCCAGCGCCACCCTGGCCCGCTCGGCGGCGGTGCGCAGGCCGTCGGCGTGGGCGAGGCGGAGCTCCTCGTCGACGAGCGAGCGGTCCTCGCCCGGCAGCGGCTCGGCAGCGGCGACCTCCCCGAGCCCATGGCGGAGCAGGTCCGCCTCCTGAGCACGCTCACGAGCCAGCGATACCACCTCGTGCAGCCGCTCGCGGGCCTGCCTGAGCTGCTGATACGTGGCGCGATAGCGCTCCAGCGCCTCGGCGAGCGGCGTGCCCCCGAAGGCGTCCAGGCAGTCGCGCTGGCGGGCGGCCAGCAGCAGTCGCTGCTGGTCGGACTGACCGTGGATCACCAGCTGCGCGCCAGTGAGGGAGCCGAGGACTCCGGCCGGCACCGCGGCGCCGCCTGCCGTCGCCCGTGACCTGCCCTCGGCGGAGACCGCGCGCCCGACGATCAGACCGCCGTCGTCGAGTACGCCCGCGACCTCCTCGACACGGGCCACCGTGGCATGGTCGCCGCTCACGTCGATCCGCGCCTCGACGCGGACCTGGGACGCGCCGGGCCGGACCAGGGCGGCGTCGGCCCGCGCCCCCAGCAGGAGCCCGAGTGCGGTCACCACCATCGTCTTGCCGGCTCCGGTCTCTCCCGTGACGACGTTCAGACCAGGCCCGAACTCGAGGGTGGCCTCGTCGATGACCCCGAGTGACGAGATGTGCAGCTCCTCAAGCATCGTCGCCGGGCTCCGCCTCCACCCGGTGACGGCGTCGCTCAGCCGCACCGCGCCAGCCGCTCACCGGCAGGTCGAACTTGGCGACCAGCCGGTCCACGAAGGGTGCCTGACGCAGCCGGGCCAGCCGAACCGGCCGTTCGCCCTTGGTGACCTCGATGCGGGCACCGGGGGGCAGGTCCAGCGTCCGTCTGCCGTCACACCAGAGCACCGCACCACCCTGGGTGCTGGCCCGCACCTCGACGGCGAGCAGGGACGTCGGTGCCACCACCATCGGGCGGGCGAACAACGCGTGCGCACTCAGCGGCACCAGCAGCAGGGCGTCGACCTGCGGCCACACCACCGGACCCCCGGCGCTGAACGCGTAGGCGGTGGAGCCGGTGGGCGTGGCGAAGACCACGCCGTCGCACCCCCAGCGCGACAGCGGTCTGCCGTCGACCTCCATGACGACCTCCAGCATCCGCTCACGGGCGGCCTTCTCGACGCTCGCCTCGTTCAGCGCCCACTGGGTGCTGATGACCGCTCCCTCCCACACCACGTTGACGTCGAGGGTCATGCGCTCCTCGACGACGTACGAGCACGACACCAGTGCGCCGACCGTCGCCTCCACGTCGTCGCTCTCGGCCTCGGCGAGGAATCCGACGTGGCCGAGGTTGATGCCGACGACCGGGGTGCCGCTCGGGCGAGTGACCTCGGCCGCGCGCAGGATCGTGCCGTCGCCGCCGATGGCGACGGCGACCTCGCACCCGGCACCCGGATCTTCGCCAGCCGGGATCGCGGCCGAGGGAAAGCCGAGGAAGGCGGCCTCGGCTTCGATCATCCGCACCGAGATCCCCGCGTCGGTGAGCCGTTTGGTGACCTCGCGGGCGACATCGACACCCGCCGGGCGGCCGGTATGGGTGATCAGGAGCACCCTGCGCTCGCGGCCGGCTGCCGGGCTGTTCGGGTCGGGAGCGGTGGTCACCGTCCTAGCCTCTCATTGCGGACCCGCAGAAACGGCGGCATGGATCGCTGCCGTGTCCACCGGCGGAGCCCCGCGGCGCAGCCAGAGGAAGTACTCGACGTTTCCTGCCGGCCCCGGCAACGGGCTCGCGCAGCAACCGGCCACCCCGAAGCCGAGGCCGGCCGCGCTCGCTGCCACCGACAGCAGGGCGCCCGCTCTGTCCTCGGCGTCTCGGACGACTCCTCCCTTGCCGAGACGTGCCCTGCCCACCTCGAACTGCGGTTTCACCATCAGCACGAGGTCGCCGTCGGGACCCGTGATGCGCGTGAGGGCGGGCAGCACCAGAACCAGGGAGATGAAAGATAGGTCGGCCACCACGAGCTGCGGCTCAGCGGGCAACGCGGCAGAAGTCAGGTCCCGGACGTTCGTACGGTCCAGCACGGTCACGCGTGGATCCGAGCGGAGCCGCCAGGCGAGCTGGCCGTACCCGACGTCGACCGCCGTCACCGCTGCCACCCCGTGGCGCAACAGCACGTCGGTGAAGCCGCCGGTCGACGCCCCGGCATCGAGAGCCATCCGTCCGGGCACCCGAAGCCCACGTGGCATGAACGCGGCGAGCGCACCCGCCAGCTTGTGGCCGCCGCGGGACGCGTAGTCGGGTCCGCTGTCGTCGGGTGCGACGACGACAGCCGCGTCGGTCGTCACACCGGTAGCGGGCTTCGTGGCGGCCGCCCCGGCGACACTGACCCGGCCGGCGGCGATCAGCTGACTTGCATGGTCACGGCTGCGGGCAAGCCCGCGCCGCACGAGCTCGACGTCCAGTCGCTGACGACGGGCTATGACGACCTCACGAGGCGGTTGCCGGGCCATCCTCGGTGTCGAGGACGGCGGCCAGCAGAGCCTGCGCCTCGGTGAACGCCGCGAGCTGGTCCGGCAGGTCGTGCTCGGCCAGCTCGTCGAGCCGGCTTACCGCCGCCTCGATGCGTTCGTGGGCGCTGGTCTGGGTCATCGCCGACTCCTCTCCGCTTGCCATCCGCTCGCTTGCCATCCGCTCCGTGCCGCGCGGTGTCCAAGTCTCCCACGCGGCACCGGTCGGCTAGCTGATTTCGAGTGCCTCGACGGCGCCCGACACGTCGAGCGTAGCCGGACTCGGCTCAGCACCCTGGCCGTCGTGCCAGCTCCAGGCGGCCGCGACAACCGCCCGCAGGCCGGCATCACGGTCGCTCCCCCTCCGGTCGACGACGAGTGACGTCGCCGAAGCCGTCACGGACCAGCCGTCCAGGTGCCAGGAGGCGCCTTGCCGGTCGGGAGGCTCGTGCGAGGTCAGCAGGCCGGCGAGGGTCCACGCGACGTACGACGGCCGTCGACCCGGCTGCGCCGAGCACAGCGCCGTCAGATCGGTGACCCCGGTCATCACGAGCAGCGAGTCAGCGCCGCAGGTGCGAGCGCCTTCGATGTCAGTGTCGAGTCGGTCCCCCACGACGAGCGGGTGTTGGGCGCCGGTCCGTCGTACCGTCTCGTCGAACAGCGGGCGGTACGGCTTGCCGGCGACCACGTCAGGGCGTCGTCCGCCGGCCGCCGCGACGGCGGCGACCAGCGTGCCGTTGCCGGGGGCGATGCCCTCGGCGGTCGGCACCGTCATGTCGAGGTTCGTCGCAACCCACGGCAGGCCTGCCGCCACCAGGTAGGCGGCCTGCGCCAGCCCGCGCCAGCCGACGTCGGGATGGAATCCCTGGACGACCGCGACCGGCTCGTCGTCGGCTGTGCTCACGGCGCGGAGACCCACGTCGCCCAGCACGGCAGTGATCCCCTCACCCCCGACCACGAAGACGGGCACCCCGGTGCCCACCAGCCCAACCAGCTCGCGGGCGGCTGCCTGGGCGGACGTGACGACATCACTCGCCTCGGCATCCACCCCGATGTCACGAAGATGGCGAGCGACCGCGTCCGGCGTCCGCGCCGCGTTGTTGGTGACGTACGCAGCCGTCATGCCCGCGGCGTGAACCTGCCGCAAGATCGCGGGCACCCGCGGGATCGCGTTCTTCCCGAGATAGACGACGCCGTCGAGGTCGAGCATCGCGCAGTCGTAGGCCGAGCAGAGCGGCTGGCGCGAGCGTTGCAGAGTGACCGGTTCAGCCGGCGGGTCCGTCACGTCGTCTCACCTCATCTCTCGTCGAGCGCTCCACCGCCGTACGATGCACCGTGCCCGCACCCCACACCACCGCCCGGGCGAGCCTGTCGCTACGGCCCTTCCGGGCGATGCGGTTCAACCCGGCGGTCGTCGACGACGTCGGTGAGGCGACCTGCCCACCGTACGACGTCATGGACCGCGCCATGATCGAGTCCCTCCTGCAGTCCCATCCCCGCAACATCGTCCGACTGGTGCTTCCCCGGCTCGTCCACGAGCCGCTGGGCTCGGACGACCCGTACGTGACAGCGGCCAGGCGTCTCGCCCGGTGGCGCGCCCAGACGGTCTTCGTGACCGAGCGTGAGCCCGGACTCTATGTCTACGAGTACGGCGACGCTACTCACCGGGTCTGCGGTCTCATCGGAGCGCTGCAGCTTCCGGAGAGCTCAGAGCGGGTCGTGCTCCCTCACGAGGACGTCATCCCGGCGATCGTGGCAGACCGGCTGGCGATGGTCGTGGCGGCGCCGGCGAACCTCGAACCGATCCTGCTGGTCTACGACGGGGATCCGGCGGCCAGCGAGGCCGTCGAGCTTGCCCGGGACACGGTGCCGCTCGTGGACGTCGTGGCGGGCGACGGCAGCTCCCACCGGGTCTGGCCGGTCACCGACGCCGCCACACTGGAGACGATCCACAGGGGCCTCCAACCCCACCAGGCTCTCATCGCGGACGGCCACCACCGCTATGCCATGTACCACCAGCTGCAGCGCCGGTACCGGGCGGCGGGGCAAGGGGCCGGCCCCTGGGACCAGGGGCTGGCGTTGCTGGTCGACCAGTCGCGGTACCCGCTTCGCCTCGAGGCGATCCACCGCAGCATCGCCGAAGTGGCTCTCGCGGCGCTGTCCATGCCCGCTGGATTCGACGCTGGGGACATCGTGGCACTGCGAGGGAGCCCGCCACGGCCCCCTCGCAGCCTGGGTGAGATCGTGCTGACCAACGGAGCTGTCGAGCGCACCGTGCGCCTGCCGAGGCCCGACGGCGAGTCGGTGACGGACGTCGAGCTGCTACATGAGCGACTGCTTCCCGCGTGGTCGGTCACCGAGGACCGCATCGGCTACCACCACAGCGTCGCCCAGACGGTTGAGGCCGCTCATCGCGACGACGGGGTGGCCGTCCTGCTGCACCCGACGACGGTCCAGCAGGTCATGAGCGTGGCGCGAGCGGCCAAGGTGATGCCACGCAAGTCGACGTCGTTCGGCCCGAAACCGAGGACGGGTCTGGTGATGCGCGTCTTCGAGGACGAGGTGTCGGCGTGAGGCTCAGCTCGGCACGGACCCTCCCGGTGAAGAGGGCGGCGTTTTCGGTCTCCCGGCGGTGCTCAGGCGCCTGGCCCGGGTCACCTCGACCTCGACCCGGCTCACCAGGCCATGGTCGCCGCGGTAGAAGCGCCGCCTGATGGCTCCTTCCACGTAGACGCCGTCGCCGGGCTGCCAGCGCCGGATGGACCGCTGGACGCGCGCAGTCCAGGCCACGCAGTCGATCGCGTCCACCCGCTGCTTCGACCTGCCTCCCCCTGAGCGTCCGCTGCCCGGTGCATCGCGATCCACCACGACTCGCGTCATCACGAGCATGTCGCCGCTCGGCAGTGTGCGCTCGTCGGGGACGGTCGACACGCGGCCGCACAGGACAACGACGTTGCGAGCGGCACCGATGTCCGACGGGCCGTCTGCTGGGTTGACGCCTGGCGTCACGAGCCTCACCTCCGCTGACCATCCTCGGTGCCGCGGCTCTCGGTGACGATCCAGACCACGCGGTCCTGTGGACGGTGCCGGCTGCTGGCTGCCGCTGTGGACGGAACCCGGTCCACGCGGGTCGACGAGGCGGCGGCGCCCCGGTCAGCCCGGCAGCTGCTGGTCGAGCTCGATCACTCGCTCGGCGGCGTCGGTCACGTCGAAGACGTCGACCCCGGCGGCCCGCTCGAACCATTCCCGGGCCAGGTCGCGTTGTCCGTCGGCGAGCAGCGCCTCGGCGTAGGCGTACCGCAACCGGGGGGACCAGTCGGCCCGGGTCCGGGACCGCAGCTCCCGTCCCTCGAGCGTGCGAACCGCGGCTCCCGTCTCGCCCAGGTCACGCCGCGCCCCCGACTCGACGATGCGCATCTCTATCTGTCCGCTCTCGTCGAGGGTCTCCACGACCGGGTCCTTCGCCATCGAGAGGGCTCGCTCCGGGCGCCCCAGCGCGCGCTCGCAGTCTGCCATCATCGGCAGGTACAGAGCGGAGCCACTGAGCCGCCGCCCCGCCTTCAGCTCGGAGAGCGCGTCCTTGAACCGTCCGGCGGCGTAGGCAGCTTCCCCGCTTGCCTCCCGCACGATGGCCACCCGCGCCGCGCGGGCGCGAGCCGCGACGGTGTGCTCGTAGGCCAGCTCCGGGTCGGACTCCAGCAGCCGACCCGCCGCGACCAGGTGCCGCGCTACCCGCAGGGCAAGCTTCTCCGGCAGTGACTTCAGCTGGTTCGAGACCAACCGGTCAAGCTCCTTGCCCGTGATGTCGTCGGGGATGGGCGGTCCATCGTAGCGTCGCTGCACCTCGGTGCGCTCGGCAGCCGGAAGGTCGTCTCGGCGCCACCCACCTGCGGTACTGCGGGGTCGAGCAGCGCCCTGGTCACCTCGTTGCCGGGGCGGCGGTGGACCTGATCGCCGCCCACCGGAGGTCCTGCCGACGACCGACTTTCCGCCCGACGACCTACCGCGGGACGCTCCTCCGCCCGACGACCTGCCGCCGGACCGCCCGCTGTCGGACATCAGCTGCGCCCCTCTGCTCTTCGGGAAGTGCTCTCGGGAAGTGCTCTTCGGAAGTGTCGCCCGGCAATCGACACCACACGGTGCGGCCACACAACGAAGTACGGGCCGCCCGCAGGCGGCCCGTACTGGAAGGATGTCCGGCGACGTCCTACTCTCCCACACGCTCCCGCATGCAGTACCATCGGCGCTGAAGGGCTTAACT
>JBBQKY010000024.1:0-20357 GCA_038327385.1 Propionibacteriales bacterium
ACGAACCGCACGGCCACTCCGGCGCCCTCCAGGGTGAGAACCATCGCCCGGTTGGGCACGATCAGTGGCTCATAGACCCCGCAGCTCATGAACACGTGGTCCGCGACGTGCCGGGGCCGGGCGCGGAAGCTGTTCACGAACTTCACCACCGGGTCGAAAGCCGGTCCGCCACCGTGGTCGGTGGCGATGTCGGTGAAGACGAACGAGCCGGACAACAACGCCAACGACCCGTAGGTGTCCGGTGACCGGCTCGCTGCCGACAGCGACGCGATCGCCCCGAAGCTCGACCCCAGCAGACACCGGCCCCCGGGCTGGCCCGCGAGCGGGAAGTCGGCCTCCAGGCGCGGAACCAGCTCACGGGTGAGAAAGCGAGAGTGCGCTGTGGAGTTCGCGTACTCGACGAGCCGGTCACCGGGCTGGGTGAACGCCACCACCATCTCCGCGACGTCGAGGCGGTGGATGAGGTTGTCGAGCACGGTCTTGGCGGCCGAGTACTGCAGGAAGTCGGCGCCGTCATGCACGATCAGCAGCGGGTACTTGGCGGTGCGGTGGAACCGCGCCGGGAGGTACAGCGTCACGTGGCAGTCCCGGCCCAGCGCGCGGCTGGGAATGACAAGCTCGGTCAGCTCGCCCGGGCGGGCTTCGGCGTCGAAGTGTGTCCACTCGGGCGTCTCGTAGCCGTAGGCGAAACAGACCGACGAGCTTCCCAGCGGACTGTGCGACAGTGCCGAGTTGAGTGGGTCGTTGAAGCGCTCGTACTGCTCGCCTCGCCGGGTCTCGATCTGGTACTCGACCCGCGAGCCCGTCGGCAGCTCGAGCACGAGATACCACAGGTCGGTCCCACGAACCCGCCGCAGGGGCAGCCGGTTGGGCAGCTCGACGATGCGCTGGACGAGGTGCACCTCGTCGGCCTCGCCACGGAACAGGAACGTGCACCGGGCGCCCTCCACGATCGGCGCGGTGCGGTCTGCCAGGAAACGGGTGACGTCAGACTCGTCGAGCGGCATCCGCTCCCGCAGCTGGTTGATCGCCAGCCGACGGGTGGCCAGCGTCGGGGCGCCGGAACTCATCGCTCCTCCAGCGACGAGATGCGACCGTCGGCGCCGATCACCCGGGCGTCCGGCGGCAGCTCGCCGTCCGGTCTCATGTCCAGCCGCGACCCGTCGTCGAGTACGACGCACCGCGCCGGCGCTAGCCGCCGGACCAGCACCGCCATGTGCGCCGGGTCGTCGACGCGAAGCCGGCGGCGGGCATGCGGCAGCAGCACGACACCTGGGATCAACGACAAGCCGTAGTCGTAGACCTCGGTTGGCGTCGGGCCTTGCGCCGTACGCTCGTGGAACAGCACCACGCGGTCGGTCAGAGCCATCGCGCCGGCAGACCAGGCCACGACTGCGGGTGGGACGAACGGCGCCACGCCGAAGAGCTGCATCGTCTGGAGGATCGCACCGACGTGCCCACCGGCGACGACGAAGGCGCCCGCCTGATCGAGGATGCGCCGCACCACCTCGCGGTGCCCGGCGACCACCGGGCGCTCCGCAGCCGGACAAGCGGAGGTGAAGCTCGCATTCGCCTCCGCGACTCTGGCGAGGTGCCTGTCGTCCAGCAGCCGGACGACGGCGTCGGCGTCGGACAGCGCCGCCTCGACGGCGGCCGGTCGCTCGCCCTTTCGCTGGGTGACGGCGTCGAGAGCACCGAGCGCCGCCTCGAGCTGGACGAGGTGCAGCGACCGAAGCTCGTCGACGGCGATGCGGTGCTCCAGCTCTGCGGCGGCGAACTCCGGGTCGCGCTCCCGGACGTCGAGCCAGCGGCCATAGAGCGCGAGATTGACGCTGCGACCGCCGAGGAGGGCGTCCAGCTCGTCGTCGTCGGGCTCGCGTTCCTGCCAACCTGCGGTCACCGTGGCGATCGGCGCATCGGGATCGAGCGCCGGGAGCACCTGGTTCACCGTCGGCCGGCGCTGCGGCCCCAGCAGCGTCAGCTGCATGCGGTGCTCACTGCGCGTGCACGCGAATGGTCCGACCTACGTCGTCGAGCATGCCGCGGAGTACGTCGTAGTCGGGGTGCCTCATGCGGACGTACGCGTTCGCCATGTAGCCGGCAGCGACGGACTGCGTGGCGGTCCCGGGACCCGGGAGATGGGCGTCGATGATCCACTCGCCGTGCCGCGCCTGAATCTGCTCCGCCCCGGAGTATCCGCTGATCTGGCCGTCGCGGTCGGGGCGCAAAGCGACGATGCCGCTCGCGAATCGTCGCGAGGGCTGCGCGTTGACGGTGCCGTGCACGATGGCGTTCGCCCACTCGCGGTAGACGTCCAAATCATTCCCGGCGGAGTAGAGGTCCCAGGCTCCGACACCGGGGGGCCGACATCCGATCTCGGAGAATCGCAGACCCTTTGGCCCGAAGAACCACTCCATGTGGGTGGCGCTGGTTCCGATCCCCAGCGCCTCGTTCACCCGCTTGCCCATCTCGCGCAGCTGCCCGTAGTCCGTCACCGAGTCGACTCGGTTCGTCGTCACGAACTGCGGCGAGATCCAGCGGGCGCGCATCGCCTCCAGCACGTTCGGGTAGTAGTGCGAGACGAAGTCTAGGGCGGGCCGACCGTCGATGGACACCGTGTCGTAGAAACCCTCGTGCCCCTCGACGAACTCCTCGACGGCGATGGAGGCGACGTGCTGGCCGCCGAACGACGCCAGGGCCGCGTCGAGCTCGGCAGCGTTGTCGACGCGCGTGGTGTCCTGAGCGCCCGCCCCGCTGCGTGGCTTGAGGATCAGTGGGAAGCCGACAGAGTCGGCGAAGGTGTAGACCGCACCGGCAGTGTCCGCGGCCGTCGATGCCGCCGTCGGCACACCCGCCGACCGAAGGACCTCCTTCATGGAGGGCTTGTCGCGGCACAGCCACGTCGTACGCACGGATGTCCCGGGGATCGAGCAATTCTCCCGCACCTGCGCGGCAGCCAGGGTGTGTGCCTCGATCGTCGCTTCCAGCTTGTCGACCCAGACCTGGGACTGGACCCAGCGGACGGCGCCGGTCATCGCCTCGACGTCGATCACGCTCGGCACCTGGTGGTAGTGCGCCATCCGGCTCAACAGGTCGTCGTCGAAAGAGTCCACCGGGTACTCGCCGACGCCGATGACCGTCGCGCCGACCTCGGCCAGCGCACGCACGAACTCCCGCTGGTTGGGAGGGAAGAATGGCTCGACGAAAACGACGTTCACCCGCGGCATGCTAGCCCCCTGGTCTGGCGTAGCGTCCAGCCCTATGGTCGTCGCCGCCTTCGTCGCACCGTTCCTTCTCGAGGCCACCACGCGCTTCGTGGCGGCGGCGGCCCGACTGCCGGGCGTCTCGTTGGGACTCATCACCACCGCCCCTGCCTCCGAACTGGCGCCCGAGCTGCGCGAACACCTCGCCGGCCACTGGCGCATCGAGGATGCGCTGGACCCCCGGCAGATCGCCGCTGCGGTGGCGGGGTTGGGCGGGCAGATGGGCCGCGTGGAACGGCTGGTTGCCGCGCTCGAGCAGCTGCAGGTCCCACTGGCGCAGGTGCGGGAGGGCCTCGGCATCTCGGGCATGGACGAGCAGACAGCGCTCAACGTCCGGGACAAGGCCCGCATGAAGACCGTCCTGCGGGCCGCCGGCATCCCCTGCGCCCAGCACCGGCTGGTCACGGGTCCAGCCGACGCGTGGGGCTTCGCCGAGGCGGTGGGCTTTCCCCTGGTCGCCAAGCCACCCGCCGGCGCCGGAGCACAGGCGACCTACCGTCTGGACGGCCCCGACGCCCTAGGTGGGTGGCTGAGCGCCATCCAGCCGAGCCCGCATGATCCTGCCCTGCTCGAGGAGTTCCTGGTCGGCGACGAGCACTCCTTCGACAGCATCACTGTCGGCCCCGACACCGTCTGGGCGTCGATCTCCGACTACCTGCCGCCACCGCTCGACGTGCTGCGCAACCCATGGGTGCAGTGGACCGTGCTGCTGCCCCGCGACATCTCCGGGCCCGAGTACGCCGGCATCCGCAGCATCGGGCCGCAAGCCCTCCGGGCGCTCGGCGTTCGGGACTCGCTCACCCATATGGAATGGTTCCAGCGACCCGACGGCTCGATCGCGGTCTCGGAGGTCGCGGCCCGTCCGCCCGGCGCGCAGATCACGTCAATGCTGGGCTACGCCCACGACGTCGACTTCCAGAGCGTGTGGGCCGAGCTGGTCGTGCTGGATACCTTCTCGGCGCCGGAACGCCAGTACGCCGCTGGGACGGCGTACCTGCGCGGGCAGGGCAAGGGACAGGTCGGAGGTGTCCGCGGGGTGGAGGAGCTGCAACGCGACCTCGGCCACCTGGTTGTGGAGGCGCGACTGCCACGGATCGGCCAGCAGTCGTCGGCTGGCTACGAGGGGGAGGGGTGGGTCACCGTCCGCCACCCGGAGACCGAGGTGGTCCGGGAGGCGCTGCGCCGCATCGTCAGCGGGATCCACGTCGAGCTGGTGGAGGCGGGATGAACGTCGTGATGCTGTCGCCGGGGTTCCCGGTGGAGATGGCGTACTTCACCCGCGGGCTGGCAGCCGTCGGCGCCACCGTGGTCGGGGTCGGTGACCAGCCCGAGCACGCGTTGCCGCCGGCTGCCCGGGAGGCGCTCGCGCACTACGAGCACGTCTCGCTCGCCGACGAGGGCGCCGTGCTCGCTGCCCTGCACGGGCTCGCCCGACATGTGCGCATCGACCAGGTGGAGTGTCTCTGGGAGCCGTACATGATCCTCGCGGCGCACATCCGCGAGTCGTTCGGGCTGCCCGGGATGACCGTGGACCAGACACTGCCGTTCCGCGACAAGGAGCAGATGAAACGGGTCCTCGACGCCGCCGGGATCCGGACCCCGCGGCACGCGAGCACCTCGACGGTGGCGGGCGCCTGGGAAGCAGCCGAGTCGATCGGCTACCCGCTGATCGTCAAGCCGATAGCCGGCGCCGGATCCGCCGACACCTACCGGGTGGACTCCGCCGAGGAGCTGGGCACCGTGCTGTCGCTCGTGCGGCACGTCGCCGAGGTCAGCGTCGAGGAGTTCGTGGACGGCGAGGAGTTCACCTACGACACGGTGTGCGCCGACGGCGACATCCTCTTCGAGAACGTGTGCTGGTACCGGCCGCGTCCCCTCCAGGCCCGCAGCCACGAGTGGGTCAGCCCGGTCACGGTGGCGCTGCGCGACCTCTCCTCGCCCGAGCTGCAGGGTGGCATCGCGATGGGCCGGGAGGTGATCGGCGCACTCGGCTTCCGCTCCGGCTTCACGCACATGGAGTGGTACCGCAAGAGCGACGGGGAGGTGGTGTTCGGAGAGATCGGCGCCCGTCCTCCGGGCGGGCGCACCGTCGACGTGATGAACTACGTGACGAACGCCGACCTGTTCGTCGGCTGGGCGGACGCGGTGGTGCACGGCCGGGTCTCCCAGTCGCTCGAGCGGCGGTTCAACGCCGCGAGCGTCTTCAAGCGCGCCCGCGGAGAGGGGCGGATCTACCAAATCGACGGACTGGAGCAGCTGCTGGCGCGGTACGGCGAGGCAGTCGTCGCGCTCGACCTGCTACCGGTCGGTGCGCACCGACGGGACTGGCGCGCCACGCTGATCTCCGACGGCATGGTGATCGTGCGGCACCGCGACCTGAGCGCAACGCTCGAGATGACGGACCGCTTCGCCACCGACCTGCAGCTGCTCGCCGGATGAGCCCGCGCCCGTCTCTGGCGTCGTTGCGGGACAGGCTCGCGGCCGTCCTCCCGTCCGTTCGCAACGATCTCGAGGACCTCGTCCGCATCCCCTCGGTATCGGCGGACCCGGCTGCCTCCCACCATCTGACCCGAAGTGCCGAGCGGGTCGCCGTACTGCTGCGCGAAGCCGGGCTCAGAGACGTCGACGTACTCCGTGTCGACGACGGGCAGCCCGCCGTCCTCGGTCACCGACCCGGTCCGGCCGGTGCCCCGACGGTGCTCTTGTACGCGCACCACGACGTCCAGCCCGCAGGCGACCGGCCCGACTGGGACTCCGACCCGTTCGAGCCGACGGAACACGACGGACGGCTGTACGGGCGCGGTGCGGCCGACGACAAGGCCGGCATCGCGCTGCACCTGGCCGCCCTCCGCACGCTCGGCGACGACATGGGTGTCGGGCTGACCGTGCTGGTCGAGGGCGAGGAGGAGACCGGGTCGCCGACGCTGCCGGCCTTCCTCGACCGGTACCGGGAGCGGCTGGCGGCCGACGTGATCGTGCTGGCGGACTCAACGAACTGGCGGATCGGAGTTCCGGCCCTGACCATCTCCTTGCGCGGCGGCGTCAACGCCGTCGTCGAGGTCCAGACGCTGGATCACGCGCTGCACAACGGGTTGTACGGCGGTGCTGTGCCCGACGCCTTGACGGCACTCTCCCGGCTCATCGCCAGCCTCCATGACGACAACGGCGACGTCGCGGTGGCCGGGCTGGTCCGCAGCCCGTCGCAGCCGCTGGACCTGAGCGACGACCAGTTTCGCGCGGACGCCGGTCTTCTCGACGGGGTGCAGCTCATCGGCACCGGCAGCCTCACGTCGCGGTTGTGGACCGGGCCGGCCGTATCCGTCATCGGCATCGACGCTCCTGCTGTCGACACGGCGGCGATGAACCTGGTCCCCCGCGCTCGCGCCAAGATCACCCTGCGTATCTCGCCGCAGGACGACCCCGCTGCCGCCAGGGATGCTCTGGTGTCGCACCTGGAGTCGCATGCACCCTGGGGTGCGCGGGTGACGGTGACGAGTGGGAAGGTCGTGCAGCCGTTCGCTGCCTCGACATCGGGGCCGGCCTACGCGGCAGCTCGGCTGGCCTTCGCCGAGGCCTGGGGCGAGGAGGCCGTCCAGGTCGGCGTGGGGGGCTCCATCGACTTCATCGCCAGCTTCGCCCGGGCGTACCCAGCCGCGGAGATCCTGATCACCGGGGTGGAGGACCCCGACACCAGAGCGCACGGGGCCAACGAGAGCCTGCACCTTGCCGACTTCGAGAAGGCGTGCCTGGCCGAGGTGCTGTTGCTGACCCGGCTGGCACGATGACCCGGACGCTCACTGGCGCGTGGCGGAGCATTTGGGTCATCATCGGGTATGAACACTGCCCAGCAGCTCCGTCGGATGGCCAACGGGTTCCAGGTGTCGCAGGCTTTGCACGTAGCCGCCACGCTCGGGATCTCGGATCTTCTCGCCGCTGATCCGCGCACGGCGGCGGATCTCGCGGCTGCCACTTCAACCCACGAGCCGACGTTGGTTCGGCTGATGCGAGCACTCGAAGCCGTCGGAGTCTATGAGCGCGACCCCGCCGGACGGTTCCGCAACACCGACCTCGGAGAGCTGATGCGCTCCGACGTCCCCGGGTCGATGGCAGGGTGGATGTCGTTCATCGGCCGCCCCAATCACTGGCAGGCCTGGGGAGGGCTGCTCGACAGCGTGCGAACCGGAGAGAACGCGTTCACCGCCGTCCATGGGACACCGGTGTGGGAGTACCGCCGGCAGCGGCCGGCCGAACAGGAGGCGTTCGACAAGGCGATGACCAGCAACTCCAGCAGCGTTGCAAAGGCGGTGGTGGGGGCCTACGACTTCGGCCGCTCCGCCAGTGTTGTGGACGTCGGCGGCGGCGTCGGAGCCCTGCTTGCCGCAGTCCTCGAGCGGTATCCCTCAGTGCACGGCGTGCTGTACGACCAGCCGGACGTGATTGCTGCAGCAGGCCCGCTCTTCGAGCGAGCCGGGGTCGACGACCGGCTCGAGAAGGTGGCCGGCAGCTTCTTCGAGTCCGTGCCGGCAGGCGCCGACGCCTATGTCTTGAAGGCGATCATCCACGACTGGCCGGACGCGGAGTCCATTGACATCCTGCGCAGATGTCAGGAGGTGATGCACGACGACGCGGTCCTGCTGCTGGTGGAGCAGATCCTAGGCGCGGGCGCCGATCCTGTGACGACGGCCTTCTCAGACCTCAACATGCTCGTCGGCCCCGGTGGGAGAGAGCGAACCCTGGACGAGTACC
The DNA here is from genome assembly GCA_038327385.1 of Propionibacteriales bacterium. Lineage (GTDB taxonomy): Bacteria > Actinomycetota > Actinomycetes > Propionibacteriales > Nocardioidaceae > JAWWPG01. The sequence continues at coordinate 8,010 of JBBQKY010000024.1, forward strand.
GCGACCTTCTGGAGACTGCCGGACTGAGGCTCACCGAGGTGACGGATACCGGCACGCACGTTTTCGTCATCGAGGCGAAGCCTCAGCAGAGCTCGTCGAGGTAGCGCGGCAGCATGTGCAGCCAGGTGCCCCAGTCGTGCTCCCACTCCGGGCCCCAGGAGTCGACCCGGTTGGGGACCCCTTGCCGGCCCAGGACGTCGGCAGCCAGCCAGGACTCCCCGATGTTCTCCCACGCGCCCTCCCCAGAAGCGAGGATCGCGAACCGAGTTCTCAGCGTGTCCAGCTGCGGCCCCTGGAGATGCGGCAGGAAGTGCAGCGGTGAGGACAGGTAGAGGTCGTTGTTGAAGGACGGCTCGAAGAAGCGCTGCACCCGGTAGGTCCCACTCATGCAGATGGCCGCGCCGAACGCGTGCGGATACCGGCAGAGCACCGCCAGGGCGTTGAAGGCGCCGATCGAGGCGCCGGCGACGATGACGGGCTGCGCGTGCCCACCGAGATCGGCATGGATCGCCGGCACCACCTCGTTGATCACGCACTCCTGGAACTGGTTGAACAGCCACATCTGGTGCTCCGCCGAGCCCTCCTTGGCCATCATCGCCCGACCGGCCACGCTGTCGCACGAGTAGACCTTGATCCGACCGCTCTCGATCAGGTCGCCGCAGGCCGCGACGAGGTTGTTGCGTTCGATCTCCTCGGCGTCCCCACCCGCGGTCGGGAAGACGAGCACCGGAGTGCCGTAGTGGCCCCACCGCGCGAGGCTGATGGGCTGCTCCAGACGCTCGGAGTACCACTGGTCGGTCGCCTTCATGTGCATTCCTGCTGAGTCCTCGATCCCGCGCGAGCCCCGGCTCTGGTCCCCGCCGTCGGCAGGGGTAACCGTACCGTCCCTGCTGGCAGACTTGACCTATGCGGTTCCTGCGGGCGCTCGGGCTTGCCCTGGTCGCGCTCGTGCTGATGAGCGCCATGGTCTGGCTGGGGCTGTGGCAGTTCCACGTGTACGACGACCACCAGCGCGCCGACGCGCTGGCGGCTCTGCACCGCCCCCCGGTGCCGCTCGACTCGGTCCTCGGGCGTGATGCTGCCTTCCCGGCAGACGGGACCGGGCAACCGATCACGGTAAGCGGCACCTTCCTCCCAGCAGAGCAGGTCTACGTGCGTGGCATGCCCGGCGCCACCAACCGGTACGCCGTCGTCACACCGCTGCTCACCGCCAACGGCTCGGCTGTGCTCGTCGTACGCGGCGCGCAGGAACACCTGGGCAGCCCGGCGGCGGACGGGCAGGTGACGGTCGGGGGCATCCTGGAGCCCTCGCAGAGCAACGGCGCACCCATCGACAGCCGCCGCGTGACGAACGCGCTCACGGTCTCGAGCCTGGTCAACGCCGTCGGGCCCGACCTGTACTCGGGTTACGTGCTGCAGGTCTCCAGCAGTCCGGCGCCGACCCCCGCGCTGACTCCGGTCGCTCCGACGCTTCCCACGGCCTCGCGCTGGTCGGGCATCAAGAACCTGCTCTACGCCTGCCAGTGGTGGGTCTTCGCCGGGTTCGTCGCCTTCATGTGGTGGCGCATCACCTACGACCGATCCGATCGTGAGGCAGCGGTTGCTGAGCCGGCCGAAGCCGACACGGGCTCGCTGACCCCGCTGAGGTAGCGTCGAGCGTTGTGAGCGGAGCGCTGCTGCGGTATCGGGTGATGGCGAACATCATCGGAGTGTTCCTCATCGTGCTGATCTGTATCGGCGTCCCGCTGAAGCACTTGTTGACCGAGGGCACGACCCTGCAGACCGTCGGCGCGGACATCACTCTCGTCGTGGGCATCATGCACGGCTTCCTCTACATGATCTTCCTGGTCTTCGCCGCCGACCTCTCCCGGCGGGCGCGGTTCCCGCTATGGTTCGCCGCCGTCACGCTCGTGCTGGGCACGATCCCCTTCCTCAGCTTCGTCGGGGAGCACAACGCCACGGCGCGGGTTCGGTCTCAGCACCCGGAGCTGGTCCCAGCGAGGACGTCCACGCTGACCTGAAGGAGCCCACCCATGCCCAAGGTGCCGTTGTCCGAGGCTGCTCAGCAGCTGCTGGCCGAGCCGAACCCTGCCGTCATCGCGGTCGTACGGCCTGACGGGCAGCCGGTCTCGGTCGCCACCTGGTACCTCGTCGAGGACGACGGGCGAGTGCTCGTCAACATGGATGCGGGGCGGAAGCGCAACGAGTACATGCGGCAGGAGCCGCGGGTGACGTTGACCGCGCTGAAGGAGGGCGAGTGGTACACCCACATCTCCGTCCAAGGCCGCATCACCGAGTGGCGTGAGGATCGCGACTTCGTCGACATCGACAGGCTGTCGAAGCACTACGGCGGCGGCCCCTACTCGAACCGCACGCGCCCACGCCTGAGCGCAATCATCGAGATCGACTACTGGCACGGCTGGGGAGCTCTCGCCGCACAGAGCTGAGCGCCGGGCCGTTACGCGGATCCGGTGCGCGCGGGTACGGCGTTGGGCTGGCCGGGCGGGGTCAGATCAGGCTGCGAGAGCGAGAAGCGGGCCTCCAGGCGCCCGCTGACCTGCTGCCGCGCTGGCGCTAGGTCGAACGACTCACCACCGCGCTCCTGGGCGGAGCCGCCGGCTTGCCGCGCGAGGGGGACGGCGTACCCCATCGGCTGCGGCGGCTGATGTGACATGCCCTCGTCGGCGATCTCGATCAGCCCGACGACCTCGGCGCCGAACGCCGAGGCGTAGTCGCGCGCCCGGCTCAACGCGTCAGCAGCGGCAGCGATGCGGGCGTCGCGGAAAACCGGGCTGGTGGCGCGCAGCTGCCAGCCCGGGCCGTCTATCGAGGCCAGCTCGATCGCGGTCGCCCCGACGACGAGGTCGGACAGCACGCTGAAGTCATGGACGGTCACGCTGGTGGATGCCTGTCCGACGTAGCGGCGTACCTTCTCGGTCTTCTTCCCGTCCAGCACCGGGTAGACGTGCAGGCGCGACGTCTCCGACTTCTCGATCCCGCGCTCGAGCTGCCTGACGAGCGACGAGACTGCGTGTGCGCGAGCCGTGAGCAGGTCCAGCGCCGACTGCCGGTCAGGGCCCTGCGCCTCGACCGTGATGGACAGCGTTGCCAGCTCCGGCTCGGCCTCGATGACCGCCTCGCCACGCACGGAGACGGTGGGCGTGGCGGCAGCGGGGGCGGCGAGGGGCGGCGTGGTCAGGTCAGTCGACCTCGGTCTGGGTGAGCGGCTCGTCCGGGGTAGTCGGCTCCGGAGACGCCACCGTCTCCTCCGATGCGACGGGCGCCGTCGGCGCCGGCCGGACTGGCTCAGCCGCCGCTGGCGCAGCGGTGGTCGACGTGCCGCTGCCGGTCTCGACCCAGGCCTCGCTGCCGCCCCGGAAGTAAGCGCGGTAGACGAGGTAGCCGACGCCGCCCAGAGCCAGCGCCAGCAGGAGGTTGCGCAGCGCATGGTTGTGCCGTGGTTCCTTCGCCAGGTGGAGCTTGACCGCGGCCCTGCTCCCGCGCCGTTTGCCCCGTGACACCGCGGACTGCGCTACCGGGACGATGCGGGTCGTCGCGTGCAGTGCAGGCCGGATCGGGACGCGCGGCACGTCGAGGTTGGGGGTCAGCTTTTCGCGCACCTCACCGAGCGCGGGCGCCACTCTGCCTCGAACGTCTTCGAGCGCGGGCGCCACTCTGCCTCGGACGTCTTCGAGCGCGGGCGCCACTCTGCCCCGGACTTGTCTCGGGGCCGATGCCAGTCGCCTGCTGGCCTTCGTCACTGCCACCACGTCGCGCTCCTCGAGGCATCTGATCGGCCCGGACGGGCCAGTGATCTGGCGGTCAGAGTACCAAGCGAGCGACCGTTCGGCCCATCGGCGGTCTCGGCGTACGGGCTCGCCGACCCAGGTTGGGCGGCGTGCAAGGATAGGCACCTAATCCCCAGTGAGAGAGTGCCTTGTGGCTGACAACGTACGCGCCCGGCTCGAGACCAACCACGGCGACGTGGTCCTGAAGCTGTTCTCGAACGAGGCGCCGAAGACGGTCCAGAACTTCGTCGAGCTTGCCGAGGGCAAGAAGAAGTGGACCGACCCCACGACCGGAGCGGAGACCAGCGACCGGTTCTACGAAGGGTTGACGTTTCACCGGGTGATCCCCGGCTTCATGATCCAGGGTGGGTGCCCACGTGGGGACGGCCGCGGCGGTCCCGGGTACACCTTCAAGGACGAGTTCCACCCCGACCTCGTGTTCGACCGGCCCTACCTGCTGGCGATGGCAAACTCGGGGCCCAACACGAACGGCTCGCAGTTCTTCATCACGGTCGGCCCCACCCCGCACCTCAACCGCAAGCACACGATCTTCGGCGAGGTCGTGGACCAGACCAGTCGCGACGTCGTCGACAAGATCACCGCCGTCCGTACCTCGCGTGGCGACCGTCCCGTCGACCCGGTCGTCATCTCCGGCGTCAAGGTCGAGCGGTCACCGGCCAGCTCCTGAGAGTCCTTCTGTGAGCGCGATGTCGCAGCAACCCGCCACCGGCACCACGCCGTACTGCTACCGCCACCCGGACCGCGAGACGTACGTCGCGTGCCAGCGGTGCGGGCGCCCCATCTGCCCAGACTGCATGCGGTCGGCTTCGGTCGGCTTCCAGTGCCCGGAGTGCGTGCGGCAGGGTGCCGCCCGGACCCGTACCGCGCGGACGGCGTTCGGGGGCCGCGCAGGTTTGCAGTCATCGGCCGCGACGATCACCCTGATCGCCATCAACGTGGCGGTATTCCTGCTGCTCCGCGCCACCAACGGGCTGCGTGGTGACATCGGACGCAGGCTCATCGAGCTCCCGTCCAGCAACGGTTACGCCCCGGGGCTCCACCTGCAGGGCGTGGCGCAGGGCTCCTACTGGCAGCTGGTCACCTCGACCTTCACCCACTACGAGATCCTCCACATCGCGATGAACATGATCGGGCTATGGATCTTCGGGACCTTCCTCGAGCAGGAGCTCGGGCGCTGGCGGTTCATCGCGCTCTACCTGATGACGGGCATCGTCGGCTCGGTCGCGGTCTATCTGCTCGCTGAGCCGCATGTCGCGGCGCTGGGCGCGTCCGGCTCGGTGTTCGGCCTCTTCGGTGCCGCCTTCGTCGTGCTGCTTCGCAAGCACCGCGATGTCACGCAGCTGGTGATCCTGTTGGTGCTGAACCTGTTCATCTCGTTCACGGTCCCGAACATCGCCTGGCAGGCGCACATCGGCGGGCTGTTGGCCGGGCTAGCGCTAGGCGGCGTTTTCGCCTACGCGCCCCGAGAGCAGCGCACGGTCCTGCACGTCGGGGCGCTGGCGGCGGTGGCCGTGCTCTGTGTCGTCGTGGTAGTCCTCCGCACCGCCACCCTCACTGCCTGACTCGGGTCCGCGCCACTTGTCCACACTGGGGATAACCGCTGTGGAGAACTACATCCCTGTAAGTTCACCCGCTGTTGAGGCCATGGACGCCTTGCCCGCTTGATACCGGCACGGCGGCGGTCGTCAGGTTAGGGGGACCACGTCGGCGGCACCCATCCGGGCAGCGTCGGCTGTCTTGTCGTCGGGCATCATCTGGCTCTCCCGCTCGGCTGCCACCCGCTGCTGGTAGTGCTCGATCTCCCGCTCGACCTGTTCGGGACTCCAGTCCAGCACCCCGCGCAGCAGCTCGGCGGTCTCCGCACAGGACTGGGTGCCGCGGTGGAACGTCTCGATGGAGATGCGGGTACGACGGGTGAGCACGTCATCCAGATGCCGGGCGCCCTCATGCGACGCCGCGTAGACGATCTCGGCCCGCAGGTACTCCTCGCTCCCGGTGAGTGGCTCGCCCAGGCTGGGGTCGTCGGCGATCAGCGCCAGCAGCTCCACGACCATCGAGCCGTACCTGCCCAGCAGGTGCTCGATACGCACCTCGTGGAGCCCACTGTTGGCAGCCAGCAGGTGACGCTGGTTCCACAGCGCGGCGTACCCCTCGGCCCCCAGCAGCGGCACCTCCTCGGTGCACGACGGGGGGACCCGCCGGTCCAGCACCTGCTCGAGCCCGTGCACTGCCTCGTCGACGGCGTCCTTGGCCATCACCCGGTACGTCGTGTATTTACCGCCTGCCACGACGACCAGGCCCGGCACGGTGTGCGCCACGGCGTGCTCGCGCGACAGCTTCGAGGTGGCCTCCGACTCGCCTTCGAGCAGCGGGCGCAGGCCGGCGTACACGCCTTCGACATCGTCGCGGGTCAGCGGTGTCTCGAGAACCGAGTTGACGTGCTCGAGCAGGTAGTCGATGTCGCTCGAGCTGGCGGCCGGATGCGCCTTGTCGAGCTCCCAGTCGGTGTCGGTGGTCCCGATGATCCAGTGCCGGCCCCAGGGGATCACGAACAGCACCGACTTCTCGGTGCGGAGGATCAGCCCGGAATCGGATCGGATGCGGTCTCGGGGGACCACGAGGTGGATGCCCTTGCTGGCCCGGACGTGGAACTGGCCCCGCTCACCCGCCAGCGACTGGAGGTCGTCGGTCCAGACCCCGGTGGCGTTGACGACCTGCCGAGCCTCCACCCGAAGGAGCCGGCCGGTCTCCAGGTCCTGCACGACGGCGCCGCTGACCCGCTCGCCCTCCCGGATGAACTCCACCACCCGGGCCCGGCTCGCGACATGCGCGCCGTACGCCGCGGCGGTGCGGGCGATGAACATGGTGTGCCGGGCGTCGTCGACCTGCGCATCGTAGTACTGCAGAGCGCCGATCAGCGCGTCCTTGCGCAGTGATGGCACGATCCGGCGCGCCTTGCTGCGCGTGAGGTGGCGGTGGTGCGGCACTCCGCGGGAGCGGCCGGACAACAGGCCGAGGCTGTCGTAAAGCGCCACCCCGGCTCCTGCGTAGACCCGTTCCCAGATCCGTCCGTGCAGCGGATAGACGAAGGGCACTGGCCGCACCAGGTGCGGAGCGAGGCGTTGGATCAGCAGACCGCGCTCCTGCAGGGCCTCGGACACGAGACGGAAGTCCAGCATCTCCAGGTAACGCAGCCCGCCATGGATCAGCTTGCTGGAGCGGCTCGAGGTCCCCGACGCGTAGTCCCGGGCCTCAACCAGGCCGACGTCGAGCCCGCGGGTGGCGGCGTCGAGGGCGCTCCCGGCACCTACGACGCCGCCTCCGATAACGAGGACGTCGAGCGTCCGCGACTCCATCGTGTCCAACGCTGCTTCACGCTGCTGGGGCGACAGAGCCACCGGCTGCATCTCGACCTCTTCCCACTAACTCGGCTGACTCGACGCGGACGGGAACCGACTCAGTCGACGTCTACCCAGTCAAGGGTCCGCTCAACGGCCTTCTTCCACTGGGCGTAGCCGGCTTCACGCTGCTCGTCGTTCCACTCCGGATTCCACCGCTTGGCCTCGTTCCAGTTCTCGCGAAGCTCGTCGGTGTTCTGCCAGAAGCCGACGGCAAGCCCAGCGGCGTAGCAGGCACCGAGCGCGGTCGTCTCTGCGACCACCGGACGGCTGACGGGGACACCGAGGATGTCGGACTGGATCTGCATCGCGAGCTCGTTGGCGGTGACGCCGCCGTCGACCTTCAGGACTTCGAGCTTGACGCCGGAGTCCTTCTCCATCGCCTCGGCGACGTCGCGGCTCTGGTAGCAGATGCTCTCCAGAGTGGCTCGTGCCAGGTGGGACTTGGTGTTGAACCGCGACAGTCCGACGATCGCGCCGCGCGCGTCCGAGCGCCAGTAAGGCGCGAAGAGCCCGGAGAACGCGGGCACGAAGTAGACGCCGCCGCTGTCCTCGACCTCACGGGCCAGCGTCTCGGTCTCCGCCGCGTCGCTGATGATGCCCAGCTGGTCGCGCAGCCACTGAACCGCGGAGCCGGTGACCGCGATCGACCCCTCGAGGCAGTAGACGGTGTCCTCCTCACCGAACTTGTAACCAACGGTGGTGAGCAGGCCGGACTTCGACCGGACGATCTCCGTACCGGTGTTGAGCAGCATGAAGTTGCCGGTGCCGTAGGTGTTCTTGGCCTCACCGGGAGCGAAGCAGACCTGTCCGACGGTGGCGGCCTGCTGGTCGCCGAGATCGCCGGTGATAGCGACCTCGCCGCCCACCGGGCCGTTCGACTGCGTCATGCCGTAGGGGTCGGGAGCCGATGACGGCTTGATTGTCGGCAGCATGGCGCGCGGGATGTTGAACATGGCGAGCAGCTCGTCGTCCCAGTCGAGGCTCTCGAGGTCCATCAGCATGGTCCGGCTGGCGTTGGTGGGGTCGGTGATGTGCACGCCGCCGTTCGCCCCCCCGGTGAGCTGCCAGATCACCCACGAGTCCGTGTTGCCGAAGATGGCGTCACCACGCTCGGCTGCCTCGCGGACGCCGTCGACGTTCTCGAGGATCCACTGGATCTTGCCTCCGGAGAAGTACGTCGCTGGGGGCAGACCCGCCTTCCGGCGGATGGTGTCGCCGTGACCGTCCCGCTCCAGCTTCGAGGCGATCCGGTCGGTCCGGGTGTCCTGCCACACGATCGCGTTGTAGTAGGGCTTCCCGGTCTTCTTGTCCCAGATCACCGACGTCTCGCGCTGGTTGGTGATACCGATGGCGGCGAGATCCGACGACTGGAGGCCCCCGTTCTTGAGGGCTCCCGCGATGACGGCCTGCGTGCGCTCCCAGATCTCCTCCGGGTTGTGCTCCACCCAGCCGGCCTGCGGGAGGATCTGCTCGTGCTCCAGCTGGTGGCGGGCTTTCTCGTTGCCGCTGTGGTCGAAGATCATGAATCGCGTGCTGGTGGTGCCTTGGTCGACTGCGCCGACGAAGTCAGGCATGTCTGTTCCCTTCAGGATGGGGTGTCCGGAGGCTCCGGACGGGTAGTGGCTTATAGGGCGGGGAATGCCGCTGATGTCAGCCGGCGGTTTCGAACGGCTCGCCGACCGGCGGAGTCGCGTGCTCCTCGTCGGATGACTCGTCATGGGGCAGGAACTGCTCGACCCCGTACTTGAAAATGGCTCCGCCGAGGAGGCCGCCGATGATGGGGGCGACGATCGGCAACCAGAAGTAGAGGTCACCGTGCTGGTCGCTCATGGCATTTCCATAACCCGTGATCCACGAAGCGAACCGGGGGCCGAAGTCACGGGCCGGGTTGATCGCGTAACCCGCGTTGACGCCCCACGCCATGCCGATCCCGACGACGAGCAGCCCGACGATGAGCGGGCCGAGGTTCGCCAGCGGGGGGTTGTTGGTGGCCGTCGTGAGTGCGAAGATCACGAAGACGAGGATGGCGGTGCCGACGATCTGGTCGAAGAACGCGTTCGTCTGGCTGACCGGAAGGCTGCCGATACCCGGAAGGGTGGAGAAGACTCCCTGAGTCTTGATCGTGTGTGTGGGGTCGACCGAGTGGAACAGGTCGGTGTAGGTGAACCGCACGATGATCGCGGCGACGAAGGCCCCCAGCGTCTGAGCCAGGCAGTACGGCCCGACCTTGCGCCACTCGAAGCCTTTGAAGGCGGCCAGCGCGATCGTCACCGCCGGGTTGAGGTGAGCACCGCTGAGCCGGGCGGCGGTATACACGCCGAGCGTCACACCGAGGCCCCAGGCCCAAGCGATCGAGTCATGGCCTCCGCCAGCACCCGCGGTGAGCACCACCTGGGCAACCACTCCCACCCCGAACAGGATCAGGATCATGGTGCCGAAGAACTCTCCCGACATCTCGCCGATCAGCGTATTTCTTCTCACGTGTCCTCCTGGGACTCTCCGCGTGTCCTATCCCCCATGACGCGGTCCTGAGGCTGACGCTAGGACCCGGCATACGTGATGGTCAACACATCGCGTTCGACATTGTCGAACGGTGCTGACACACTGTGCCCGTGCCCGGGCAGATCCAGTCCATCGAGCGCGCAGTCGCGGTGCTGCGGCTGCTCGCTGCGGCACCGCAGGATCTTGCCTTGCAGGAGATAGCCGAGTCCCTCGAGCTCCCGAAGGCCACTACTCATGGCATCGTCGCCACCTTGCGCCATGTCGGGCTGGTTCAGCAGAACCGCAGCACGGCGCGCTACCGGCTGGACACCGAGATCCAGGATCTGCCGGGCGGCGGGCTGGACCCCAACCTGCTGCGTTCCCAGTCGATGAACTGGGCCGACAGCCTGGCGGCGAACACCGGCGAAGCGGTGCTGATCGGCATCCCGTCCCCCGATGGGGTCGAGGTCATCCATCACGTCTTCTGCCCGGACGGCACGCCGCAACGGCTGCTTTTCGGCGAGATCCGGCCGGTCCACGCGTCGGCGCTCGGCAAGGTTTTGCTGGCCCATACGCCCTGGCTGCGGTCCCGGCTGCGGCAGTCGTCGCTCGTGCGCTACACCAGCCGTACGACGACCGACCGGGAGGCGTTGCTCGAGGAGGTCCGGCGGATCAAGGCAGTCGGCTACAGCGTCGACGTCGGAGAGTACGTGAGCGAGTCGGGAGGGGTCGCCGCACCTATTCGCCGGTACGGCGGTTTGGGTGTGGGCGCGATCTCGGTGTTCGGCCCGACGGATCGGATCTTCTCGACCTCCGGCGCACCGCGCCGCGAGATCACCGACCGGGTGGTCTCCGCCGCCCGGGCCATCTCCGAGCAGCTGGCTGAGCTGCACTGACATGGCCGACACCTTCGTCGCCGCCATCGACCAAGGCACCACCTCGAGCCGGTGTCTGCTGTTCGACCACGCGGGTCGGATGGTCTCGATGGCGCAGCTCGAGCACCGGCATCACTATCCGCAGCCAGGATGGGTCGAGCACGACGCCGTCGAGGTCTGGCGGAACGTCACGCGCGTCGTACCCCGGGCAGTCCGGCAGGCGGGCATCGACATCGCACAGGTGGCCACCCTAGGCATCGCCAACCAGCGGGAGACCACGGTGGTGTGGGACCCGAGCACCGGCCGGCCGGTTGCGAACGCCATCACCTGGCAGGACGTCAGGACTGCCTCGTTCGTGGAGTCGCTCAAGCGCCGGCCCGACGCCGGGGTGTTCCGTGCGGTCAGCGGGCTGGAGCCCGCATCGTACTTCGCCGGCCCCCGCCTGCGTTGGCTGCTGGACCACACCCCCGGCCTCCGCGAACGCGCCGAAGCCGGCCAGGCGCTCTTCGGCACCATGGAGACGTGGCTGATCTGGAACCTGACCGGAGGGCCGGACGGCGGGGTGCACGTGACCGACGTGACGAACGCCAGCCGCACGATGCTGATGGACCTGGCCGCCTGCCAGTGGGACGACCGCCTGATCGCCGCCCTCGACATCCCGGCGCTGATGCTGCCGGAGATCCGCAGCAACTCGGAGATCTACGGCACCTGCAAGCAGGTGCTGCCGGGTGTCACGATCGGCGGTGCGCTGGGCGACCAGCAGGCGGCGCTCGTAGGGCAGACCTGCTTCGATCCCGGTGAGGCGAAGTGCACCTACGGAACCGGGGCTTTCGTGCTGCTCAACACCGGCACGCAGGTGGTCGAGTCCACGCACGGGCTGCTGCCGACGGTCGCCTACGACCTGCCGGGAAGCGACACCGTCTACGCCCTCGAGGGATCCATCGCCATGACGGGCTCGCTCGTCCAGTGGTTCCGCGACTCTCTGGAGATGATCTCGTCGGCCCCGCAGATCGAGACGCTGGCCAGGTCCGTCGGCGACAATGGCGGATGCTACATCGTGCCGGCGTTCTCCGGCCTGTTCGCGCCGCACTGGCGGGAGGATGCACGGGGCGTCATCATCGGGCTCACGTCGTACGTCACGAAGGGCCACCTGGCCCGCGCGGTGCTGGAGGCGACGGGCTGGCAGACCCGCGACGTCGTCGACGCGATGAACGCGGACTCGGGCCTGGCGCTGACGCGCCTCAAGGTCGACGGTGGGATGACCGCCAACAACCTGCTGATGCAGTTCGTGTCGGACGTGCTGGATGTGCCCGTCGAACGGCCGATGATCGCTGAGACCGTGTCGCTCGGCGCGGCCTACGTCGCTGGGCTCGCCGTCGGCTACTGGGCGGACATGGAGGTGCTTCGCCACAACTGGCACCGGGCGGCTCGGTGGGAGCCCACGATGGACCCGGTGGCGCGGCGCCATGAGCACTCGGAGTGGGGTCGCGCGGTGGAGCGGACCTACGGCTGGGTGCAGCGGGCATGAGAGCAGACTCAGAAGATCAGCGGGCCAGACGTGAGCGCGGCATGATGTGAACCTGCGGCCGCCCCACCGGCGACCGCGTCCTCGGTTGGCCGGGTGGCCACTCGCAGCACTGGAAGGGGAATCTGTGAAGAAGCTCATCAACGCACCAGACGACGTCGTCAAGGAGTCGCTCCTCGGGGTGGCGGCCGCGCATCCGGAGCTCCGTGTCGACCATGAGAACCGGCTGGTCATCCGGGGTGACTCCCCGGTCAACG
>JBBQKY010000025.1:0-20268 GCA_038327385.1 Propionibacteriales bacterium
CGCAGCCGGCCATACGCCTGTCCGATGTGGTACGACGTCCCGCAGCCGACGAACAACACCGGCGCGCCGTTCACCGGCAAGGCGGTGCCGGCCGCCGCCTGCGCGATAGCCCGGCGCCACATCTGCGGCTGGCTGGCGATCTCACGCTGCGTCTCCACCGCGAAACTCGGGGTACCGGCTTTCGCGTCGGCGTTCATGGGTGGGTCACCGGGCTCACGGCACCCGCCGTACGTCGGGAAGCAGTCGCGCGGCCGCCCGCGTCAGCTCGTCGAGGGTCGCGACGTGGCCCGTCCCGCCGCGTCCCTGCACCGAGGCCGTGCCGGCCGCGACTGCGAAGCTCAGCGCCTCGGCGGGTGAGGCTCCGCGCCGCAGACCGTAGAGGAACCCTGCGTTGAAGTTGTCCCCGGCGCCGGTGGTGTCGACGGCTACGACCGGCTCGATATCGAGCACCCACGCCGCGTCCCGGTTGGCGACCGCGCCACCCCGGCCACCGCGCTTGAGCACGACGGTCGGCCCGCGGCCAGCGAGCTGTCGCGCAGCAGCCAGTGCCCGATCGATGCACTGGAGATCGACGCGGAGACCCAGCGCCGACGCCAGCGCGGTCAGCTCTGCCTCGTTCGGCATCAGGTAGTCGGTGAGGGCCAAGACGTCCGCGATCGTGTGCCACTGCTCGCGAGGGTCCCAACCCGGGTCGAGGGACGTCGTGACGCCAGCCGCGCGCAGGTCCGCGAAGAGGTTCGCGAGATCCGGCAACAGCGACTGCTGAAGGTACGCCGAGCTCACATGCACATGGCCGGTCTCGGCGAGGACGCCGCTCGGGACGTCGCGACAGCGCAGCGCCGCCATCGCTCCCGGATACGTCAGCAACGTGCGGTCACCGCCGGGCGCACTGACCACGACCGTCAGGCCGGTCGCGACATCAGCTCGCCGCAGGACGGCATCGGTGTCCACGCCCTTTTCGCGCAGCAGCTCGAGGGTCAGCACCCCGAGGTGGTCGTCCCCGACCACGGCCACCATCGCCACATGCAAACCGAACGTTTGGGCCGCCACGGCGGTGATCGCCCCGGAGCTGCCGAGCGTGATGCAGGCATGGCTCAGCTCGGTCTCGACCTGCCCGAAGCGCACCTCAGCGGACGTCGCGTCGAGCATCAGGTCAGGATTGAGCTCACCCACGACGACGAGGTCATGGGCGGTCTGGGGCACCGCGCAAGGCTAGCCGGGTCCCCGACCAGGGTCAATCAAATGTGAGCACGAATGAGCAAGGTGGCCTACTATCTGACTAATCGACGGCGGTCAACGCGGCTGGTGGCTCAGCGTCACCCGCCCTGACATCGAGGCCGAAAGGACGACTGGTGTTCACGGGTCGAGCACACATCAACTACCTGTCGACGCTGGACTTCGATGCGGACTTCCTCAACCAGGTCGCGGCCGCCGTCGACGGGGTAAAAGTGGAAGTACTGCAAATGACTGTCGGCCATGCGGCGCAGCTCGATGAGCGCCTCTGGGCCCAAGTAGACGTCCTGCATACCTCGGCGGTCCTCTGCGACCCGGTCGCCGCTCCGCGCCTGCGGTGGGTGCAGCTCGACACGTCGGGGGTCGACCACCTGCGCGGGCACCCGCTCTGGGAATCCGAAGTTGACATCACCACGCTCGGGGGGGTCTCACCGGTCCCTCTTGCGGAGTACGTCATGTGGGCCATCCTCGGGACCGCTCACCAGCTACCGACGTTGCTCCGGACTCGCAACGCGCGGCACTGGCCGAGCCCGGCCCAGCGGTGGCAGGAGATGATGCCCGCAGCGGTACGAGGTTCCACCGTCGGCATCGTCGGGTACGGCCGGATCGGCCAGGAGATCGGCCGGCTGGCCCGGGCGTTCGGCATGACGGTACTCGCGCTCCGCCGTACCGCTGATGACCGCGCACGACCCGCGGAGCTCTACAACGCAGCCCCGCCGGTAGTCGACACCCCCGCCGACGGTGCGGTCGAGCTGTTCGGCCCCGACGACCTGCCTCATCTCCTCGCCCGGACCGACTACCTCGTGGTGGTCGTGCCGTTGACGGACTCGACGGCGAACATGATCGACGCGACTGCCCTGTCCCACCTGAAGCACGGCGCGGTGGTGATCAACGTGGCCCGCGGCGGAATCCTCGACGAGGAGGCCCTGCGAGCGGGGCTGCGTTCGGGAGCCATCCGGGCAGCGGTTCTCGACGTCTTCGACCAGGAGCCCCTGGGCTCCGGTGATCCGTGGTGGTCCGAGCCCAACGCCTTCGTCACCCCACACGTCAGCGGGCTGGCACCCGACTACTCGGCCCGGACGCTGGAGATCGTCCGCGAGAACCTGCAACGCTTCGCCAGCGGGCTGCCGTTGATGAACCTCGTCGACCGCCGTCGGGGGTACTGACGCCATGCTGGCTCACGAACGACGCCGCGAGCTGCTTCGGCAGATGCGCACCCGACGCGCGGGCAACGTCAATGATCTTGCCCACGCGATAGGAGTCAGCCCGTCCACGATCCGCCGAGACCTCCGGGAGATGGACGAGCAGGGCCTTCTCATCCGGGTGCACGGGGGGGCGAGCCTGCCCGACAACGAGCTCGAAGTCGCTCACCTGGCGCGCCGAAGCGCCTACGCCGACGAGAAGCAGCGGATCGGCGAGGCGGCCGGCCAGCTGGTGCGTGACTACTCCACGATCCTGGTCACCGGCGGTACGACGACCGACGCCATGCTGCCGTGCCTCGGACGAACGGCGGGGCTGACCGTCGTCACCAACAGCCTCAACGTCGCCGGACGACTGTCTCGGTACCCCGACATCACCGTCGTCGTCCTCGGCGGCATCCTGCGGCAGGCGGAGATGTCGCTGCTGGGAGCCCTCGCCGAACGCGCGATCACCGACTTCCACGTCGACACCGCCTTCACCGGCGCGTACGGCGTGGATATCGGCACCGGACTGACCGGGGCCTCGGTGCACGAGGCGAGCACCGATCGCAGCCTGCTGAACGCTGTCGGGTCCGTCGTCGTACTTGCCGACAGCAGCAAGTTCTCCCAGCGCGGACCGGTTCAGGTCGCCACGATCGCCCAAATCGACACGCTGATCACCGACCGCGCAGCACCCCGCGACTCAGTGCAGGCGATCTCGGCTTGCGGAGTGGACGTCCGCCTGGTCTGATCCGCCCATCCCACCCGCGACCGACCCCGAGCCCAGCGAGAGGCAAGCACCCATGCCCGTCAGCCAGTCGAAGCCGCTCACCGTGCTGCGCGAAGCGATGACCCGCGCAACGGATCGAGACGGGATCCCGATGGTGGTCGCCCTCGTCGACGAGCGGGGCACGATGCCCGTCGTCAAGGACGCCCCTGTTCGCGACGACGGCGCTGTCCTCGCCGCCCGAGTACGCGAGGCTCGGGAGCTGCTCGCCCCCAGCATGCGCGACGGAGACAACGGCGGGGTCATCAACGCGCTTCTCATCGCCGCCCACGACCTGACCGAGGTGGGGACCCATGCCACCTGACCTCGGCTTCACGCGGCACACCGACGCCATCGAGGCGGGGCACTTCGTCCGCCTGGTCAACTACCACAACACGCCGGCCAGCCAAGGCCCGGCGCTGCGCGCCGAGCTCGCCGCCTTGAGCAAGCGGTTCGACACCGTCACGCTTGGCGATCTCGACACGTTCTTCGCGACCGGGCATTGGCAGACCACGCGTCGGGTGTTCATCCCGGTGTTCTACGAGGGCTACCGCAACAGCGCGGAGGTCGCGGCTCCCATCTGCGACGAGCTCGGCATCACCGGCTGGTTCCCGATCTGTACCGGTTTCGTTGACTGCCCGGCGACCGAGCAAGAGTACTTCGCCCGAGCGCACTACATCGGCCTCGTTCCCGAGGAGCTGTCCCACCACCGGTTGGCGATGACATGGGACGACGTCGCAGCGCTGTCCGAGCGCCACGTGGTCACCCCGCACACGTCGTCCCATGTCGGCATCAACGACACGAGCACGCGGGCCGACCTCGAAAGAGAGGTCTACCAGCCCAAACGTCGGATGGATAGTGCCACGGGGCAGTCGGCAGCGGCCTTCGCGTGGCTTCACGGGTCGGCGTGGGGTCTCAGTGAGCGTCACGACGCCGCTGTCCATGACGCTGGTTACCGGTACCTGATCAGCAACACGATGCTGCACCGCATCAGCTGACCGCCAACTCGAGAGGAAGGGCGATCCCATTGACAACCCGTCAGAGCCTGGTGCTGATCGGCGCCGGCAGCGCGGTCTTCACCCGGGGGCTGCTGGCTGACCTGATCTCGGCGCGCGACCTCGGAGACTGGGAGATCCGCCTCGTCGACGTCGACGAGGTGGCGCTGGGTAAGGCCGTCGGGCTGGCCACCAAGATGATCGAGGCGCGCAATGCCCGCGAGCACATCAACGTGATCGGCTCGCCCGAGCGGCGCGACGTGCTGCCCGGGGCAGACTTCGTCGTCACCTGCGTGGGAGTCGGTGGACGACCCGGCTGGCAGACGGACCACGAGATCTGCATGCGGCACGGCGTGTTCCAGCCGGTCGGAGACTCGGTGATGCCGGGAGGAATTTCCCGGCTGCTGCGGACCACTCCGGTGCTCGTCGAGATCGCGCGCGACGTCATCGCGCTCGCCCCGGACGCATACTTCTTCAACTACAGCAACCCGATGACCGCGAACGTGATGGCCATGGCTCGCCATGCGGGTGCGACCTCGGTTGTCGGGCTCTGCCACGGCGTACACCACGTGCAGCACCACCTGGCCGGCTACATCGGCAAGCCGTTCGAGGAGACGTCGATCCTCTACGCCGGCATCAACCACCTCACCTTCATCTACGACTTCCGCTGGAACGGACAGGACGCCTGGCCGCTGGTACGCGCCAAGGTCGACGCCGACCTGGCTGAGCCACCCCGACCCGAGCAGATCGGCGACATCTTCGCCGACGGCAGCACCGCCTGGCACAACCCGTTCTCATGGGAGCTCTTCGGTCGCTACGGGGCGTTCCCCGCCGCCGAGGATCGGCACGTGACGGAGTTCTTCCCGCAGCGTTGGCCAGCCGGCGCCTACTACGGCAAGACGCTCGGGGTCGACGCCTTCTCGGTTCCCGAGATCCTGGAGTGGGGGGAGAAGAGGTACCAGTCGATGGTCGAGCAGGCCGATGGGACAACGGCGCTCGACGAGAGCATCTTCGACCGGTCCAGCGGAGAGCAGGAGCAGCTGATCGCGATCATCCGCTCGGTGCTCACCGACTCGCGCGGCATGTTCTCGTGCAACGTGCTCAACAACGGCGCCGTACCCGGCCTGCCCGACGACGCCGCCCTGGAGATTCCGGGCGTTGCCACCGCACGCGGCATCCGCTCGATGACGGTTCCCGACCTCTCCGTGCCGCTACGGTCGATCCTGGCCCAACGGCTCTCTTCGGTGTACCTCGCGATCGAGGCGGCGATGACCGGAGACCGTGACATGGTGGTCGAAGCGATGCTCGCCGACGGTGCCGTCACCGACCCAGCCGCCGCGGCAGCGATCACCGAAGCTCTTGTCGAGGCCCAACGAGAACATCTGCCGAGGTTTCGATGACCGGCGCGGACAGCGGAGCCGACGTCGACTTCCTCATCGGTGGGCGCCCGGCCGGAGTGCCGCGCCGGGCGTTCTGAGCCATGCCTTCCGACTGTCTGGTCGTCGGAGCGACGCGGATCCTTCGACCGGCCGTGCTCGAGCTGGTCGCGCGTGGGCACCGGGTCGCGTGCGTTGCCAGGACGGCCGAAGACCTACGGCTGCTGCATCGCGAGGCCGCCGGTGGGGTCATCCAGGTCGCCGTCGACTATCGGTGCCACGACCTGCTCCAGACCCGGCTCGCCGAAGCAGGAGCCCCTTTCGCCGCGGGCATCTGCTACGCCCCGCAAGCCGACAACGAATCCTTGACCGTCCTCCGAACGGCGGTCTCCGGTCCGGTCGTCGAGCTGCTGACGAGCGGCAGCGCCGCTGGCAGCCCAGACGCGCCATTCGACTTCGCAACGTTGCCGCCACCACCGGAGCCGCCCTGGCGCCGGCTGCTGCTCGGCTGGACCGCTGTCGGCGACTGGCACTCGCCAGCGGCGATCTCGGCCGCCGCACTTTCGGCACTCGACACCGGCGACGACGCCGTGCTGGGCACCGTCCGACCCTGGGGTGAACGTCCGATCGCGCCATGACGAAGGAAAGCCGACGAGTCACGAGAGCGTGAAGGACTGCGCAGTCGTCACAGTGGCGTAGCTGTCGGCAAGCGCGGCGAGGAAGGCGGCGTGCACGTCGAGACCGGCGATGCGTCGGCCACCGAACTCGAGGTCCGGTGCGGCGCACGCGTCACCGATCACGGTGACCGGGTAGCCTGCGTCGACCGCTGAACGCACAGTGGCATCGACGCACATGCTGGTCATCATGCCCATGATCACCAGGTCGTCGGCACCGCGCGCGCCGAGCAGCTCGGCAAGCGAGGTGCCTCGGAACGCGTTCGGGTGCTCCTTCTCGACGACCGGTTCGCCGTCGACCGGCATCACCAGCGGATGAATCTCGACGCCAAGCGTACCCGGGCGCATGAACGACGCATCAAGGTCCTCCCAGACATGCCTGACGTGCACGACGGGCTCACCGAGGGCCCGGAACTCCTCCAGCACCGCCTTCGCGGCTCGGACCGCGGGCTCCGGCTCGACGAGGGGGTACGCACCGCCGGCGAAGTAGTCGTTCTGTATGTCGATGATGACGAGGCAACGTGGCATGGGAACTCCTCGGGAAGGGTCGGTCGGCTAGCCGATGATGCAGTGGTTCATGGCGACGATCGCCAGCGTGCGCGCCGTGGTCAGCACCTCGGCGATGGGCACCATCTCACGCGGTCCATGGGCCAGGCCGGCGTCCCCGGGTCCGTAATGCACGGTGGGGATCCGGCCGATCTCGGTCATCAGTCGCAGGTCGCTCCCGTAGGGAGCTCCCCACGTCTGTTGGCGAGAGCCGGAGGCGAGACCGTGGGCCCGGCGCACCGTCGAGACGATTTCCGCGTCGATGTCGGTACGCCCGGGGCCGAACTGGCCGCCCCACCACTCGACCTCGACCGGATGGTCACGCAACCAGGGGTCCTCGGCGCAAGCCTCTCGTAGTGCGTCGACAAGCTCGGCCCGGGCGTCGTCCGGCCGCTCGTCGAGGGCAACCCCGTAGCGGCCCTCGGCGACGAGCGATCCAGGTACCGAGCTCGCCCAGTCTCCCGAGTGCAGCCTCCCGATCTCGATGGGGTAGGCGATAGCCCAGCGTGACATCAGGGGATCAGTCACCGCGTTGCGCGTGGCTTCGAGCCGTCGCAGCGCCTGGAAGACGGGCCAGAACTTCTCGATCGCACTCACCCCCATCGTGCGCCGCGAGGCATGTGAGGACAGCCCGGGGACGCGCAGGCGGAAGGTCAGCGATCCTCCGCTGGCCGGCACCAGGTCCAGCGACGTCGCTTCGGGGATCACACACGCGTCGGCCCGCCAGCCCCGGACAAGAGTGGCGTAGGTGCCCAGGCCGCCGTCCTCCTCGCCCTGGACGGAGGCCAGCACCAGATCTCCACGCAGCGGCACCTTCAGCTCAGCGAGGGCTTGGACCGCCCAGACCGCCGCTACCAGCCCGCCTTTCATGTCACATGCACCACGGCCGTGTACGGCGTCCCGGCTGACCCTGCCGTTGAAGGGGTCTGCGTGGTCCCAGGACCTCAGGTCGCCCGGCGGCACGACGTCGACGTGGGCGTTGAGCATCAGCGAGGGGCCGTCACCTCGTCCGGCGGAGACGCCCACCAAGCCCCAGGCTTCTCGCCGGTCGACCTCCACCCCGGGGAAGTCATCGGCCGCGAGAGTGTCGGCAAGCGGGATCTCCCAGTGGTCGACGTCCAGGCCCAGCCTCTCGAGCTTCCTGGCCAGGTGCGCCTGAATCGAGTTCTCCTCGTCGGAGCCGGAGACACTTGGCATGCGGACCAGGTCGCTCAGCGAGGCGACGAGGTCCTCGGCGTGTTCGTCGAGATAGTCCAGGACGCGCTGGCGCCACGTGGCGACGGAGGTGGGCGTCATCGGCTGAGGCTCGAACCGGTCAGAAGTCCGCGAGTGGGAAGTGACACGCGACCGCCCGTCCGGCCGGGCCCCGATCGATCAACAGGGGCTCCTCGGTCACGCAGCGGTCCTGGGCGTAGTTGCAGCGCGGGTGGAACCTGCATCCGGACGGCGGAGAGACGGGGCTGGGCACATCGCCCTGCAAGACGATGCGCTCGCGGGCCCGCTGCGGTGCGACCTCCGGAGTGGGCACCGAGGACAACAAGGCCTCGCTGTACGGGTGCATCGGCCGTTGGACGACGTCTTCAGCCGGGCCGATCTCGGCGATCTTGCCGAGGTACATCACCGCTATCCGATCGGAGATCTGCCGGACCACTGACAGGTCGTGGGCGATGAAGACGTACGTCAGGCCCAGCGACTCCTGAAGATCGGCGAAGAGGTTCACCACCTGGGCCTGGATCGATACGTCGAGCGCCGAGACGGGTTCGTCGGCCACGATGAGCTTGGGGTTCGGAGCGAGCGCGCGGGCGATCCCGACCCGCTGGCGCTGGCCGCCGGAGAACTCGTGAGGGAACCGTTTCGCGTGCTCCGGGCGCAGTCCGACGAGGTCGAGCAGCTCACGAACCCGGGTTGACACCATGGCCCGACTCAGCCGCTTGTTCATCCGCAGGGTAAGGCCGATGGTGGACTCGACACGCTTGCGTGGGTTCAACGACGCGTAGGGATCCTGGAAGACCATCTGCATGTCCTGGCGAAACGGCCGGAGCTGGCGGCGAGAAAGCGTGGAGATGTCCCGACCGGCGATCTCGACGGTCCCCGAGCTGAGATCGGTCAGTCTGACCAGGCATCTGCCCAGCGTGGACTTTCCGCATCCGGACTCTCCGACCAGGCCCAACGTCTCGCCGACGTAGACGTCCAGACTCACCCCGTCGACCGCCCGGACCGCGCCCTTCGAGCGCCGGAGTGAGGAGCCGAGTGGGAAGTGCTTGGTGACCTCGACGGCACGGATCAACACCGTGCGCTCAGCGTCGGTCATGAGGATGCTTCCTGTCCGCCAGCGGCCGGCAGGACCCGTAGTTCCAGCCGTCTCTCGGGAAGCAGATGGCAGGCCGCGCGATGTGCGGATCCGGAGACGGAGGACAGTGCTGGCTGCACGCCGCAGGGTTCGAAACGGTGCGGACACCGGGCGGCGAACACGCAGCCGGGTGCGATGTGGCCGGCGCTGGCCGGCGTACCGGTGATGGAGGACAGCCGGAGCGGGCGCGGCAGGTCCAGGCGGGGTATCGACGCGAGCAGGCCCCAGGTGTACGGGTGCTGCGGGTCGTCGAAGATGTCGACAGCGCTGCCTTCCTCGACGATGCGGCCGCCGTACATGACCTGGACCCGATCGGCGAACTCGGCGACGACTCCCATGTTGTGCGTGACCAGCACAATCGACATTCCGGTCTCGTCTTTGAGCTCTGCGATCAGCTGCAGGATCTGGGCTTGGATCGTGACGTCCAGAGCCGTTGTCGGCTCATCGGCGATGAGTATGCGGGGCCGGCACGACAGCGCCAGGGCGATCATCACCCGTTGCCGCATGCCGCCGGAGAGCTCGTGTGGGTACTCGTGGACGCGTCGTTCCGGATCGGAGATGCCAACTGCCTGCAGGAGCTCGAGCACCTGCCTGTTCGCTTGCTTGTCCGATACCCGACCGTGCGCCTGGATCTGCTCGACGATCTGCCAGCCGATCCGGTACACCGGGTTCAAAGCCGTCATCGGATCCTGGAAGATCATCGCGATCCCGATGCCCCGGACCCGTTGCATGTCACGTTGGGACAGGCGCAGCAGGTCCTCGTCCTCGAACATGACCTGGCCGTCGTACTCGGTGACTCGATCATCCAGCAGGCGCATCACCGAAAGCATCGTGACGCTCTTGCCGGAGCCGGACTCCCCCACCACACAGAGCACTTCGTTCGTCGCCAGCGTCATCGACACGTCGTCGATCACTCGGAGGAGGCCGTCCTCGGTACGAATGGAGACCCCAAGGTTTTCGACGGTGAGGATCGGCGTGCGCGGCATGGTCACGCCTTCCGTACCCGCGGGTCGAGTCGGGCGTACAGGACATCGACGGCGGCATTCATGATGACGATGAACGCGCCTCCGTAGAGCACGGTGGCCATGATGACCGGCAGGTCAAGTCCGTTGAGCGACTGGTAGGTCAGCCGACCCACGCCTGGCAGGTCGAAGACCACCTCGGCCAACAGCGCTCCACCGCCGACAAGCACGCCGAAGTCGAGTGCGAACAGGCTGACGAAAGTCCCCATCGACGTCCGCACGAGGTGCCGGACGATGACCCGCCGTTCGGAGATGCCTTTGGACCGCGCGGTCCTGATGAAGTCCTGGTTTGACGCCTCGATGAGTGCGGATCTCAAGATTCGCGCATACAGGCCGATATAGAGGGATGCCAAGACGATCCACGGGATGATCAGGTGTCTGAACCACAGCACCGGATCCGAGGTAAGCGGCGTGTAACCCAGTGGAGGTACCCACTGGAACAGTGGAGAGTCGTGCCAGCGGCTCTGGGTGAGCAGGTTGGCCACCTGACCGAACCAGAACACCGGCACCGCCACGGCGACCAGGGAGAAGATCATCAGTCCGCGGTCCCAGATCGAGTTGCGCTGAACCGCCGAGATGACACCGATCAGGAGGCTCATCACCACCCAGAGCACCGCGGCGCCGAGGACCAGCGACAGGGTCACCGGCGTGGCGGTGATGAGCTCGGGGATGACCTTCACGCCGCGGTTCGTGTAGGACTGCAGGTCGCGGTGGATGAGCAGGTGGTTCATCAAGGTCCAGTACTGCGTCGGCAGGGGCTGATCGAGCCCGAACGTCCTGCGGACCGCGGCCAGCGTTGCCGGCGTCGGGTTCCGACCGGCGAGCTGCCTGGCGGGGTCGACGCCTGGGATAGCGAAGAAGATGAGGAACACCAAGACACTGAGCGCGAACAGCACCCCGATGGTGGACGCCGTGCGGTGCAGGATGAAGCGGATCATCGGCGCGATCCCGGGCGACGCCGTTCCCGGCGGCGACGAGGGAGCAGTCCGCGTGGGTCGACTGCGTCTCGGACTCCGTCCGCGACCACTGTCAACAAGATGATCGTCGCGACCAGGATGAGGCCCGGCCCGATGGAGACCCACGGCCGGGTGTAGAGCTGCGCCTGGCCGTCTGTGATCATCGTCCCCCAGCTCGCGTTCGGGGCCTGCACGCCGATCGAGAGGTACGACAGGGACGACTCAGTCAGGATGTCGGTGACGATCATCAGGGGCATGAAGACGATGACGGTGGGCATGACGTTCGGAAGCAGCTCCCCGAGGATGATCCGCCAAGTCGGGGCACCCTGTCCGACCGCGCTCTCGACGAACTCGCGCTTGCGCAGGGACAAGGCGTCGCCTCGGATCGGACGAGCGAGGTACGGAACGTAGATCACGGCGATGATCAGAGTCGGCAACCACAGGCTGGTCGGGTCGACGTTCAGTGGGCCGATCCGGAGTCCCTGCAGAAGAAGCACCGTGGACAACGAGATCGCCAGCAGGTAGACCGGGAATGCCCAGAGCAGGTCGAGGAGTCGCGAGATGATCCAGTCGAGGCGACCACCGAAGTAGCCCGCGACGAGAGCGACCACGGTGGCGACGACGGCCGTGATCAGCGTGGCGCCGATGCCGACCGTCAGCGACGTTCTCCCGGCGTACAACAGGCGCGCCGCGACGTCGCGTCCCTGTGTGTCAGCGCCCAGGAAGTACCGCCCTGACCACGTCGGGCCGATCGGACTCGACCCCAGCCCCGACGCGTTCGGGCTAATCACCGGCACACGTTTGCCATGCACGATCGTCGTCCCCGTGAGGTTTGACTGGAACGGGTCGGTGTGGGCGATGTGCGTGGCGTACTGCGGAGCCAAGACACACGCGAACACAATGAACGCGAACAGGGCAAGGGCAACAAGAGCCGCACGGTTTCGCCGGAACCGCGCGAGAGCCAACCGCCACGGTGCCTGCCCGGGCGCGGCGTCTCCCGTCGTGACGACGGGCAAGGCCGGCCCACTGGTGGTTTCGATCCCAGCTGTCACTTGACCCAGGCTTGGTCGATGAGGAAGTTCGCGGTCACCGCCGGGCTGTACTGGTAGTTCCCGACGCGAGCCGACACGAAGTCGAGGCGGTTCGCGACGAAGAGGCTGACCTGAGGTGCGGCATCGGTGACAGCCTTGTCGACCTTGGCCCACAACGCTTCGGCTGCTTGCGGGTCCGTCTGTTGGGTTGCCTCCGCAGTCGCTGTCATGGCCTGAATCTTCGGGTCGCAGAACTCAGACAGGTTCGGGCTCGCCGTGCTGGCCGGGTGGAAACCGCCACAGCCGACGCTGACCGACAGGTAGTTGGACGGTGCCGTGTAGTCCGGAGCCCAGTAGGAGTAGCTGATCTGGGCCTTGTTGCGGGAGTCCTGCACGTAGGAGTACTCGACCGAGCCGTTCAGCGTCTTGAGGCTCGCGTCGTACCCGAGTTGCTTGAGCAGCGACACGTAGTACAGATCGATCGACTTCGAAGTGCTGTCCGTGGTGCCCACGACGACGACCTTCTGACCCTTGGTGCCCGAGCTGTCGACAAGCTGTTGCGCCTTCGCCATGTCGGGAGCTGTCCACTTCGCGCCAGGATTGGCCGTGTACGGGCAGTAGTCCTGATGACCAGGGAAGTTCGGTGGCAGGATCTGGCAACTCGGCTGTGCCAACCGCGGGCCGCCAAAGAGCTGGATGACCGCGTTACGGTCGGTGGCGAAGTTCAGTGCGCGGCGAACGTCAGGATTGTTGAAGGGGGCGGCTCGGGTGTTCATCGCCATGAAGTACGTGATGGGCGTCGTGTTGATGTGGATCTGGTCGGCGTACTTGGTGGCCAGCTCGTCGAGCCGGTCCGCGGGCGGAGGGTCGTAGACCCAATCGGCCTGGCCGTTCTCGACTTGCGTCACCGCATCCTCGTCGGCGACACCGATCTTCATGACGATGGAGTCCGGGTACCCCTGTGGCTGGGCATCCGCCGACCACTGCTTGAACGACGGGTTCCGGGTGAGAACCATGGAGTTGTTCGGTGAGTAGCTCTCGATCATGTACGGGCCGGTGGCCGGCAGCGGCGTGGTTCCGGTATCGGTGTTCGGGGTGCCGGCGGGAACCACGTAGGCGAATGGGAGGGCGAGCTTCTGCAGGAAGTCGGCGTCCGGCTGAGTCAGGTGGAAGGTCACAGTCCCTGCCGAGTCGTCGGCGACGACGCCCTTCGACAGATCGCAGCTCGCCGGCTTGGCGATGCAGGCATCGGCGCCCACGATCGACGAGTACATGCCGACTCCAGGGCCCGGGATCTTGTACTCCCTTGTCAGCGTGTAGGTGAAGTCGCTCGCCTTCACGGGCGCGCCGGTCGAGTACTTGATCCCCTTACGGAGCGTGAAGGTGTACGTCTTTCCGCCATCCGTCGGCGTGGGGATGGTGGTGGCGAGGTCGGGAACGAGGTCGTTGCCGGCTGTTCCCCCTACCTGCTTCCACGCCATCAGGCCGTCGCTGGTCATCCGAAGGACGAACCAGTTCGGGTCGTAGTCCACGGCAGTGTCGATCGAGCTTCCAGCGCTGGACCAGATCATGGTGAGTGTGCCGCCTCGGTGCTGCGCCTGGAAGCCCGCGGAGCTGTTCGATGCGGGAGCTGGCGTCCCCGGCTGAGGGTTGGGGCTGCTGGACGAGCAGCCTGCGGCGGCGACGGCGAGCATCACGGTCGTACCGGCCGCCAACGTCGTTGTGGTTCCTTTCACGGGGTGCCTTGACCTTTCCGAACGGGGGTGGGTTCTGCCGCCCGCGCCATGGCGGCGAGGCGGTTGGTGAGCTGGTGGTCGGCCTTGTTGCGCGCCCGCAGGAGCGACGTACGGAGCCACGGGCCGTGGGCGCGAGCACCCTTCTCCCCACTGAGTGAGGCGAGCTCGCGCCACAGATGCGGGCTTTGGGTGAGATGACTGGCACTGGCCCAGGAGCGCGCTACCTGATTCGGGTGGGACCGCTGGTTGTGCTTCCGGAACGTCTCTTCGGACAGGTAAGGGAAGAGCACATGGCTGCCGACCCGCCGGAGGTGGCGGAGGGCGGCGCGGTGGTCGCTGGAGTCGAGCGCGGCGAGCGCGGTGTCGATCGCGGCGATGTCGGACCGAGCCTGATCGTGGGGATATCCGACGCGACTATGAGCGTCTAGTGCGAAAAGTCCACGTCCCACGGAGGTGAACTGATAGCGGCCCTTGGCCCCGGCACGCCGTTCGGCTGCCGCGGCGAGGCCGGCATGCCCGGTAACGGCAGCGATTCCGGTCAGCTCGCGAGCCCTGGCGCCATGATCGATGATCGAGTCCGGGTCACGGTCCGCTTCAAGCAGCAGCAGCGAGTAGAGCCTTGCCTGCAAGGCCAGGTAGCTGAAGTCGAGCAGGTCAGCGGTGTCGAACTGGGTGTGGTAGTCGGACTTGCCGAACGACTTCTCCCACGCATAGGCGGCCACGCCGGGGATTCCCGAGACGAGGAACGGCCACTGCTCGGTTCCTGCGACCGGCGCGGCCACCCGCCAGCCGGTGGGGGTCCAACCCTCCCGCTCCGCGATCCGGCAGACTCGCCTTGCCCAGGCGGCCAGCTCCACGGGCGCCTCGACGACAGTGCGCAGCTCACGGTGACCGCTTGCTTCCAGGCAGAGATGGAAAGGCGCGGCGGTCGGCCAGTCGGGGTGGCTGTCCTGAACTTGACGCCAGGCGCCGATGCACCAGTCAAAGGAACTGTCGGAGATGCCGTACTCCTCGGCGGTGCGGGAACTGAAGCAGATCGTGTGACGTGGGCGGTAACCGGATCCGATGAGTGCCTTCGCGACCGCCAGCATGGCGGCGACCCCGCTGGTGTTGTCGAACGCGCCACGAAACCATGCGTCGTGGTGCGCTCCGACGACAATCGGTCCGGACTGCTGGCCGACCCAGTAGCCGACCACGTTGTGGCCGGCGGCATTGGTGGTGAGCTGGGCGTCCAAGGTCATCGTCACAGCGTTCGATCCCGTCGCGAGGAGCGCTCGAACGCTGCTGGCATCCTCCTTGCGGATGAAGATCATCGGTGGCGCACTAGCCGGCCAGTGGCCGTCGAACGCTCCCAGCGCACCCGCCGACTGGTACCACGGACCGTCAGCCGGGCAGTTGAGTACCATGCCCACGACACCTCTGGCAGCTAGCTCGATAACGATCGCGGCTGGTGCGACGCCGGAGCTGCGCCAATCGACGAGGGCGATCGCACCCGTCAGGTCGACAGCGTCGAGCCGCCGGCGGCGGGCGTCGCGCACGTCGACGAGTCGACCGCTGATGCCTCCTGGCGGCGTGCCCGGGACCCCGCCGAAGCTGCAGGCATCGAGTGTCATCGCAGCCTCGTCCCCCGGCCCGACCCTGCCGGCGACGAGTTTCGCGGACCGGAAGCGCCACGCGTCGACGTCCACGTCCTCGACCGCGACCGCTGCCAGACCCATCGCCGTCATCTCCTCCGCGACGAAGCGGGCGACGGCGGCGTCCTCCTCGGTGCCGGTGTTTCGGAAGCCGAGCGGACTCGATCCGATGCTCGTCAGGCGGTGCACGACGTGGCGAAGGTAGCCGTGGTCGATGTCCACGTCGCGTGCCAGCGACACGAGCGCGGGGTCGACCCTGGCGGCCGTCATCGCGCACGCTGGCCGTCTGCGTCAGCCGGCTGGAGACTCGCCGTGAACAACGACTCGATCAGCTGGCGTTCTGGGGCGTGATCCGGCACGGTGTCGGCCCAGACGCTGACGCACTCCTCGTCCCCTCTGGCGGCAAAGGTGTGCGGCTGGCCGCTGACGAACCAGATACCGTCGCCGGTTTGCAGGTGATGCGTCTCGTCGCCGACGTAGACGTCCATCGCGCCGTGCAGCACGACACCGCACTCCTCGCCGGCATGTGCGACCGGTTCGCGAACCGGTCCGTCGCCGGGCTGCAGGTGAAGGAAGTAGAGGTCGAGCTTGCGTCGGCCGCTGCGCGCGACAGCTTCGTACCGGAAGCGCTCGTAGGTGACAACCGTCCGCTCGCGCTCCCGGGTGATGTTGACCGACTCGGCTCGCTGGTTGGCGAAGAAGTCGAACAGCGAGGCGTTCAATGCCTGGCCCAGCTTCCACAGGGTGCCCAGGGTCGGCTCGGTCTTGCCGGTCTCGAACTGGCTGAGGGCCGAATGACTGATGCCGACCCGGCTGCTCAACGCCTCCAGCGTCATGCCCTCCCGCTTGCGCATCTCGCGCAGCAGCTTTCCGAGCTCACGCCGGGTATCGGAGTCGAGACTGCTCACGCCATCGCCCGCGATTCGCCGGCGGGTGGGTTTACAGTGGCACTCACATTGCTACAGTGACGCTTAATATTGTTGCTGTCAATCAGCTTTCTTTCTTGGTTGGTGCGGAGCGAAGGGCAACATCGTGGTCCCGAGTCTGGATGCGATCGTGGTGGGAGCCGGCGTCATCGGCGCCAGCGTCGCGCTGGAACTCACGAGGGCGGGATACGTCGTCATGGTCCTCGACAGGGATGCGGCGCCCGGGCATGGCTCCACCGGAGAGTCGTCCGCGGTGGTTCGCTACCACTACCGCCACCGCGACGAAGCGGTGCTCGCGTGGGAGAGCGGTGCTCGCTGGGCACGCTGGGCAGAGTATCTGGGCGAAGTCGATCCTCTCGGCACCGCGACCTTCGTCAACACCGGCCTCCTGCTTCTCTCCGGGGAACTCCTCGACCTGACCGATCCCCGCACGCACATGCAAGCCCTTGGGATCACCGTCGAGAAGCTCGACGGTGATCAGGTCCGCGAGCGATTCCCCGCCATCGACCCCGGCCGGCTCGGGCCCCCATCGCTGCCCGCGGACGACCGTTTCTGGGCCGATCCGCGCGGCGACGTCGTCGCCTACTGGATGCCGGAGTGTGGCTTCGTCAACGATCCGCAGCTGGCCGCCCACAACCTCGCTTATGCTGCCGAGGCACACGGCGCCGGCTTCCGTTTCAGGAGCGTCGTCGTCGAGGTGGTCCGCGAGCGCAATCGAGTCGCCGGTGTACGGCTGTCCTCGGGCGAGCTGCTCGAGGCGCCGATCGTCGTCAACGCGAGTGGGCCCTGGTCCGCGTCACTCAACGAGCTCGCTGGTGTGCTCGGCGACTTCTCAACGTCCACGCGTCCCCTCCAACAGGAGGTGATCACCCTGCCGGCGCCGAAAGATTTCCGGTTGGGAGCAGGCGGCGTGTGCGTCACGGATGCTGACCTGGGGACGTACTTCCGCCCAGAGATGGGCGACACCCTCCTCGTTGGGGGCATGGAGCCACCCTGCGACCCACTGATCTGGCTGGACAGTCCAGCGGATGCCCGGGTCTCTGTCACCCAGTCGACGTGGAATGTGCAGTCGCTTCGGGCCGCCAGGCGCCTGCCGGGGATCGGAGTGCCGGGGCGATCCCGTGGAATCGTCGGTGTCTACGACGTCACAGCGGACTGGATCCCGATCTACGACCGGACCAACCTCGACGGCTATTACGTCGCGATCGGCACGAGCGGGCACGGCTTCAAGCAGGCGCCATTCGTGGGAGAGCTGATGGCCTCTCTCATCAGCGCCTGCGAGGCAGGGCATCCGCATGATCGGGAACCGGTCGTCGTCCCCGCCTCCTGGACCGGACACTCGGTCGACATGGGCCACTTCTCGCGACTGCGCAAGGTGGTCGCCCAAGACGGGATGGGATGAGCGCCGGTCCAGAAGCTGAGGCTGTACATCGCAGCTCAGTTCAGTGACATCTTCTCCATGCTGAGGTAGGTGTGTGCGGCCCAAGAGGTCGGGTCCATGGCGAAGTAGTGCTGCAGGGCGTGCTCGTTCAAGGCGTTGTCCAGCGAGGCCATGATCATCGACTGGTCCAGAACCAGGCGACGATGCCCGACGGATCCGGTCGACGGGTTGACCGCGTCGTAGAAGCCACCGTCACTCGTGTAGACGTCCGGGTACAGCTGGCGCAGCTTCTGGATGTTCGCGTACGCCGCCTGCGGGTTGGTCAGCAGCGCCAGGAACGACGCGTGCGGTGTCACCGTGGACTCCGATGCACACCCGGTGCAGATGGACAGCTGGTTCCCCACCGGGAAGGCCTGTCCCTCCACGCCGTACGTCGCGTAGCCACCCGAGTCATCGGGGGTACTCGACGGCGACATCCCCCACACCGGCAAGTGCAGCCGGTGGGTCGCGTACTTGATCTGCACCTGGACCGTCCGCGCGTCGGCGAGCCCGAAGCCCTTCGGACCCCACTTCGTCTCCGGCACCACGTCAGAGGCCATCAGACCCTCGAACATGCCGCCGCCGAACGTCGGGATGTACTTCAGATCGGTGCCCGGGTAGGTGTAGTGGCCCTCCCACACGTTGAACGCATTGTGCGACTGCGGGTCCACGATCGTCGTCCAGTGCCCCTGCGGCGGCCACTGGCCCTGCCACGAGAAGTCCGGGTCGGTGTCGCACTGCTTCGGCGGCAGCGTCCGCCACGTCCGCCACCACACGTCGCCCGGCATCTGGTGCAGGCCCATGCCCATGTACATCGCGATCCGGGGGTCGCTGTACAGCGCGCCGTTGTGGTAGCCCGCCGGCCCCTGCTGCACGTAATAGCCGCCGTACATCTGGCCGGTGGGCGGGTTGTCCGGCAGGTCCGGGTTCGTGTTGCAGCCCGGCTTCTGCGCCCGGTTGTCGTAGAAGATCGAGAAGTCCATGTCCCGCAGCAGGCTCGTCGCCAGGCCGCTCAGCGCCGGAAGTGCCTGTCGCACCACGGCCAGACCCGACGCGTACCACCCGTTGTCGACCGCCGAGAGGAACCAGCAGTTGTCCTGGGTCGGCGTCGTCTCTTGTCGGCACTTGATGTCGCCGGGGTTACGGATCGCCGCGCCGCTCTTCGTGTCGTACCACTGGTAGAGGAACCCGTAGGTGCGCTTCATCTTCTGCACCTCGGTCAGCGTCGCCTCGATCATCGTCCGCTCGGCAGTCCGGCCGATCAGGTGCAGGTCACCGGCTGCGACCACAGCCCAGAGGTAGACACCGATATTGGCCGCCGAGGTGTACGTGCCGCGCACGTCACCGGGGCCAAGGTTGTCGAGCGGCAGATGCGTGTTGGGGTCCACATCGTCGCGATAGAACGCCCAGGTGTCCTGCGCGACCTTGTAGAGAACGGCGCGCTGGTGCGACGTCAGCGCGGAATCCGGCGAGGGCACGCTGCTGCCCACGGTCGTGGCACCAGTCGGTTGCGGGATTGTCGGTTGGGCGCTTGCGACCGGTACGGCGACCAGGGCGGCCGCGACGAGTCCGCTGACGGCGGCCCCCATCACGGCACGGATAGGGCGGTGAACTCGCATGGTTCCTCCAGTTGGTCGATATAAGTGCAGGGTTCGGGTGGTCAGGGCTCCAGCGCGCGCCGGCCGTCTTCGGGGGCCGCAGCGTCAGCCGCTGACGCGGCCGCGTAGGGGTTGGCGATCGCGTCGAGGAGCTGAATCGTGTAGTCGTCCTTCGGGTGCTGCAACACCTCCTTGGTGACGCCGCGCTCGACGATCCGCCCGTGGTGGAGCACGAGGATCTGGTCGGTGACAACGCGGGCGCTGAGCAGGTCATGGGTGATGTAGAGCAGCGACAAGCCGTGCTCCTCGCGCAGCGTCGCGAGCAGCTTCAGCACGCCGGCGCGGAGCGAGACGTCGAGCATCGAGACCGGCTCGTCCGCGACGATCAGACCAGGCCCGCACGCCAGTGCCCGGGCGATCACCACGCGCTGGCGCTGGCCACCGGAGAGCTGGTGCGGCAGCTTGGGGGCGAACTGCTCCGGCGGGGTCAGCCCGACCGTCTCGAGGAGCTCGTCGACGCGCTCCTTCGCCGCGCGAGCCGCCATGCCGAGGAAGTTCTGGCAAGGCCGGGTCAGCGTGTACTCCACGGTGTGCAGCGGGTTCAGTGCGCCGTACGGGTCCTGGAAGACCATCTGCACGCGGTGGTGGTAGTCGCGTAACGCGCCGCCGCGCAGCTTGCCCACCTCGACGTCGCCGAACCTGACCGAGCCGGACGTCGGTCGCTCGAGACCGGTGATCATCTTGGCGATCGTGCTCTTGCCGCTGCCGCTGGCACCGACCAGCGAGACCGCGGCGCCGGGCTCGATCGTGAACGACACGTTGTCCAC
>JBBQKY010000026.1:0-20231 GCA_038327385.1 Propionibacteriales bacterium
GCCTGGCGCGAGCCTTTGCCGACGGCGTGCGGGACGCCGGGCGCGACGTCACGCTCATCGGCCTGGCCGCGACCGACGAGCTCTACTTCGCCTCGGGCAGCCTCGCCGCCCCTGCCGCGATGGTCACGGCGTCCCACAACCCGGCTGCCTACAACGGCCTGAAGCTGTGCTTCGCGGGTGCTGTGGCGCTGTCCGCCGGCACCGGACTCGACGAGATCCGGGACATGGTGCTGGCCGGCGAGGTCGCCCGCACCACTGACGAGACGCGCCGCGGTCGGCTGCGGGAGACCGACATGCTGACGTCGTACGTCAGCCATCTCCTCGAGCTGGCGCCGGTTCGCGGACGTCGGCTCAGGGTGGTGGTCGATGCCGCGAACGGCATGGCCGGGCGCACCGTGCCGGCGGTGTTCGCGCGTCTCGACGTCGAGCTGATCGGGTTGTACCTCGACCTGGACGGCAGCTTCCCCAACCACGAGGCCAACCCTCTCGAGCCGGCTAACCTGCGCGACCTCTCGGCAGCCGTGGTGCGGGAGCGCGCCGACCTCGGTCTGGCCTTCGACGGCGACGCCGACCGGTGTTTCGCGGTCGACGAGACCGGTCGTCCCATCTCTGCCTCTACCGTCACCGCACTGATCGCCGTGCGCGAGCTGGCCAGGCACCCCGGCGCCTCCATCGTCCACAACGTCATCACGAGCCGGATGGTGCCGGAGACCATCCGTGAGCACGGCGGCATACCGGTCCGCACCCCGGTCGGCCACTCCTTGGTCAAGGCGACGATGGCCGAGGTCGGGGCGGTCTTCGGGGGCGAGCACTCGGGGCACTACTACTTCCAGGACTTCTGGTACGCGGACTCGGGCATGCTCGCCGCGCTGCACCTGATGTCGGCGCTCGCCGAGGACGACCTGCCGATGTCCGGCATGACAGCCGGCTTCGAGCGGTATGCCGCGTCGGGGGAGATCAACTCCGAGGTTGCCGATCCTGTCGCGGCGCTGGAACGCGTGGAGGCGAGCTTCGCCGGCCGCCCAGACGTGGAGCTGGACCGAGTCGACGGGCTGTCGGTGATCGCCGAACACTGGTGGCTCAATGCGCGGGCGTCGAACACCGAGCCGGTGCTGAGGCTCAACGTCGAGGCGGTCGATGACGCCACGATGGTGAACGTGCGAGACTCAGCGCTGACCGTGATGAGGGCACTGCCCGATGAGGAGTGAGAAGTGAACCTCGACCCTGTCCTGCTCGAGATCCTCGTGTGCCCCGATTGCAAGGGCTCGCTGACCGTCGACCAGGACCACGACGAGCTGGTGTGCAACTCCTGCGGGCTCATCTACCCGGTGCGCGACAACATCCCGATCATGCTCGTCGACGAGGCAC
The DNA here is from genome assembly GCA_038327385.1 of Propionibacteriales bacterium. Classification (GTDB taxonomy): domain Bacteria; phylum Actinomycetota; class Actinomycetes; order Propionibacteriales; family Nocardioidaceae; genus JAWWPG01. Next base: position 1,369 of record JBBQKY010000026.1, read on the forward strand.
GCCGCCCAGAGCGTTCCTCGGTGGATTCGCCGGCCGCCTCGACCGACGACGACGGCTGAGTGGTGGCCGACGACTTCGACGACGGCCGCCTCGAAGACCCTGAGGTGCTGGCTTCGTACGACGCAACGTTGCGGCACCTTGCCGAGTCCGGAGCACGCGTCCGGATCGATACCGGGAACGCGGCCGCGACCCTTGACGCCCTCGGTGACGAGCCGCCGCCGCGGGCTGTCGTGGCCGCCGGGATCGAGGCCAGGCTGCTGCGCGCGGTTCTCGAGCCCTGGTGTCCGGTCCCCTTCGTCGCCTGGCCAGGTCCGGGGCTACCGGGATGGGCCGGGGCCCTCGACCTGGTAGTGGTGCTCAGCCCGGGCGGCACTGACATGCACAGCGCCTCGGCGGTGCGCGATGCGGTCCACCGGGGCTGCTCGCTGCTGACCGCCTGTCCGCCGAAGTCCGCGCTGGCAGAGTTCGCCATGAGGCGGCACAGCTCGGTGCTCCCGACGGTGACCGGTGACTCCCTCGCCGCGGCCGTCGTCATGCTGGTCGCCCTCAACCGGCTCACCGTGGGTCCCGAGGTCGACCCCGAGGAGGTGGCCCGGATGCTCGACGACGTGGCAGTTGCCTGTTCGCCGGATCGCGACATCGCGGTCAACCCGGCGAAGGACCTCGCCATCGCCTTCGCCGACCTGCTGCCGCTCGTGTGGGGAGGCTCGGTGCTGGCAGCCCGGGCGGCGAGAAGGGTGGCGGAGACGATCCGCCGCAGCACCGGGCGCGCCGCCCTGGCCGCCGACGAGGGGCACCTGCTACCGGTCATCGCGGCAGCACGTCCCCGGGACCTGTTCGCCGACCCGTTCTCGGAGGCCGACCGGGTGCCGTCCCGTCCGGGCCTGCTGGTGCTCGACGACGGCAGCCAGGAGCCGACGATTCGCGTGGAGCACGGGCGGCTCGCCGCCGAGGCGGCTGCTCGTGTGGTGCGCGTGGAAACCGTCCACACGGACGAGGGCTCGGAGATCGCGCGCTACGCCGCGCTGGTCGGCACCGGGGCATACGCGGCCCGCTACCTCGCCGTCGGTCTGGACAGCGATGCCGACCGGGCCGACCCGGACCGTGGCGACTGGTGAGCACGGAGGAGTCCCCACGGGCGGTCATCGCCGCCCTCGGTGCCAACCTCGGCATCGCCGCGACGAAGGTGCTGGCCTGGGCTCTGACCGGCTCGGCCTCCCTCCTTGCCGAGGCGATCCACTCGTTCGCCGACAGCGGGAACCAGGGTCTGCTGCTCCTCGGTGGCAAGCGGTCACGGCGCGCGCCGACCAGGGAGCACCCCTTCGGCTTTGCCCGGGAGCGCTACGTCTACGCGTTCCTCGTCTCGATCGTGCTGTTCAGCGTCGGTGGTCTGTTCGCCCTCTACGAGGCATACCACAAGTACCAGGAGGTGCACGAGCACCACCCGAACGAGCTGCTGACGAGTCGCTGGTCGTGGGTGCCGGTCGTCGTACTTGTCGTCGCCATCGGCATGGAGAGCTTCTCCCTCCGCACGGCGGTCACCGAGTCCAACAAGACCAGGGGAGACGTCAGCTGGGTTCAGTTCGTCAGACGGGCGAAGTCGCCGGAGCTCCCGGTCGTGCTGCTAGAGGACGTCGCCGCGCTGCTCGGCCTGGTGCTTGCGCTGGCGGGCGTCAGCCTCACGCTGCTGACGCGTAACGGCTACTACGACGTCGCCGGTACGACGGGCATCGGCCTGCTCCTGGTGGCCGTGGCCATAGCGCTGGGCATCGAGACGAAGAGCCTGCTCCTGGGCGAGGCGGCAGCACTCGAAGACCAGCACGCAATTGAGGCGGCGATCACGGGTTCCGCCGGATCCGGGCTGGCGATCATCAACCTTCGCACCATGCAGATCGGGCCTGGCACTCTGCTCGTCGCCGCCAAGATCGCAGTCTCGCCAGCCGACGGCGCCGCTGACGTCGCGGACGCGATCAACTCGGCGGAGCTACGCATCCGCGAGGCGGTTCCCGACGCGACGTACGTCTTCATCGAGCCGGACCTGCGCCGCGCAGACGCCTGACCAGCACAGCGCAGACGCCTGACCAGTACACCGCCGGGCCGCCGGCAGGACGTCGGCGCAGTTCGCCGCCTTCGCCAACTATCCTGGCTGTACCAACATCGCGAGCACCGCCGAGTCGCAGAGGAACCACATGGACTACAAGGTCGCCGACCTGTCGCTGGCCGAGTTCGGCCGCGCCGAGATCACCCTCGCCGAGCACGAGATGCCCGGCCTGATGGCGATGCGGGAGCGTTTCGGCGGCTCCCGTCCGCTGGACGGTGCGCGCATCGCCGGGTCCCTGCACATGACGGTACAGACCGCGGTGCTCATCGAGACACTCACCGCACTCGGGGCCGACGTGCGCTGGGCCAGCTGCAACATCTTCTCCACGCAGGACCATGCCGCCGCCGCAGCCGTCGTTGGCAAGGACGGCACGGTCGACAAGCCGGCGGGCGTGCCGGTCTTCGCCTGGAAGGGCGAGTCGCTTGCTGAGTACTGGTGGTGCACCGAGCAGATCCTCACCTGGCCCGGTGGTGCCGGCCCGAACATGATCCTCGATGACGGGGGCGATGCCACGCTTCTCGTGCACTTGGGTGTCGAGTACGAGAAGGAGGGCGCGGTGCCGGCGCCGGAGTCGGCCGGAAACGAGGAGCTCGCCGAAATCTTGAAAGTCCTCACCCGCACGCTGACCGAGGAATCCACGAAGTGGACCGCGATCGCCAACGCCATCGTCGGCGTCACCGAGGAGACCACTACCGGTGTGCACCGGCTCTACGAGCGCGCGCGCGACGGCGCGCTGCTGTTCCCGGCGATCAACGTCAACGACTCGGTGACCAAGTCCAAGTTCGACAACAAGTACGGCTGCCGCCACTCGCTCATCGACGGCATCAATCGGGCAACCGATGTGCTCATCGGCGGCAAGGTCGCCGTCGTGTGCGGGTACGGCGACGTCGGGAAGGGTTGCGCCGAAGCGCTCCGCGGCCAGGGCGCCCGTGTCGTCATCACCGAGATCGACCCGATCTGTGCGCTGCAGGCGGCGATGGACGGATTCCAAGTCGCAACCTTAGACGAGGTGGTCGAGCGGGCCGACATCGTCATCACGGCGACCGGATGCTTCCACGTGCTGACCGCGGCCCACTTGTCCCGCCTCCGGCACCAGGCGATCGTCGGCAACATCGGCCATTTCGACAACGAGATCGACATGGCCGGCCTCGCGGCCGTCCCCGGCATCTCTCGCTCGACCGTCAAGCCGCAGGTCGACGTGTGGACCTTCGAGGACGGCCACACGATCATCGTGCTGAGCGAGGGCAGGCTGCTCAACCTGGGGAACGCCACCGGGCACCCCTCGTTCGTGATGTCCAACTCGTTCACCAACCAGGTGCTGGCGCAGATCGAGCTCTTCGGCTCACCGGAGCGCTACCCCACCGGGGTCTACACGTTGCCGAAGCACCTCGACGAGGAGGTGGCTCGCCTGCATCTGTCCGCGTTGGGCGTCTCCCTGACAGAGCTGACCGCGGAGCAGGCGTCGTACCTCGGCGTGCCGGTCGGGGGCCCCTACAAGTCCGATCACTACCGCTACTGACCGAGCCGCGGGCACCGACCGACCAGAGAGGGAGCGACCCGAGTGGACGCGATCAGGCCGCACAAGGGCCGCGTGCTGGTCGTGGACGACGACTCGTCACTCTCGGAGATGCTCACGATCGTGTTGCGAAGTGAGGGTTTCGAGCCCCGCGTGTGCCCTACCGGTGACCAGGCCATGGCGATGGTTCGGGAGTTCAAACCCGACCTCGTACTGCTTGACCTGATGCTGCCGGGCAAGGACGGCGTCGACGTGTGCCGCCAGATTCGTGGCGAGTCGGGCACGCCGATCATCATGCTCACCGCGAAGAGCGACACGATCGACATCGTCGTCGGACTCGAGTCAGGTGCCGATGATTACGTCGTCAAGCCGTTCAAGCCCAAGGAGCTCATCGCCCGGCTGCGGGCCCGCCTGCGCACCTACGAGGACGAGGCGCCGGAGACGCTCGAGATCGGCGAGCTCACCATCGACGTCGCCGGTCACACCGTCAAGCGGGGATCGGAGTCGCTTTCGCTCACGCCGCTGGAGTTCGACCTGCTCGTCTGTCTGGCCCGCAAGCCGTGGCAGGTGTTCACCCGAGAGGTTCTGCTCGAGCAGGTCTGGGGTTACCGTCATGCCGCAGACACACGCCTTGTGAACGTGCACGTCCAGCGACTGCGTTCCAAGGTCGAGCGTGACCCGGAGAGCCCGACGATCGTGCTGACGGTCCGTGGCGTCGGCTACAAGGCCGGCGGGACAGCAGGCGGCTAGCCGATGGAAGCGGCCGAGCGGGTGACCCAACAGACCTCTCGCGCCGCGCCGCGCAACGCGGCGGTGCGACTGGGTCATGGCCTGGCGGCTGCCGCCCGCCTCGTTGCGTCGCCGGTGCGCGCCCTCATGCGGTGGTGGCGCCGCTCGATCCAGGCGCGGGTCGTGATCGGCGTGCTCAGCCTGTCGACCGTGCTGGCGTTCCTGGCCGGATGGGTGCTGCTGAGCCAGGTGACGCATGGTCTGCTCGACAGCAAGCGTCAGTCAGCCCTGACGCAGGCCGCAGCCGGCTTCGCCATCGCCCAGTCGAGGCTGGACTCCGCGGACGTCGTCGCGGGGTCCGACTCCGGGGCGCCACTCAACCAGCTCATCGACGCCCTCGCGCCGCACGACGACGCGAGCGGCGACTACACCGTGATCGTGCTGGGACCCCTTGCCGACGTCTTGCCCAGCCAGCCCGACACCTGGGCGGCGCGGCTGTCCAGCCAGCTCGACGTGGCGAACTCCGTGCCGGCCGAGCTGGTAACGCGAATCCAGACCGCCCCGGGCAGCTACTGGGCGTACACAGCGCTGCACCGGACCCCTGGCGACAGCTCGCACGCAGCGCTTGTCGTCGGGTCTCAGGTCACCGTTACCAGCCAGGCCATCAGCTATGCGCTGCTCTACGTCTTCCCCCTCGCCGAGCAGCAGCAGACGCTGGCGGTGGTCGAGCGAGGACTCCTCGGAGCGGGCGCGATCCTCGTGGTGCTGCTCAGCACGATCGCCTGGCTGGTAACCCGACAGGTCGTGACACCGGTCCGGCTGGCGCGGCGGATTGCCGAGCGGCTCGCGGCCGGGCGCCTGGAGGAGCGGATGCACGTCCGGGGCGAGGACGACATAGCCAGGCTCGGACAGTCCTTCAACCACATGGCGAACGGCCTGCAACGACAGATCCGACAGCTCGAAGAGCTGTCGCGGGTGCAGCGCCGGTTCGTCGCTGACGTGAGCCACGAGCTCCGCACCCCGTTGACCACCGTGCGGATGGCGTCGGACCTGCTCTTCGAGCGGCGTGCGGACTTCGACGCGCCAACGGCCCGCTCGGCGGAGCTGTTGCAGGCCGAGCTGGACAGGTTCGAGGGCCTGCTCACCGATCTTCTCGAGATCAGCCGGTTCGACGCCGGTGCTGCCGCTCTCGAGCTCAGTGACCTCGACCTGCGCGCGAGCGTCCAGCACGTGGTCGACGCCAACGCCGCCATCGCCCGCAGCAGAGGCTCGGAGCTCGTGGTGTCGCTTCCGTCCGAGCCCGCGATCGTGCAGGCGGATGCGCGGCGGGTGGAGCGGATCTTGCGCAACCTCGTCGTCAACGCGCTGCAGTACGGCGAGGGGACCGACGTCGAGATCACCGTCGAGGCTGACGCCGACTCGGTCTCGATCGCCGTCCGTGACCACGGTGTCGGTCTGAAGCCCGGCGAGGAGACCCTCGTCTTCAACCGGTTCTGGCGGGCCGACCCGGCGCGGACCCGCACCCGCGGCGGGACCGGCCTCGGGCTCTCGATCGCCGTGGAGGACACCAGGCTGCACGGCGGTGTGCTGGACGCCTGGGGCCGACCCGGCCGCGGGTCGGCCTTCCGGCTGGTGCTTCCGCGCGTTCCGGGCACGAGGATCACCCCGCGACCTCTCTCGGTCGTCGAGGACGAGCCGGCCCCGGTCGGTGCCCCATACGCGCGGCTGGACTCCGACTCCGGGCTCGGACCGCGATGAGCCCGGCTCGGGGAGGCACCTGTCGGCTGGCGGTTGCACTCGTGCTGGGCGTCCTGCTGGCGGGGTGCGTCAACTTGTCGGACAGCTCCCCGGTGCAACGAGGACGCGGGATCGGAGTGGACCGGTCCTCGTCGCTGGTCCTCAACCATCCACCCGGTCCGCGGCCAGGCGCCGACAAGACGGAGATCGTGGACCACTACGTCCAGGCCATGCTCGCCTTCCCACCGGCGCCGAACCTCGTACGCAGGTTCTTCACCCCTGAAGCGGCGCGCAGCTGGGTGCCGGGTCAGCAGCTGCGCGTCTACGAGAACCCAGGCGTGACTGAAGGTCCCGCCGGGACGGTCACGCTCAGGGCCCGGGTGCTCGGCCTCCTGGACGATCGTGGGTCCTGGGCCTCGGCGAGCTCGTCGGCCGATGCGCTGGACGTCGCCCTCCAGCTCCGAAAGGTCAACGGGCAGTGGCGCATCAGCAACCCGCCCCCAGGCATGCTGATCGACACGGACTTCTTTGCTCGCTACTACCACCAGTACTCCCTCTACTTCTTCGACCCGTCCCACACGCTGCTCACCCCTGACGTGGTCTACCTGCTGCTCGGGAACGCCGGCGAGACGTCGAACGCGCTGGTGCACAACCTGCTCCTCGGACCAACCGCCGCAATGGGCGGCGTCGTCCATGGGGATGTGCCGGAAGGGACCGGTCTCACCGGGCCGGTCACCGTCTCGGAGGGCGGTCTGGCGGAAGTGCCGCTGACCGGCCAAGTCTTGTCGACGCCTCCGGCGCGGCTCCGGTACCTGGCCGCCGAGCTCGCCTGGACCCTTCGACAGGAGCGGCTCGGCGTCAACCACGTGCAGATGACCGCTGCTGGGAGTGTGCTGGCAGTCCCCGGGCTCGGCGAGAGCTTCTCGGTGGACGCGTTCCAGGGCTACGACCCAACAGTCTTTGCGGCGACTCAGACCCTTTACGCGCTCTCGTCCGCCGGCCGCCTGGTGTCGGTGTCTTCCGACGGGGCGTTCGCCGTTGCGGGGAACCTCGGGTCGGTGAAGGCCCGGGCGCGCTCCGCCGCGGTCAACCCGAGTGGGTCGCTCGGCGCGCTCGTCACGGAACACGGGCGATCCGTCGTCGTCGGCGACATCGTCAACGGCCAGGACGCGGTCGCCAATGCTCCCTGGCTGACTGGGGGACACGACCTGCTCAAGCCGTCCTGGGACGTGCACAACCTGCTCTGGCTGGTTGACAGGGAGCCAGGCGGAGCGCGGGTGCTCGTCGCCTCCCGAGTGGGGTCGCGGGTCAAGAAGCTGGTCGTCAACGCACCCGGGATAACCGGCCAGGACGTGCGGGCACTTGCGATCTCCCGGGACGGGATGCGTGCCGCGGTCATCATTGGAACGGGCGTCGACTCCAGGTTGGTCATCGCCTCGGTTCGCCGGAGCGCGACAACGCGGACCGAGGTCTCGTTGACCAACGTGCAGGATATCGCCGATACAGACTTCCCCCTTGTCAGTCTGTCGGCGGTGGCGTGGTACACCCCGGCCACGGTTATCGTGCTGGCGCGGGACGAGGGGAGCGATCCGCAGCCCTACCAGATCGCCATCGACGGCTCGCGTGTCCAGCCGACGACAGGTTTCCTGCCGGTCCGACCGGTATATCTGGCTGCCGGCGCGAACCCGGACGTCCCGCCGGTCATCGGGTCTTCGGACGGCAGGCTCTACAGCCGGACGCCGGACCAGCAGTGGCCACTCCTCACGACACGCCAGAGGCTCTTCGCGCCCCTCTACGCCGGGTGACGGGCCTTCCGTCCACAGTGCGCGGAGGGCGGTCCACAGGCGCACAGGGGACTCGGCGAGTGGCGGCCGAGGTGTCCGGCACCCGGAGGATGGATCTGTGCCCGCCCCCCTCGACCTCACCGCTGCGGCTGCCGACCTGCTTCTCGCGAGCAGCTGCGTCGGTTGCGACCGGCCGGGATCGGCACTGTGTCTGCGGTGTATGTCGGCCCTGCAAGAGGTTCCGTACGTCGCCTGGCCGACGCCGCGTCCAGCGGGCCTGCCGAGGCCGTACGCCGTCGCAGCGTATGACGGTGCCGTCAAGGCTGCGATCATCGCGCACAAGGAGCACGGCGTCCTGTCGCTCGCCAAGCCGCTCGGCCGAGCGCTCGCCCTCAGCGTGATGGCGGCCGTGGCGGCGCCGGACGGTCCCGTGACCGGGCCGGTCGTCCTCCTCTGGCCGCCTACGACGGCTGCCCGAGTCCGGACGCGGGGCCACGACCCGCTGGCCCGTCTCGTGCAGGCATGTCGTCGCAGCCTCCGTGCCTCGGGCATCCCGACGGTCGCGGCTCCGATCCTCGAGCGAGCTCGCGACGTAGCGGACCAGGCCGGCCTGTCGGCAGCGGATCGGGCCACGAACCTCGAGGGTGCCTTCCGAGTGCGTTCTCGGTCGCGGAGGGCTCTCGCCGGCCGCCGGCTCGTGGTCGTCGACGACGTGCTGACGACCGGATCCACTGCTGTGGACGCCGTACGGGCGCTCGTTTCCTGTGGGGCCGAGGTCCCGGCGGTGGCGGTGATCGCCGCGACAGCTCGACGGCTCGACGGGACGCCGCCGGTCAGCCGTTAGGGTTTGACCATGGCACCCGCCCGGGTCCGTGGTTGCGCTGCCAGGGTCTCGACTCGTCGCTACCCTGCGCAGCAAGCCGATGCCAGCCGCAGGCGAAACGGTCCACGTAAGGTCGGCAGCTGCTCGCAGCCTGCCGTCCGATCACGGAGCGGCTTAGAAGTAAGTCCTGCCCCGCAGGGAGGCCTGATGCCTCTCCCACCGGGAGAGGACCCCAGTGGCAACGAGCTGCGAAGGTCCCAGCAGGCGAGTGTGGGGTCGAAGACCAGGTCGGCCGGGCGGGTGTCGCCTGCCCCACGAGCACATGACTCGGGCCCGCCGGGCCGCTCTATCTCAGGAGGTATACGTGGAAGTCGTCGTCAAGGGCCGCCACCTGGAGGTCTCGGATCGGTTCCGCGAACATGTCGAGGACAAGCTGTCCCGAGTGGAGAAGTACGACCATCGCATCATCCGGGTCGACGTCGAGGTGTCTCAGGAGCCGAACCCCCGGCTCTCCGACCAGCTCGTCCGGGTCCAGATCACCATTCAGAGCCGAGGTCCCGTGGTCAGGGCCGAGGCGGCCGCGGAGGACAAGATGTCCGCCCTGGACAAGGCGGTTGCGAAGCTGGCCGCCCAGAAGCGCAAGGCCGCCGACCGGAGACGTATCCACCACGGCTCACGTCCTCCGATGTCGCTCGCGCAGGCCATGACGGCCGAGGTTCCTGACGACGAGCCGCAGGAGGGCGAACAGGACGGCGGCCTCGAGTACAAGGAGGGTCCGCTGACCGTCTTGGGAGACGGTCCTCTCGTCGTACGCGAGAAGACGCACCCGGCTGTCCCGATGACCCTCGACCAGGCGCTCTACGAGATGGAGCTCGTCGGTCACGACTTCTTCCTGTTCATCGACAAGGAGGCGGCGCAGCCGGCTGTCGTCTATCGGCGCAAAGGCTACGACTACGGAGTCATCAGACTCACCGAGTGACATCGCCGGGTGTCTCCGGGGGCCCGCCACAGTTGTGCGACACGCACGGACCCCTGGAAGGATGGTTTCGATGAGCGACGGACCGGACCATGCGCATGTGCGAGAGGTCATCCGGGTCGCTGTCGTCGACGACCAGGAGCTCTTCCGCCGAGGTCTGGTGATGCTGCTCGACTCCGAGGCCGACATCGATGTCGTCGCCGAAGGATCGAGCGGGGAGGCTGCCGCCGATATCGCCACGCGCACCATGCCGGACGTGATGCTGCTGGATGTGCGCATGCCTCGAGTCTCGGGCATCGAGGCCTGCGGGCGCATCAAGGACCAGGCGCCGGGGGTCAATATCATCATGCTGACCGCCTCGGATGAGGAGTCCGACCTGTACGACGCCATCAAGAACGGCGCTTCCGGGTACCTGCTCAAGGACTCCTCCATGGCTGAGGTGTCGCAGGCCGTCCGTCTGGTGGCTAGTGGCCAGTCCCTGATCAGCCCGATGATGGCAGCCAAGCTGTTCGCCGAGTTCAAGGCGATGTCAGGCGCCGAGGTGAGACCAGCGCGAGTGCCGAAGCTGACCGACCGCGAGCTCGAGGTCCTGAACCTCGTGGCACACGGGCTCAACAACCGGGAGATCGCCGAGAAGCTGTTCATCAGTGAGAACACCGTGAAGAACCACGTTCGCAACATGCTCGAGAAGCTGCAGCTGCACTCGCGGATCGAGGCAGTGATGTATGCCGTCCGGCAGCGCCTGCTCGACCCACCGTGACATCACGACAGCTGAGCAGCGCACAGGCTCGGCGGATCGCCCTTGCGGCACAAGGCTTTTGCGATCCACGTCCCGTCGAGCCTGACCTGCGCGCGCTGACCCGCGTGCTTCGCAGGATCGCGCTGCTCCAGATCGACTCCGTCAACGTGGCGACCCGCGCCCACTACATGCCGCTGTTCAGCCGGCTCGGCCCGTACGACCGCGACCTGCTGCACCGAGCCGCCGGCCGCGCCCCTCGCCGCCTCTTCGAGTACTGGGCGCACGTCGCGTCGTACGTCAGGGTCGACCTCCAACCGAGCCTCCGCTTTCGTATGACGCAAACGGATCTCACGTGGGGGTCCGTGCGCCGGCTGGCTGAGGAGCAGCCGGAGTTCGTCTGCTGGGTGAAGCAGGAGGTCGTCGACCGAGGGCCGCTGACGGCGCGTGAGATCGAGCACGACGTCCCGCGGGTCCGGGACAGCTGGGGCTGGAACTGGAGTCAGGTCAAGACCGCGCTGGAGTGGCTCTTCTGGACCGGGGAGGTGACGGCGGCCCGCCGCAACTCGGCGTTCGAGCGACTTTACGACCTTCCCGAGCGCGTCCTGCCCCCTGCCGTGCTTGCCGTTCCAACGCCGAGCGTCGCCGAGTCGCACCGGACCCTGCTGCGGGCGTCTGCCGCCGCGCTGGGGGTCGGCACGGAGCGCTGCCTGCGCGACTACTTCCGGCTGGCGCCGGGCACGACGCGGGCGGCGATCGCGGACCTCGTCGAGGCCGGGGAGCTGCTGCCCGTGACGATCGCAGGCTGGCACCGTCCCGCCTACCTGTGGCACGAGGCGCGGCTGCCGCGGCGAGTGGAGACCACGGCACTGCTCAGCCCGTTCGACTCGCTGATCTTCGAGCGGGCACGCACCGAGCAGCTGTTCGGGTACCGCTATCGCATCGAGATCTACGTCCCGGCGCCGAAGCGCGTCTACGGCTACTACGTCTACTCGTTCCTGTACGGCGACCGCATCGCGGCCCGGGTGGACCTCAAGGCCGACCGCCAGGGCAACGTGCTGCGCGTGATGGGCGCGTTCCTCGAGCCGGGCGCACCGCCAGACACCGCGGAACGGCTGCTGGGCGAGCTCGAGTCGATGGCGGGCTGGCTGGGCCTCGGCGGCGTCACCGTCGAGCCGCGCGGCGACCTGGCTCCCGCGCTCACGGCCGTCAGCCGTGGCGCAGCGCCTAAGATGGTCAGCGGGTCCGACTAGCCGCGACCCGTCTCGCCGCAGTCTCATCACGTCACCATCAGGAGTCACCCCGTGCCCGTACTGCTCGACAAGGTTCTTCGCATCGGCGAGGGCAAGCAGCGTCGCAAGCTCGAAGCGGCGGCCGCCCAGGTCAACGCGATCGAGGATGACTTCGTCTCGATGACCGACGAGGAGCTGCAGGCGCAGACGGACGAGTTCAGGGCCCGGTTGGCCGAGGGCGAGACCCTCGACGCCCTGCTTCCCGAGGCCTTCGCCACGGTGCGGGAGGCCGCCAAGCGGGTGCTCGGCCAGCGGCACTTCGACGTGCAGCTGATGGGTGGTGCTGCTCTGCACTTCGGCAACATCGCGGAGATGAAGACCGGCGAGGGCAAGACGCTGGTGGCCACCCTTCCGACGTACCTCAACGCGCTGGCGGGCAACGGCGTGCACGTGGTGACGGTCAACGACTACCTCGCGAAGTACCACGCGGAGTGGATGGGGCGGGTCTACCACTTCCTCGGACTGACCACCGGCATGGTGCTGCCGGAGATGACGCCGGAGCAGCGCCGCGAGTCCTACCACGCCGACATCACCTACGGCACCAACAACGAGTTCGGCTTCGACTACCTGCGGGACAACATGGCGGGCACGATCGAGGACTGTGTGCAGCGTGGCCACCACTATGCGATCGTCGACGAGGTCGACTCGATCCTCATCGACGAGGCGCGGACGCCGCTGATCATCTCCGGACCGTCCGACGAGTCGGTCAAGTGGTACGACGAGTTCTCCACCCTGGTGGGCCGGCTGCGCCCGGAGGTCGACTACGAGTTCGACGAGAAGAAGAAGACCGTCTCGGTGCTCGAGGTCGGCATCGACAAGGTCGAGGACCACCTGGGCATCGACAACCTCTACGACGCCGTGAACACGCCGCTGATCTCCTTCCTCAACAACGCCATCAAGGCCAAGGAGCTCTTCCGTCGCGACCGCGACTACGTGGTCATCGAGGGCGAGGTGCTGATCGTCGACGAGCACACCGGCCGGATGCTGCACGGTCGCCGCTACAACGAGGGGCTGCACCAAGCCATCGAGGCCAAGGAGGGCGTGACGATCCGCGAGGAGTACCAGACGCTCGCGACCATCACGCTGCAGAACTACTTCCGGCTCTACAAGAAGCTGGGCGGCATGACCGGTACGGCGATGACCGAGGCGTCGGAGTTCGACAAGATCTACAAGCTCGGCGTGATCCCGATCCCGACCAACATGCCGATGGTCCGCATGGACCAGCCCGATCTCGTGTACCGCACTGAGGACGCGAAGTACTCAGCGATCGTCGACGACATCGCCGATCGACACGCCGACGGGCAGCCGATGCTCGTCGGCACCGTCTCGGTCGAGAAGTCCGAGCGCCTGTCCGGCCTCCTGAAGCGCCGCGGCATCCCGCACAGCGTTCTCAACGCCAAGCACCACGCCGACGAGGCGCACATCGTCGCTCAGTCCGGCCGCAAGGGCGCGGTGACGGTAGCGACGAACATGGCAGGGCGCGGCACCGACATCATGCTCGGGGGCTCCGTCGAGTTCCTCGCCGACGAGGAGCTGCGCCGCCAAGGACTGGACCCGGTCGAGCGCGCCGACGACTACGAAGCCGCCTGGCCGGCAATGCACGCGAAGATGCTGGAGCAGGTCGGCTCCGAGCACGACGACGTCAACGACATCGGCGGCCTGTACGTCATCGGCACCGAGCGCCACGAGTCACGCCGCATCGACAACCAGCTGCGCGGGCGGTCCGGGCGTCAGGGCGATCCAGGGGAGTCCCGCTTCTACCTGTCGCTCGAGGACGACCTGATGCGGCTCTTCAAGTCCGACTGGGTCGACTGGGTCCTGCAGACGATGAAGATCCCCGACGACGTCCCGATCGAGAACAAGCGGGTCACCGGCGCGATCGCCTCGGCGCAGGCCCAGGTCGAGGGGCAGAACTTCGAGACCCGCAAGAACATCCTCAAGTACGACGACGTGATGAGCCGCCAGCGCGAGGTGGTCTACGGCGAGCGCCGACGCGTGCTCGAGGGCGCGGACCTGCAGGAGCAGATCCGCGGCATGATCGACGACACCCTCGAGGGGTACGTCGTCGGCGCGACCGAGGGGTTCCCGGAGGAGTGGAACCTGGAGGCGTTGTGGCTGGCGCTGCGCCAGCTCTACCCTGTCGGAGTGACCCAGCAGGATCTCGAGGCCGAGGTCGGCGGGCTCGACCACCTGACCACCGAGTTCATGGTCGAGTCCCTTCGGGAGGACGCCCAGGCGGCGTACAACGCACGCGAGGAGTCGCTGACGCCAGAGGTGCTGCGCGAGCTCGAGCGCCAGGTGCTGCTGTCGGTGCTCGACCGCAAGTGGCGCGAGCACCTCTACGAGATGGACTACCTGCGCGAGGGCATCGGCCTGCGCGCCTACTCCCAGCGCGACCCGTTGATCGAGTACCAGCGGGAGGGCTTCGAGCTCTTCCAGGCGATGATGGAGTCGATCCAGGAGGAGGCGGTCGGCTTCCTGTTCCACGTGCAGGTCCAGGTGCAGCCCGTCGTCCCGGAAGCGGAGGCCGCGCTTCCGGAGGCTGCCGCGGTACCCGCCTCCGGGGGACCAGGCCCGGTCCCGGCCGCCCCACCTGGCCCGGAGGCAACGCTGGCCGAGCTCGCCGAGGACCCGTCCGAGCTGGTCGAGCAGCTCGACGAGGACGTCGAGCCCGTGCCGACCGAGGCGCGGCCGCACATCGTGGCGGCCGGGCTTGCCGCGCCGAAGCAGCCGAAGAACCTGGCCTACTCGGCTCCCAGTGTCGACGGGGACGCCGGCCCGCACCTGCAGGTCTCTGAAGACGTGGTCGAGGAGGCGGAGTACGCCGGGGTGTCCCGCAACGAGCCGTGCCCCTGTGGGTCGGGGCGCAAGTTCAAGCGCTGCCACGGCGACCCCGCCCGACGGCGCGCCTAGCTGGTTTGTTGAGCCGGTCGGCCGCGACTCCGTCGCGTTCGACCGTCCGTCAGCCGAACTGGATCGCCGTACACAGCCAACGGTCGTGGTGGCGGTCGAGCCGGGCTGCGATGGCACGCGACCTGCTGCCGAACGTGACCCGCGCGGCGATCTCCGCGCAGTCGGGCCCAGGCTGGCAGAGCCGGACGGTGGCGACGTGCTGCCTCGTGGAGCGAACGCCCGACTCACGGCGGTGCCGGGCGACGTTCTGCTGCCGCGTGAGGATCTCCGTGTAGACCTGCCGACTGGTCCAGCGCACCAGCTGGGTGGCCGGGCGGTCACAGGCGATCACCTCCACCACCGCCTGGATGAACGTCGGCGCCCAGCCTTCTGCTCCTCTCCCCGGTCCGGAGCGCGTTCCGTGCGGTACCACCACGAGCGTGGTCGGGAGCGGGTCGGTTCCCACGCCGGCGGGTAAGGGGTACGACAGTGCCAGCGCGCCCTGCGTGTAGTCGCTGGAGGTGGCGAGTGCGCTGGCCGGGCGCCACCCGCGCCCGCCGTGAAGCGACAACGGTCGGACGGGCGACGGGGAGCAGGTCGGTGCTGTCATGAGCTGCCTTCCGGAGCGATGAAGGTCATACCGGGGAAGATGAGGTCGGGGTCCGCCCCGATAGCCGAGCGGTTGAGCGTGTAGAGGCGGTTCGTGAGCCGCTCGATCTCGCCAGCGGAGGCAGCGGCCGGAAGCCGACGCTCGGCGATGCGCCACAGCGAGTCACCAGCGCGGACGACCACCTCGGCTGCTCGGTCCTCGTCGGGAGTCCGCGCGGCGCGGCGCGGGGCGGGTGCGGGTGGTCTTGTCGGCAGGTCGGGAAGCTGAAGTCCGTCGAGCCGCACTCGCCCAACGGCACACGAGCCGTGGCAGGTGTGCTGGCCGCTGTCCAGGTCGGCGAGGGCAGGTGACGCCAGCAGGGCCGGCGTGGCGAGCCCGACGCCGCAACAGGCGGCGACCAGTCGCCGGCAGGCAACCGGGGTAACCCGGGCACAGGCGGCCGACAACCAGCGGCCGCGCTCACCGAGAAGCAGGTTCACCGTGCTCAGGACCAGCAGGACGGCGAGCGCGGCGAGCGCGACGAGGAGAACGACCGATGCGAGATCGCACACGAGCGCGTCCACCCTGACGTCATTCCTGGTGTGGCCGGGCTGTGCGGCCTGGACGAGCCGCCGCAGCGGCTCGGCGGCAGTCCGCCAGGCGAGAACCAGGGCGCCAGCCAATGCGACCAGCGTGCACTCGGTGCGGACCACAACGACGGGCGTTCGCTGTCGATAGCGTGCGTTTACCATCATTTGAGTGTTCTATACGCGGTTTGCCTTCATGTCAAGGGGCGTGCGATGGCGGGAGCAGCGGCGTAAGGTCCGCAGTCGAGCCGAAGCGACGAAGGAGCCTCCGTGCGGTGGAGCGACCTGTTCGACGACCTCGAAGGACAAGCCGAGGCGCTCGGTCGCGCCGAGCTGGACGCGGAGGTCGCCGACCGCACACGGGCCGAGATCGGCCACATCACCCTGCTCAACCGCTTGCGGTCCAACGTCGGGCGTCAGGTATCGCTCCGGCTGAGCGGCAGCGCGAGAGTCGTCGGCACTCTCGACCGGGTCGGGGCCGACTGGCTGCTCGTCACGACTCCCAGCGAGGTCGTCGTACCGATGGCTGCGGTGTGCTCCGTGGCGGATCTCCCGCTCGGCGCCCTGAGCCCTGAGGCCGTACCGGTCGTCGCCAGCCGACTGACTATGTCGTCGGCGCTGCGCGCCATCAGCATCGACCGCGCCCGGGTCACCGTGGTACTGACCGACGGCTCGACGGTGTCCGGAACCCCTGATCGGGTCGGCAGCGACTTCGTCGACATCGCGGTCCACCACCTCGACGAGGCGCCCCGGCCAGCGGCTGTGACGATGCGGACGACGGTGGCCTATGCGGCCATCACCCGAGTGACTCGGGAGTCCGCAGGATGGGACTGAGGAGCGCCCCGGTGCTCAGCCGGTCGGCTCTCGACTCGGAGTCGCGCGCCTCGATAGAACCTCTGCGACGGACTCGTCGCCTTCGACGGCTTGCTCGTCCGCGGCCTGCTCGTCACCGACGAAGGGATGGTCGGCGATGAACTGCCTCGTCGACTCGTAAGCGTCGGCGATGTACTTTTCGAGCGCGCTCCTCTCCACTCGCCACTGCCCGCGGCCCCCGATCTTGATGGCCGGAAGGTCGCCGCGCCGTACGAGGGCGTAGACCTGCGACATCGAGATGCTCAGAACTTCCGCGACCTCCGTCAGGGCGAGAAACCGCGGAACGGAGCTGGCCGGCATGATGAGGAGTCTCCCATGGCCATGCGCACCCGGGCCGGCCGTCGCTATCCGCTGTGGACAACTCTTCCCTTCCGTCGCGGGATGTCGGCAGAATGTTCGACGTGTCCCTGCTGACCAGAGGCTCTTCCGCGACCCCGCCCCGACAGGCCGATGCGCCGCACCCACCCGCATCCCCACCAGCCACCCGCCAGCGGCGGTCTCGCTGGCGAGACCCTCGGCTGTGGCTCGGAATCGCGCTCGTCGTCGGGTCGGTGGTCGTCGGCGCCAAAGTGATGGCGGCTGCCGACGACACGGTGGGCGTGTGGCAGCTCGTGCACGACGTGCCCTTCGGGGCCGAAGTCGACGCAACCGACGTGCGGGTCACCCAGGTGCACTTCGGCGAGCCGGCGGTCGCGGGGCAGTACCTCACATCTGACGTGCCGATCGCGCCCGGCGAGCACGCGACGCGCGACCTGCAGGCCGGAGAGCTGCTCGGGCTAGCGTCGGTCAGCTCGGCCAGGTCTCCGCTGGGTCGACAGCTTCCCCTCGGCGTGGCGGCAGCAGCCGCACCCGCCGACCTGCGGTCCGGCGACCATGTGGAGGTGTGGGCGGTCGCGGGCGGAACCGACGGCACGCCTCGGGCTCGCGGTTTGCCGACGATGGTGCTGCCGGACGTCGTCGTGCTGTCCGTCGGCAGCAGCCTCTCGGGCGTCTCGAGCGACCGGCAGGTGCTCGTTGGGTTGGCGGACGACGTGGACGTGGGCGGTGTCCTCCGCCAGGTGACCGGCGCCCAGGTCGTGCTGGTCCGGCTGGCTGGCTGACGTGTCGGCTGGGGTGCTGGTGGCCGTCGGCGCCGTCGACTTCGAGTCCGACGTCTTGTCGGCTGCAGCCCGGAGGGACCTGCATGTCGTACGTCGGTGTGTGGACGTCGCCGATCTGCTCGCCACCGCCGCGACCCGCCAGGCGGCAGCAGCGCTTGTCTCCAGCGCGTTGGTCGGGCTGGACACCGAGGTCCTCGCCCGCTTGCGGGCGGAGGGCGTCGCTGTGGTTGGAGTGGCCGACGATGAGACATCACTGCAGGCGACGCTGCTGCGGCGGCTGGGTGTCGACGCGGTGGTCACGGTGGTCGAGCTCGACGACCTCAGCGAGGTGATCGCCGGCGTCCTGGCCGCCGGCGCGGCTGGCACCGACCCGCGACCGAGCGAAGCCGCAGGAGATTGCGAAGGGGAGATCGTCGATGCTGGTCCCGGCGCCCGCTCGGGCAGGGTGGTGGCGGTCTGGGGAGCGACTGGTGCGCCCGGGCGGTCCGTGACCGCCCTCGGCCTGGCAGCCTCCTTCGCCCAGGCCGGGCTGTCCACGCTGCTGGTCGATGCTGACGTCTACGGTGGCTCGCAGGCTCAGCTGCTGGGTCTGCTCGACGAGTCCTCCGGGCTGCTGGCCGCTGCCCGCTCGGCGAACCGTGGGGGCCTCGACCCCGAGCTGCTTGCGGCGCACGCCCGCGCGGTCACTCCGATGCTGCGTGTCCTGACCGGCCTGCCGCGCTCGGATCGGTGGGTGGAGCTGTCGCCGGTCCTGCTGCGCCGGGTCGTCGACACGGCGCGCTCCCTGTGCCAGGTCGTGGTCGTCGACTGTGCCTTCAGCATCGAGCTCGACGAGGAGATCTCCTACGACACAGCCGCGCCCAGACGCAACGGCGCGACACTCGCCGCCCTCGAGCTCGCCGACCGAGTGGTCGTCGTGGGGGCCGCCGACCCGGTGGGGTTGGGCAGGTTGTTCCGGGCGCTGTCGGACCTCGCCGCCCAGATACCGGCTGCCTCGATCTGCGTGGTCGTCAACCGCGCGCGGACCTCTCTGGGGTGGTCCAACGACGACGTGGCGGCCACGGTTCGCCGTACCTGCCAGGTGGAGGTCGACGCCTTCCTGCCGGACGATCCCGCTGCCTGCGACCG
>JBBQKY010000027.1:0-20091 GCA_038327385.1 Propionibacteriales bacterium
TCCTTCGCGGCGATCTCCTCAGCCGAGGGATCTGGCTTCTTCTTGGCTGTCATGTCGCTCAGTGTCGTAGCCATCACGGCACCTTCCCCGCCGACTCAGTCGGCGCGTCGGGCCGGAAACACCGTTTACTGCACAGTCCCGGGCGGTCTACAAGACCTGGATCACGGCGGCGTGCATCCGTAACAAGATGAGCAGCGAGTTCCCGATGGGGTACTGCCACTGGCAGGGAGGCGACTCGTTGTCATCTGCCCTGTGGAACACCGCCAAGTTTCTGTTCTCTTGTGATGGTGTCACCGTCGGTGGCTTCATCAGCGGTGGGATCGTTGCCGGGTTGAAGGCCGGGGTCAAGCTGACTGCCGGGAAGATGCTTGCTGGCGGCGGGTGGGCCGCTGTGGGTGGCGTGACGTTCTGCGTGGGGTCGGACCTGTATAACTGGGGCGTCCATGGACAGCCGCTACCGAAGTTGGCTACCTGATGGCGACAAAGACCACTCGCCGACAACGCTGGATGTTCCTGATCGTTGGCTTTGTCGGCGGTGCGATTGCGTCGATCGTGCATGTGCCGTCGATCAGCGGCTGGCTGTTCGGATGAAAGATTCGCTGAAACGAGGCCTGACCATCTTCGTGATCGTGTTCATCGGTCTGGTCGTGTTCCACATCCTGTGGCCGCTGGTCACCTGAGGTACTCAGATTCCTTCTCAGCGTGCAGATGTCTAGACGGCCAGCGCCGCTGCGCCCGGAGGACTACGCCCGGTGCGCCCTCTGTCACCGCCTCGCTGAGAAGGACTCTCTGTCTTCGGGACCTGACGGCAAGTTGGTCGGTCCTGAGTGCCTACGTCGAGCACTCCGTCTGTGGCTTGACGGATCGGGACACGGTACGTAGGACATGCCCACAGCGCCGAAGAACTACGGCGTCCTGACGTCGCTCGACCAGCTCAGGCTCATGGCGGACAAGCTGCTGGAGGCGGGCAGGCCAGTCGGCTTCGACATCGAGACGGGCTACACGGGACCCGACAGGGCGAAGGGCTCGCTGGACATGATGTGGGCGCAGCAGTTTGCCTGCGGATTTCTCGATCACCAACGACCTTCGCTGGGCACGCTACGTGCCGTCGCCCACGACTTCAGACCTGACCTTCCGGGCCGTGAGTCCTGGGTGATCACCAAGCCAGTCTTCGAGACCCTTCCGGCACCAGGATGGGAACCAGCCAATGGTCGGCGGTTAGCATGGTGGCATGGGCCGCAAGATCGTGTCCCTTACCCGGGACAACGTCGCTGACCTGCCGTCTCCGTGCCGCGACTGCACCCTCTGGGAGCTCGCCGGCACGGCGAGCGGTCCCTCCACCAAGGGGGAATGGGTGTCCTCGGTCCTGCTGGACTGGGGGAGCTGCGGGCGGGTCCTGTACGTCGACGAGGTGGTGGCGGGCTTCGCGACGTACGCCCCACCGCAGTACGTCGACGGTGCGCACGCCTTCGTCGGCACGGCCGTCAGCCCCGATGCCGTCCTGCTGATCACCGCACGCATCCTGCCCGCATTCCAAGGTGCGGGTCTCGGCCGGCTACTGGTGCAGTCCGTGGCCAAGGACCTGATGGGCCGCCGCCGAGTCCGGGGTATCGAGGCCTTCGGTGACGCTCAAGGTCACGAGAACAGCTGTGTAGTGCCGGCTGCCTTCCTCACCGCCGTCGGCTTCAAGACCATCCAGGCACACCCGCGCTATCCGCGGCTGCGCCTCGACCTACGCGGGGTGCTGACCTGGCGCGACGACGTGGAGCTTGCCGTCGAGCGCTGGCTCGGCGCGATCCGACCCGCCGCGATCCGCCCGGGAGCGCTGCAACCGGAGCAGGGCGGCGGTCCGGTCGGCGCCGCGCCGAGAAATCAGGCGATGAACTCCGACAGCTGACGGAGTAGGGAAGCCTTCGGCTGCGCGCCGACGATGGACTTCACCAGCTCGCCGCCCTTGTAGACGTTGAGCGCGGGAATCCCTGTGACGCGATACCCGGCAGGCGTAACGGGGTTCTCGTCGACGTTCATCTTCACGAATGACATCTTGTCGCCGTGCTCCGCCGCGATCTCGTCGATGATCGGGCCTACCTGGCGGCAAGGCCCGCACCAGGCCGCCCAGAAGTCGACGAGCACCGGCTTGTCAGCCTCCAGGACCGTGGTCCGGAAGTCGGCGTCGGTCACGGATGGCAGCTCACTCATGTGTTTCTCCTACGGTTGATGGTCATGATCTTGACGTCAAAGCTGGTTGGAAAAGTGTCGTCACGACGGTATCTCACCCGTCCGACAACCCGGTGAGGAACCGCTCGGCGTCCAGAGCCGCGGCGCAACCGCTGCCGGCGGCGGTGACGGCCTGGCGGTACGTGTGGTCCACGAGGTCGCCGGCCGCGAAGACACCGGGGATGTTGGTCCGGGTAGACCGTCCCTCGACGAGCACATATCCCTCGTCGTCGACGTGTACCTGGCCGCGGACCAGCTCCGAGCGCGGGTCATGCCCGATGGCGACGAAGAGACCGGTCAGGCCGAGATGCCGCGTCTGCCCGGTGCGAGTGTCCCGAAGGACGACGCCCTCGAGGTGCTGGTCGCCATGGATCTCGGCCACTTCGCTGTTCCAGGCGAAGTCGATCTTGTCGTTGGTCAGGGCGCGCTGTGCCATGATCGCACTGGCCCGAAGCTGCTCGCGGCGGTGAATGATCGTGACCTTGGACGAGAACCGGGTAAGGAAGGTCGCCTCCTCCACGGCTGAGTCGCCGCCTCCGACGACGGCGATCTCCTGGTCCCGGAAGAAGAAGCCGTCACAGGTGGCGCACCAGCTCACTCCGTGACCCGACAACGCGTCCTCGCGGGGCAGCCCCAGCTTGCGGTAGCCGGAACCCATCGCGAGGATCACTGACGTGGCAGGGTAGGCGTTGCCGGCCGAATCGCGAACCACCTTGGGCTCGCCCGCCAGCTCCATCGACGTCACGTCGTCGGCAATCAGCTCGGCGCCGAACTTCTCGGCCTGCTTGCGAAGGTCCGTCATCAGGCCCGGACCCATGATGCCGTCGGGGAAGCCGGGGAAGTTCTCCACGTCGGTAGTCGTCATGAGGGCACCGCCCGCCGTGACCGAGCCTTCGAAGACCAGTGGGCGCAGGTTCGCGCGGGCTGCGTAGATTGCGGCGGTATAACCGGCCGGACCTGATCCGACGATGATCACCTCACGCATGTGCGACACCGGTGGACTCCCTTCGGTTCTTCGGCACCTGGCTGCGGCGGCGGCAGTACCCCCGGCAGCTCAACAAGGGCTGCTCCAGGTCAACCGATCCCAAAGGTCAGGCATTCCCCGGCGGAGCTCGAGAGCGAGAATGGGCGCGCTGCTCGTGCAACCTCAGTAGCCGGTCGTGTAGAGCACCGTGCGCGCCGTCCGGCAGTCGAGGATCGTTGCCGTCCGCGTGCCGGGCTCGGCGTCCAGTACGGCGGGCCGGCCAAGCCACTGGACGACGGCGAAGTGGCCGGAGCCAAGGGGGGTCGCGCACCGCCCGTGCAGCGACGCCCAGGTGTCGTTGGAGGAGGTTGACAACCGGCGCGCCGCAGCGGCCACGGAGTCGGGCCGCACGACCTCCGGGCCGACCGCGGAGAACGGCGTGCTGCTGGGCAGGGGGGTCAGGGTGGCCCGCGACTGCGACGAGCCACGGTGCTGCGCCGCCGCTCCGCTTCCCGGGACCGGCGTCGGGGTGCCGGCTGCCGCACGGCCCTGGACCTGGGACTCCGAGGCGGCGGAGTCGGCACTACCACCACCTTGGGGCAACGCCCGCACACCGGCGACGCCTGCGGCAACGACGACAACGGCAGCCGCGGCTCCGGCCAGCCAGGTCCACGGTGTGCGCGGCGACGGGCGTCGTACCGCCCCGACGACCTCGACAAAGGACTCGCGAGTCTCGGCATTCGCCGCGGCGATGGCCTCGTGCAGGGAGGCCGCGACATCGGAGGGCATCGGTTGTGCGCTCGCACCCTCCGCACCGAGCACGGCAGCGACGTCCACCAGCGCATCCCGCAGATCGCGGCAGTCGCCGCAACCCGTCAGGTGGGCATTGATGCGCATCGCTTTGGCTGCGGGCAGGTTCCCCTCGAGGAGGTCGGCTACCTGCTCCGCGGACGCGTGCTCGATCGGGGTCACTGCGGGCTTCCTGTGTCGCGGGCGGAGATGTCGGGCTCTGCGGGTGGGTTCGCGGGCACCCGTTCGCCGACGGGTTGCGCGGAACCATCTGCTTGGACGTCGGCCCGCTCGTGGTGGTTCCGTCGGTACTGCGCGAGGAGGGGAACCAGCTTCGCCCTGCCACGAGCACAGCGACTCTTCACGGTGCCAGCGGCGCAACCGATGATCGCCGCCGCCTCGTCCACCGGGTATCCCTCCATGTCCACGAGGACGAGGGCCGTGCGCTGCTCCTCGCTGAGCTGGGCGAGGGCTGCCATCACGTCGGTACGTCGCTCGCTGACCTCCGTGATGTCGTCTCGCCCCGCGCGGTCGGCCAGGTCGGCCAGCCGGTCGGGCTCGTCCGGGAGCGACTCTGTCAGGCGTGACCGGCGGCGGCGTAACCGGTCCAAGCAGGCGTTGACGACGATTCGGTGCAGCCAGGTGGAAACCTGCGCGTCGCCGCGGAAGCTCTCAGCCCGACGGCACGCGGAGAGCAGCGCGTCCTGAAGGGCGTCGGCCGCCTCCTCACGGTCGCCCGTCGTACGCACGGCCACTGCCCAGAGGCGGTCCTGGTGCCGGCGCACCAGCACGGCGAACGCATTACGGTCACCGTCGATGTGCGCCTGGAGCAGCGCGGCGTCGTCGGGTGCATCGCTCACCCGAGGACCTGAATCTCTGCGACCTTCCCTTCGTATCCGCCGGGGACCTTCGGGACCGATGTGAGCCACACCAGCAAGAACCGGGTCTTGGCAGGCTGGTCAAGGGCGAACGTCGCCGTCGTGCCGGTGGCTGTCGCCGTCTTGAGCAGGGTGTACTGGTTGACCGAGCCGGTCGGCGCGGAGCTCGCGCTCGCCGGTGCCGCCCGCAGCTGCAGTGTCGTCGGTGCGCCGACCAGGGTGACCTTGACCTGCCCCACGTCCTTGGGAGCGCCCAGGTCGAGCACCAGGCCGACTCCGGTCTTGGACCCGAAGGTGGGCGCAGAGTAGTAGACCAGGGTGCTCCACGTTGTCGTGGGATCACCGTCGATCGCGAACGGCACCTCGGCGGGATTCTCGTCGCCCGAACCGTCCGGCGGCGGGTCGAAGCTGACGGCCCCCGTCACAGGGATCGGCTTGAGGTCCGTGCTGGGGGGTGGGCCGTTCGAACCTTGGACCCCGTTGGAGGCAGGATTCGTCACGTACGACGGGGTCGCCTCGCCCGAGCCGCCCAGCGTCTTCACGATCAGGTAGGTCAGCAGCAGCAGGCCAGCTGCCAGGACCACGACGACCGACCACAGCAGGGTGCGGCGGACCGACGAAGGATCCTCGCCCTGCAGCCGGACGGGGATCGCGGCCGTGGGTGGCTCGTCACCGGTGCTGGGGCCGCCAGCGTCCTTTGTCAAGACGGCGGGTGGCGGCTCGGTCGTCGCCGAGCTCCCGGACGTCCGGGGGGCGGACCGCCGCATGCTGGACGAGTCTGCGACCCCGTCGTGCACAAGCACGGCGCTCAGCGCGTTCTTGACCTCGTCGACCGTCGTGATGGGCCCGCCGCCTCGAGGAGGATTCCCGAGGATGCGGTCACAGAGGATGTCGAGCGGCCGCGGCACACCGGCGCGAACCTGACGCGGACGGAGCAGCTTGCCGTGCTCGGTCGGCGCAGCGGGCAGCGAGCCGCAAGGCCCCCCTGGCCAGCGCGCGGTCAGACTGGCGTACAGCAACCTGCCCAGGTCACGCGTGTCCGCCAGCTCCGGGTTGTCCACCTCGTCGGCGTCGGGCCTTGCCGCCGCGAGGGCTCCGAGTCCGAGGATCTTCACGCCGCTGGACTTCGTCAGCACGATCGTGTCCGGGGCGAGCCGGCGATGCCGCAGCCCCATCTTGTGAGCCGTCGAGATCGCCCCGGCGACCTCACGCATGACGAAGGTCGCCTTGCGCGCCGACATCGGGCCCTCGGACAGCACCACGTCGAGTGACTGGCCGTTCGTCCACTCGCGGACCACGTAGCTGAGCTTCCCGTCGTCGACCGCGTCGAGCACCTGGATGATCCGGGCATCGGCGACTCGCGAGGCCTGCTTGGCCGCTGCCAGCATCTCGGCCGCCGCCGGCGACGAGGAGGCGATCACCTGGAGTACAACCGATCGCGACAAGACGTTGTCCCGGGCACGCCACGTCGTGGCATCGCCCTCCTCCGCCAGCAGATCCTCGACCGCGTACCGCTCCGCGAGCACCGTTCCGGGCTCGACGGAGTGTGTTGCCACGACGCTCGGTCCTGCCTCTCGCAGAGTCTGAGTGATATCGGTGGACGGTCGCTCGATGCCCATCGTAGGCGGTGGGTCGGCGCGATCGCGGGATGCGGCTTCTCCACCGCGAGCGGGCCGGAGCGTTGACACGACGGTGGCGACCTCCGAGATGTGGAGTGCTCTGGCCATTCCCAGATAGGTCAGGAGGACGGCCCCCCCGCCGGCGGCGAGGAGCACCAGCGAGGAAAGCCTGCTGGACACGTCGAGACCGGAACGCTCCAACAGCCGCACAACGCCAAGGCCAGCAACCGCAGCAGGCAGCGACGCCGTACTCAGCCGCACCACGAACCCGGAGAGCTCGCGGCCGCCCAGTCCGCCGAGCCGGGCTGCCAGCACCCGCAGCGACAAGAGCGCCCCCGCGAGGTACGACGCTCCGTACGCGAGGGCGAGCCCGGCGGCTGCCTGTCCTGGCGAGAAGATGGCGGTGAGCCCGATGGCGAGGCAGATGTTGACGGACGCGACCACGCACTGGATGAAGAACGCCGTCCGGTTGGCCTCGATCGCGTAGAAGCCGCGCAGCAGCATGTAGTGCACGCTGAACAGCAGCAGCCCTGGCGCGAACGCCACCATCGTCGTTCCGAGGCTTGTGGTGTCGCCGTTCCCGGCGCCCCAGCTGAACATGACCGTAGCGAGCGACGGGCCGAGGATGGCCAGCATGACGGCGAACGGCACGATGACGGCCATCACCAGGCGCAGGCTTCGTCCCAGCTCCACAGCGAGCTCGCCCAGCCGGCCGTCGGC
The DNA here is from genome assembly GCA_038327385.1 of Propionibacteriales bacterium. GTDB lineage: Bacteria > Actinomycetota > Actinomycetes > Propionibacteriales > Nocardioidaceae > JAWWPG01. The sequence continues at coordinate 7,188 of JBBQKY010000027.1, forward strand.
GGCGAGGCGCGACACCAGTGGGACGGTGGCGGTCGCAAGCGAGACCGTGATGATCGAGTGCGGCACCTGGGTTAGCAGGAACGCGTTCGCGTAGACGGTGTAGCCCGCGCCATCGGCGCTGCCGGCAGTCGCGGCGGTCGCCCGGTAGACCATGACGTAGAAGGCGATCTGGTTGACCACGACGAAACAGACCGTCCACTTGGCAAGGCTCAACGTGTGCCCGAGACCGGTGCCGCGGAAGTCGAGACGGGGCCGGATGACGAACCCGGCTGCCCGCAGGTAGGGCAGCAGAAGAAGGGTCTGCGCAGCTATCCCGACCGTCGACCCGAGGCCGAGGAGCGCCTCCTGGCTGGCGCTGTATTCCCCTGCCCCGGGCTTCGGGTAGAGACCGATGTACGCCGCCAAGATCGCCACCGAGATGACATTGTTGGCGATCGGCGCCCACATCATCGGGCCGAAGCTCCCACGGGCGTTGAGGATCTGCCCGATGAGGACGAACATCCCGTAGAAGAAGATCTGTGGTAGGCACCACCGGCTGAAGGCGATGAGCGACGCCTTCTCGCCCGCCAGCGATGGGTCGGTGAAGTAGCTCGACGCCAGCAGCCGGAGCAGCAGGGGGGCCAGCACCACGAGCACAGCCGTGACGCCGGCAAGCACCAGGGCGCCCAGGGTGATGATCCTGTTGGCGTAGGCATCCCCACCGTCGGTGTCGTTCTTGATGGCGCGAACGAGCTGAGGCACGAGTACGGCGTTGAAGACGCCGCCGGCGACGAGGATGTAGAGGCTGTTCGGGATGGTGTTCGCGACGTTGAAGATGTCGGGATGAGCTCCGACGACTCCGATCGCGGCAGCGAGCATCACCGCTCGGAGCAGGCCGGTGATCCGCGAGACGATCGTGCCGGCGGCCATCAACCGGCTTGCCGAGAGCACGCTCGGCGAGGCGGACTGAGCCATCAGGCGGGAGCCTGCCGGCGTGGGCTGCCATGCCCGCGCAGGCGGTTGACGATCCGGTATCCCGCTGCACTAAAAAGCACGACGCCGCCCGCTCCCATCACGATCCAGATCACCAGGCCGATCTGGGTGGCCCGTACGTCGAACCGCCAGGGGGTGCCGAACTGCCGGCCGGCGAGCGTCGTGAGGCGGGCTCGGACGGAGGTGACGCCCGCACCGGCGGCGGTGCTGACGACCTGCACGTCACGGCGTTGGCCTGGGGGGAGGCTGATCTGCTGCAGCGGCCCGATGCTCAGCGCGGGGTCGTCAGGAGTCACGGCGAGGCCGACGGAGACGGTCTTGTCGAGATCGTTCGTGACCGTGAGGGGAAACCTGCCGGAGTCACTGGACATGGCGACGAAGGGTGGTCCCGTGACGGTCACTTTCGCGAGCGCGTTGTGATCGGCCGTTGCCAGCCTGCCGATAAGCGTGGCGCCGAGCCGCGGAGACGCGAGCCACTCCGCCGAGCCGGACATCGCCAGGCCTCGCTGGAAGGCCTGGGTCGCCACGATCGATGGACTGAGGATCGCTGCGAGGTTTCCTCCAAACAGGCGCAGGTCCCGGATCGCCGTGACGGTGGCCGCAGAAAGCTGGGGCGACGAGCCGGGGCCCGGCCGCAGCGGACCGTCGTACACGGCTCCCGGTCTGTCGAGGGCACCGAGGGCGGACTGGCCGACCAGGACGGGCGATGCGAAGGCGCTTGCCAGCTCCTGTCCGCGGACGACCGGTCCGGGGTCCCAACTGAAGGGCAGCGCCGTGACTGCAACGCGGTGCGTCTGTCTGTTCAGCGAACGGGTGGTGGCCTCGGCCAGCAGCCGCTGCCGCAGCTGCAACGGCGAGGTGTGCACTGTCGTGGGCAACCCGGCGAGGGTGCTGGCGACGACAAGAGAGGGGATTCGCTGGCGCCCGACCACGATGTCCAGTCTCGATAGCGGCGGGTGAGCCGGTTGCTGATCGGCGGCCAAGCGCACGAGCGAGGCCTGCGTCACGATCTCCATGCTGGCGCCCGCCCGGTGCATGACTGTGACAGCGCGAGTTCCCGACCCTCCGTCCGGAAGCCACCCGACCACTCCGCTCCCCACACCCTTGGGCGTTCGGAAGTCGTGGCTCGCAGCCACCGCTGCCGTCACCGGTCCAGGGAGGTCGTCGGCGAGCAGGGAGTTCACGGCTGGCTCGCCCCAGGGCAGCAGCATCACGTGCTGCCGGCCGGCAAGGAGCTGGAAGTCGGTGAGCCAACGTGCCGCGGCGGCCTGACCGCGCCCGGCGACCGGGGCAGACGTCGCGGGATGGCCGGAGACCCGGTACCCGTCGGACATGTCCCCCACCGCGGACAGCAGCGCTGGGTCGATCACCACTTGAACCGTCTCCGGGGCCGCATTGAGCGCCCAGTCCACGACGTTCGAAAGCCGCCCGCCGGCAGAAAGCGGGCCGACCAGGCTGTCCTCGGCGAAGGTTCCGCCGGTTAGGCGCTTCACGGGCGCAGTGAGGGGCAGCAGCGTCACCGCCTCCACCGGCTTCAGCGCCGCGACCTTGGCGGGGAGCAGAGCCACGAGGGTGTTCGCGCGCGCTGCGTCGGTGGCGTCGCGGAGGCCCTCGGGCGTGGTCGCCAGCACCTTGAGCCCGAGCCGGTAGACGCCCGGCGCGCCGCTGATGACCAGATGCGCATAGGGGATGCGCACCACGAAGTTGCTGGACTGGCCGGGACGCAGCGTCCCTAGCCCGGCGTACTCTCCGGGGCTCAGGTCAGGGTTCCCGAGACCGGTGGTGGCGGGGACGTCGGCGAAACCCTCCAGCCCGGCCAACGTCGTGGCGGGATCGAAGGAGATCTGCAGGTAGGCCTGCACCTGCAACCAGGCGACCGGCGACGGGTTGGTCACGGAGCCGTGCACGACGAGCGGGCGGCCCTTCTGCAGTGTCGTCGAGCCAAGCCGGTTGATCGTCACGACGAGCTGGCGGCTGATGGCGGCGGAGGGAGCCATCATCGGCGTACCGGCAGTTGTTGCTGACGAGTGCGGAGCGCCGAGGCCACCCGGGGAGGAGAGATGGGCAGCGTGAGCTCTCGCCGGACTCAGCAACCCGGCGGCCGCGAAGGCCGCGAGGCACGCGACGAGGCCGGCAAACGTGCGCGCGGCGGGACTCATCGCCGGATCGACGCGTCCTGCCCTGTCACCCGATGAATGCTAACCGTTGGTGAACGGTGAGCGGTGGGACTCATACAGTGGTGCAACGTGTCGACCACCGAGCCCCGGCTAGCCGAGTTCCAGCGCACTGCCGTGCGTGAGCTGCTGCGCGCCGCACCGATGATCGACGAGGTGGGCAGTCGGTTCGCCGCCTCCGGGCACGAGGTCGCGCTCGTCGGAGGCTCCGTGCGGGATGCCCTGCGGGGAGAGCTCGGCCCCGACCTGGACTTCGCCACGTCTGCGCGGCCCGACGCGATCGAGCGCTGCCTCACCGGGTGGGTCGAGGCGATCTGGGACATCGGCCGCGACTTCGGCACGATCGGCGCGAGGGTGGGCGACTGGCGGCTCGAGATCACGACGTACCGGGCTGATGCGTACTCAGCGGGCTCCCGCCGGCCCGCCGTCACGTTCGGGGACACCCTGGCGGCAGACCTCGTTCGCCGGGACTTCACCGTCAACGCGATGGCGCTGGTGCTCCCGTCTCGGGAGTTCGTCGACCTGTTCGGGGGCACCGAGGATCTGGCAGCCGGCGTGCTGCGTACGCCGGCCACCCCGGGGGAGTCGTTCTCGGACGACCCGCTGCGGATGATGCGCGCCGCCCGCTTCGCGGCGCAGCTCGATATGACTGTCGCGCCGGAGGTCATCGCCGCCATGAGCGCAATGGCAGAGCGCATCTCGATCGTCTCGGCTGAGCGCGTGCGGGACGAGCTCGTGAAGCTGCTTCTGGCCAAGCAGCCTCGGCGAGGGCTGACCCAGCTCGTCGACACCGGCATCGCTGACCTGGTCTTGCCGGAGCTGCCTGCCCTGCGACTCGAGCGAGACGAGCATCACCGGCACAAGGACGTGTATGAGCACAGCCTCACGGTGCTCGAGCAGGCGATCGCCCTGGAAGGGCGTATCGGGGCAGGTGGTCCCGACCTGGTCACCCGGCTGGCCTCTCTGCTGCACGACATCGGCAAACCACGCACCCGCCGTTTCCTCGAGGACGGGTCGGTCACGTTCCACCATCACGACATCGTCGGAGCGAAGATGGTGAAGAAGCGCCTGGCGGCGTTGCGGTTCCCCACCGCGGAGATCGATGCGGTGGCCCGGTTGGTGGAGCTGCACCTTCGCTTCCACGGCTACGGCTCAGGAGAGTGGACCGACTCCGCCGTACGACGCTATGTGCGAGACGCCGGCCCCCTGCTGGAGCGGCTGCACGTGCTGACTCGCGCGGACTGCACCACCCGCAACCGGCGCAAGGCTGAGCGGCTCCGCCAGGTTTACGACGACCTGGAGGAGCGGATCGCCCAGCTGTCTGCCTACGAGGAGCTGGCGTCGATCCGGCCGGAGCTCGACGGGCAGCAGATCATGGCGGCGCTGCAGATCCCGCCCGGCCCCGACGTCGGCGTCGCCTACCGCTTCCTCCTGGAGCTGCGCCTCGAGGAAGGACCCGTGGGGGAGGAGCGGGCGCGCGAGGCGCTGCTGGCCTGGTGGCCATCCCGTCCCTCGGCGGCGGCAAGCTAGCCGCCCGGATCTGCGCCTGTGCGCGGAAGCTGCGGGTGAGCGAAGGACCGAGACCAGGTGGCGTGGGGGTGGGCCCCCGGGGGGTTACCGGGCGCGCTGCAGCACGACGTAGCCGCCCGCCGTGGCGCCGTACCCGAGGCTGATGCACAGCAGCAGCGGGTACGACTTGCCGTTCGAGGGGATCACCAACGCCCCCACGGCCGCCGCCGCCACGAAGACCACGTTGAAGACCACGTCGTACACCGAGAACACCCGGCCGCGGAAGGCGTCGTCGACGCTGGTCTGCACCAGCGTGTCGACGGAGATCTTCACACCCTGGGCGGAGAGGCCCAGGGCGAAGGCAGCCAGCAGGATCGCCCATTCGGTGAACAAGGCCCCGGGCACGACCTGGACGACAGCGGCGAGCACCAGAAGCAGGACGATCCATCGCTGCAGCGATACCCGTGCCGACGCCATCGGCGTGACGACCGCCGCGGTGAAGAACCCGAGACCCGAGGCCAGCACCGCGAAGGCAAGTCCGGAGAGCGCGGCGTCGGTGCTGGCGGCGTCGTGGAAGTAGTTGCGGTAGAGCAGGATCGTCGCGACGGTCGTCAGGCCGTAGAGGAAGCGGTGCGCGGCGATGACCCCGAGTGCGGCGGCAGCCGTCGGACGCTCACGCAGGTGCCGCAGACCGGCCAGCAGCCCGATGACGACGTTCGTCAGAGCCCGGCGCACCTGCGGCCGCGCGGGGTCGACGTCGGGTCCGAGCAGATCGACCGGAAGCCGCAGCGCCAGCAACCCGGCCGCCAGGTAGCCGATTGCGGCTGCTCCGACGACCAGCGCGTCACGGTTGCCGCCCCCCATCACGGCCCGCGCCCCGGACGCCGCGGCGAGCCCCAGCATGAAGGCGATGGTCCCGCTTGTGGGGGTGAGTGAGTTGGCCAGCGTCAGCTCGCGGCGGGCCACCACATGAGGCAGCGCCGCCGACAGGCCGGCAAGCAGGAACCTGTTGACGCTCAGGGCCATGAGTAGGACGGCGAAGAGGCCGGCTCCCTTGTGCCCGCCGGCGACCATCAGGGCGAGCACCAGCACGGGCGCGATCCTGGCCAGGTTGGCGAGCACCAGCACCTGTCGCCGGCGCCACCTGTCGAGGAAGACGCCGACGAATGGCCCGAGGATGCTGAACGGCAGCAGCAGTGCCGCCAGGCCCGCAGCGATCGCCGTCGCGTTCGGCTTGTCCTGCGGTGAGAAGAGCACGTACGACGTGAGCCCGACCTGGAAGACTCCGTCGGATGCCTGTCCGGTCAGCCGGACCGCGAGCAGCTGGCGAAACCGGGCGCCTTGCACGAGCGTGCGCAGGTCGCCCGTGAGTCGCATGATTCACGAGTCTGTCGTCCCCGGAACGCGGGCGCGGCGCCGACCCCTAGGGGTCAGCGCCGCAGCACCGTGCTCACCAGTGGAGCGTGCTCAGCAGTGGAGCGTGCTCAGCGCTCGACCTCGCCACGGATGAACGCCTCGACCGAGTCGCGGCCTTCGTCGTCGGGGCGCTGCACCGGCGGCGACTTCATCAGGTACGACGACGCGGCGAGCAGCGGGCCGCCGATGCCGCGGTCCTTGGCTATCTTGGCGGCCCGGATCGCGTCGATGATGATGCCTGCGGAGTTCGGCGAGTCCCAGACCTCGAGCTTGTACTCCAGGTTGAGCGGCACGTTGCCGAATGCGCGGCCCTCGAGCCGTACATACGCCCACTTGCGGTCGTCGAGCCACTGCACGTAGTCCGACGGCCCGATGTGGACGTTCCGGGCGCCGAGATCATGGTCGATGTTCGACGTGACCGCCTGGGTCTTGGAGACCTTCTTGGACTCCAGGCGGTCGCGCTCCAGCATGTTCTTGAAGTCCATGTTCCCGCCGACGTTCAGCTGGTAGGTGCGGTCGAGCACCACACCGCGGTCCTGAAAGAGCCTCGCCAGCACCCGGTGCGTGATCGTCGCGCCGACCTGCGACTTGATGTCGTCGCCGATGATCGGGACACCCGCCTCCTCGAACTTGGCAGCCCAGACCGGGTCGGAGGCGATGAAGACGGGTAGCGCGTTGACGAACGCCACGCCCGCGTCGATCGCGCACTGCGCGTAGAACTTGTCGGCCTTCTCCGACCCGACCGGGAGGTAGGACACCAGCACGTCGGCCTTGCTCTCCTTGAGCACCGAGACGACGTCGACCGGCTCGCTGTCGCTCTCGGTGATCGTCTCCCGGTAGTACTTGCCGAGACCGTCCATGGTGTGGCCGCGCTGAACCGTGATGCCGAGCGGCGGCACATCGCAGATCTTGATCGTGTTGTTCTCGCTTGCGTTCGTCGCGTCGGCAAGGTCGAACCCGACCTTCTTCGCGTCGACGTCGAAGGCGGCGACGAACTCGATGTCGCGAACGTGGTACGGCCCGAACTGGACGTGCATGAGCCCCGGCACGGCCCCGGAGGGGTCGGCGTCCTGGTAGTAGTGGACGCCCTGGATGAGCGACGTCGCACAGTTACCGACGCCGATGATGGCTACACGGACCGAACCCATATCGGCTTTCCTCATTCCCTGTTGTCAGCACGCGGTAGAACCGCTGAGCTGCTGGTGTGTGTGGTGGACGGTGCCCCCGTCAGGCGAACCTGCGACCTGTCGATCCGATCGCTGTCACCGCGCTCACTGGTGATGAGCTCGTTGAGCCAGCGGACCTCGCGCTCGGCGGACTCGAGACCATGGCGCTGCAGCTCGAGCGTGTAGCTGTCCAGCCGCTCGCGAGACCGCGCGAGCGACGCGCGGACTCCTTCGAGCCGCTCCTCGAGGCGGCTCCGCCGACCCTCCAGGATGCGCAGCCGGTTCTCCGCGCTCGTGGAGCCGAAGAACGCGAAGTGCACGCCGAAGTTCTCGTCCTCCCAAGCGCTCGGACCGACGGCTGCGACGAGGGTTGCGAACCTCTCCTTGCCATCCGCGGTGAGCTTGTAGACGATCTTGCCGCGCCGGCTGGCCCGCGCGAGCGACGGATCCGCGGCTACGTCCTCGGTGAGGAGACCGTCGCGCTGCATCTGCTTGAGGCAGGGGTAGAGCGAGCCGTACGACAGCGCGCGCCCCCATCCCAGCAGCCCCGTGACACGCTTGCGGAGCTCGTAGCCGTGCATCGGCGACCCGTTGAGCAGGCCGAGGACTGCCAGCTCGAGAGTCTCTGCACGCCTGGTTGCCACGATGCCCCTTCCGATACCTCGATACGACCCGTCACGGCCACCTAGCCGTCACCTGTGAGGGTGACCTATCACCGTGACCTATCGTAGCGATACATCGTGGTGGAATATAGCGTCCCCATGCGTTCACCCGCAAGTCCCCTCCCAGGCAGGTGGCGTTCACAGTTGGAACCCGGCTGGGGTCGCGCCGTACCCTCGAAGGCACCATGTGGTCCCAGCGGTCGGTCATCGACTACTCGTTGCAGCGTCGAGCCAAGCTCTCGACGCTCTTCAACGGCGGTGCGACCTACATGGACGATGTCTGCGACGCCGACCGGTACACCCTCCTCGCCGCCAAGCACCACGGTGAGCCGGTCGACCGGCCGTGCCCGGTATGCCGCAAGCACGACATGGTGCTGTTGTCCTACGTGTTCGGTGACGAGCTCGGCCAGTACTCCGGCCGCATCAAGTCGCGCAAGGACATCGAAGAGATGGCTCACCAGCACGGTGAGATCCGCATCTATGTACTCGAGGTGTGCAAGTCATGCTCCTGGAACCACCTTGTCGAGTCGTACGTCGTCGGGGACGGCGTGCCGCGCAAGCCACCCCGACGCCAGCGCACGGTAGAGGACGAGGACGGGGCGTGATGAGCTCGTGAAGCCGGAGCCCGGCGAGGGCAGCGGCAAGCGGGGAAGCATCCGGCTGCGCGACACGACCGGATGGGACCGCGCCAACTATGTCGCCGGCAAGATCTTGAAATGGGGCTTCGTCGCGGGGGTCCTGCTGCTCTTCGCCTCCGCCATCGCGGTCTACGTGGTCTACCGGACCATCACGATCCCGAATCCCAACGTTGCCTTCGAGGCACAGACGTCCACGGTCTACTACTCCGACGGCAGGCACGTGCTCGGGACCTTCGCGGTGCAGAACCGGCACAGCATTCCGCTCGCGCAAGTTCCTGTCGCGATGCGCAATGCCGTCGTATCCGCCGAGAACCGCACGTTCTGGACCGACCCGGGGCTGGACCCCAAGGGCATCGTCCGAGCGGCTTGGACGAACCTGACGTCGAACTCGACACAGGGCGCCTCGACGATCACCCAGCAGTACGTCAAGATCCTCTACCTGTCCCAGGAGCGGACCTGGACGCGGAAGGTCAAGGAAGCGTTCATCTCGGTCAAGATCGACAAGGAGCTGTCGAAGTCACAGATCCTCGAGGGGTATCTCAACACGATCTACTTCGGTAGGGGAGCCTACGGCGTCGACGCCGCCGCCGAGGCCTACTTCCACGAGCCGGCCCGCGACCTGACGGTGCCGCAGAGCGCCGTACTCGCATCGGTGCTCAACTCGCCAGGAAACCTCGACCCGGCAGTCTCGAAGTCGAACACTCCCGCGTTGTTCGCCCGCTACCGTTACGTCCTCAACGGCATGCAGGAGATGGGCAACCTCACTCCGGCCGAGGCGGCACGCTATGAGGGCGCGCTGCCGCCCATCCCCGTGCCGACAACCCGGAACCAGTACGGCGGTCAGCGCGGCTACCTGATGAAGATGGTCGAGTCAGCACTGACGTCGGAGAACTTCACCCCCCAGCAGATCTACGGTGGCGGCCTCAAGATCATCACGACATTCGACTACCAGGACATGCAGGACGCGCAGCGCGCGGTCGCCGACGTGCGACCGAAGGGGAAGCCCGACCTGCATGTCGGGCTCGCAAGCGTCGAGCCGGGCACGGGGGCGGTCCGGGCGCTCATCGGTGGCACGAACTTCCTGACCAGCCAGACGAACTGGGCGACCAGCCTGGTGCAGCCCGGCTCGACGTTCAAGGCATTCGCACTCGCCGCGGCACTCGGTGACGGCTTCACGCTGGACAGCTCCCTCAACGGGAACTCGCCGTTCCAGCTGCCCGACGGCAGTCTGGTTCACAACGAAGGGGAGGCCTCGGGAGTCTCCAACGGGTTGAGCTACGGAACGATCTCGCTGCGCTACGCCACCGAGCAGTCGGTCAACACGGCCTTTGTCGATCTGACGACGCTGATGCACAACGGCCCGCAGCGCATCATCGATGCAGCCCTCGTCGCCGGAATCCCGCCCCACACGCCGGGGCTGCATCCGTTCGACAACGTCGCGCTCGGCATCGCATCGGTCTCGCCGCTGGCTATGGCGGACTCCTATGCCACCTTCGCCGCGCGGGGCCAGCACGCCGACTGGTACGTGATCGAGTCCGTGAGCAATGCCTCGGGGACGAAGTACGAGCACAAGACGAAGGCCACCCAGGCGTTCAGCCCGGCGATTGCCTCCAATGTCACCTCGGCACTGCACAGCGTGGTCGAGGCCGGCACCGGCAGGCGCGCCCTCGAGCTCGGTCGCCCGGCGGCGGGCAAGACCGGAACCGCGACGGCCCAGTCCTGCGCGTCGTGCAGCGAACACGTCTCGTCGTCCTGGTTCGTCGGCTACACCCCGCAGCTGGCGACCGCCGTCTCGTACACGCGGGGGGACGGCAACGATGCGCTGGATGGCTACCTGGACACCTATTTCGGCGCCGACTACCCGACGCAGACGTGGACGGCATACATGAAGGCGGCGCTGCAGGGCGTCAAGGTGGTCAACCTCCCGCCGCCGGGCAGGCTCTCCGGCCAACCCACGACGCCGACGACCCCGACCTACGTCCCGCCGCCCCCGTCCACTCCGACGACCCCGCCGGCGCCCAGCACTCCGACGACGCCGACCGCTCCGACGACCCCGACGACGCCGACTGCGCCCACCACCCCGACGACGCCCACCACCCCGACGACCCCGACGACACCGACTGCGCCCACCACCCCGACGACGCCCACCACACCGACGACCCCGACGACACCGACGACCCCGACCACTCCGACGACACCGACGACAACCACGACCCCGACCAGGCCGACGACGCCCACCACTCCCACGCACACCGGGCACACTCGCGTCGCGAGCTAGCACCGCCTACCCTTCCGGAAATATCCGACGTCCGGGCTGCCAGAGCGACCGCGTCGTCGGATCCCTGGCAGTGGGCGAGGCCAGCGGCTCCGCTGACCGGACCAGGCGATGAGGCACCATTGGCGGCGTGCCGTTTCCGGAGCAGACCCGTACGACGGCTGACGTGGTCGCTCCGACGCTGGCGGATCCGCTGGCCCGCGCAGCGAGCCCCGCTGTTTCCGGTCCGGTCGGCCGGCATGCCCGCACCGGCCGCAGCTGGTGGACGCCGCTGCGCGTGACGCTGGCGATCGCCACCGTCGCGTTCGGGCTCGGCGTGCTGCAGAAGTCGCCCTGCGTGGTCACGTCATGGGCGGACGACGCGTCCCCGCTGCCGTTCTCGCATCTGTGCTACACCGACATCCCCTACCTTTACGTCTCCCGGGGGCTGGCCGAGGGCATCTTTCCGTACACGCCGGCAGCCGACCTGCCTGCCAACAAGCAGCCGACGACGACGGAGGAGGCCCGTGGCCTCACGGTCGAGTACCCCGTGCTCACCGGGATGTGGATGGGTGTGGCCGGCTGGGTGACCCGTGAGCTCGGCAGCGCGCCGGACGTGTCGCACGTCCCCCACGCCGACGTCGGTCAGCTGGCTGGTGTGCAGCACGACTCCGCCCTCTTCTGGTGCGTGAACGCTGTTGGGTTCTTCGTGATCCTCGTCCTCGCGCTGACAGCGCTGGCGAGGGCGCAGCGCCGAAGACCGTGGGACGCCGTCTTCGTGGCGGCCTCACCCGCCCTGGCGCTGTCGACGTTCATCAACTGGGACATGCTCGCGCTCGGGCTCGTCGCTGGCGCCATCTGGGCATGGTCGACCCGACGCCCGATCTGGGCGGGGGTCTTCATCGGGCTCGGCGTTGCGACCAAGCTTTACCCGCTGTTCCTCCTCGGTCCGCTCTTCGTGCTCTGCCTACGGACCGGCAAGCTCGATGTGTGGGCCAAGACGTGCGCCGCCGCGCTCGTAGCCTGGCTCCTGGTCGACGTACCGGTCTACCTGTGGTCGCCGACCGAGTTCCTGTGGTTCTGGCACTTCAACACCCAGCGCGGTCCGGACTACGGCTCGTTGTGGCTGCTCGCGTCGATGCTGGGGCACACCGCCAGTCCGCACCAGGTGAACCTGACGACCTGGGTCGTCTTCGGCGGCGCCTGCGTTCTCATCGGACTGTTGGGGCTGCTGGCGCCTCGCAAGCCGAGGCTCGTACAGCTGACCTTTCTCGTCGTCGCGGCGTTCCTGCTGATCAACAAGGTCTACTCCCCGCAGTATGTTCTCTGGCTCCTGCCGCTGGCCGCGCTCGCCAAGCCACGCTGGCGAGACCTCTTGATCTGGCAGGCCTGCGAAGTCTTCTACTTCTTCGCGGTGTGGCTGCACATCGCCGACTTCTTCGTGACTCCCGGAATGTGCCGGCCGAGCCATTCCTTCATCTCGTCGGGCGGATGCGACTGGGTGTACTCGATCGCCATCGTCCTGCGGGTTGCCGGAGAGGTCTTCCTGATGGTCCTGGTGGTGCGCGACATCCTGCGGCCATGGCACGATCCGGTCAGAGCGGACGGTCTGTCGGACGACCCCCTGGGCGGTGTTCTCGACGAGGGGATCGACGCGGAGCCGTTCGGGACGGCGGAGCCGATCGACACAGCCGATCCGCGCGAGATCCACAAGGGCGTCTCAGCGACGGCACTCAGCTAGCCGCGTCCGGCTCGCCGATCTTCGGATCGCCAGCCGTGACGTTCTCGACGTGGACGTGCATTCCCCGTACGGCGACCGGAGGCGACACCGCCCCCAACACCGCCGAGAGGCAGTGCTGCGCCCGCTCCCGCAGCTCATCAGCCAGCGGGATCAACGGGTCCGGGTACTGGGCGCTCATCACCAAGGTGACACCGGTGTACGTCTCGTGGTCGACGTGGATCCGGATCGCCGCGACTTCGCACCGCGGCACGTCGTCCACGGCGTTCTGGAGCAACCGCTTCAGCACGCTCTCGCTGAGACTGAAGTCACCGCTAGGGGTCCGTGCCCGAACCGGGTGGGAGACGCGGCGGTGCCTCAACACGTCGGCGAGGA
>JBBQKY010000028.1:0-19907 GCA_038327385.1 Propionibacteriales bacterium
GGCGCGCTCGGAGGGATTCGAACCCCCAACCTTCTGATCCGTAGTCAGATGCTCTATCCGTTGAGCTACGAGCGCCGGGTACTTCGTCGTACGCGCACGGTCATGGCCGTCGCGACGTGTGAGTCTAGCCTGCGGCCGTCAACCGGGACGAACGAGCAACCCTGCGGCGTCCGCCCTCGTGGTTTGTGTCCGCCTTCACAAGTGAGACCGGATGGCGGATGATACGTCCTCGGGCGTACCCTATGCACCACATCCCACGGATAGAACGCCGTGGATGCCGCATTTCCACAATGATTCCGCTACGAGACAGCGGCCGGCGACAGCCACCGCGATGCGCGAGAGGAACCTGACAGTGACTGCCGAAGCGACGACAGAGGCTCCGCACGAGGCCACCACCACCACGCATGAGCGGCTGCGTGCCTGGGTCGACGAGGTGGCCGAGCTGACCCAGCCGGACGCGATCCACTGGTGCGACGGCTCTGACGCTGAGTGGCAGACCCTCACCCGGGAGCTCGTCGCCAGCGGCACCCTCGTCCAGCTGGACCCCGACAAGAAGCCCAACAGTTTCTGGGGGGCGTCCGACCCGTCCGACGTTGCACGCGTCGAAGGCAGCACTTACATCTGTTCGCTGGAGGAGTCCGACGCAGGCCCCACCAACAACTGGATGGCGCCCGCTGAGATGAAGGCGCTGATGACCGACCTGTACCGCGGCTGCATGCGCGGTCGGACGATGTATGTGATCCCGTTCGTGATGGGTCACCTCGAGTCCGACTCGCCCATGTTCGGGGTCGAGATCACCGACTCGGCTTACGTGGTCACGTCGATGCGGATCATGTCGCGGATGGGCATCAAGGTCCTGAGGCGCATCGAGGAGCTCGACGCCGACTTCGTGCCGTGTCTCCATTCGGTCGGCGCGCCCCTAGCGCCGGGCCAGCAGGACGTTCCCTGGCCGTGCAACGACACGAAGTACATCACCCACTTCCCCGAAGAGCGGACCATCTGGAGCTTCGGCTCCGGGTACGGCGGGAACGCCCTGCTGGGCAAGAAGTGTTACGCGCTCCGCATCGCGTCGGCGATGGCGCGCGACGAGGGCTGGCTCGCCGAGCACATGCTCATCCTCAAGCTGATCTCGCCGGAGCAGAGGACGTACTTCGTCGCCGCGGCCTTCCCGAGCGCGTGCGGCAAAACCAACCTCGCCATGCTCGCCCCCAGCATCCCCGGGTGGAAGGTCGAGACGCTCGGCGACGACATCGCCTGGATGCGGATCGGCGAGGACGGCAGGCTGTGGGCGGTAAACCCGGAGTACGGCTTCTTCGGTGTTGCGCCGGGCACGAACGAGAAGACCAACCCCAACGCCATCCGCACCATCGACATCGGCAACTCGATGTTCACGAACGTGGCGCTTACCGACGACGGCAACGTGTGGTGGGAGGGGATGGAAGGCGACCCGCAGCACCTCACGTCGTGGAAGAAGCAGGACTGGACCCCGGACTCCGGCGAGCTCTCCAGTCACCCCAACAGCCGCTACTGCACGCCGATCAAACAGTGCCCGATCCTTGCGCCGGAGTACGACGACCCGAGGGGTGTGCCGATCGACGCCATCTTCTTCGGCGGCCGGCGCAAGACGACGATCCCCCTGGTGACCGAAGCGCGTGACTGGGTTCACGGCACCTTCATGGGCGCGACCCTGTCGTCGGAGACGACCGCCGCGGCAACCGGCCAGGTGGGCGTCGTACGCCGCGACCCGATGGCGATGTTGCCGTTCATCGGCTACAACGCGGGAGACTACTTCGCCCACTGGATCACGATGGGCAAGGAGAACGACCCAGCGAAGCTGCCCCGGATCTTCTACGTGAACTGGTTCCGCCGCGACGACGACGGTGGCTTTCTGTGGCCAGGCTTCGGCGAGAACAGCCGGGTGCTCAAGTGGGCGATCGAGCGCATCGAGGGCAAGGCGGACGCCGTCGAGACACCCATCGGCTACGTGCCGACGGTGGACTCCCTCGACCTCGAAGGCCTCGACGTCGACCGGGACACCGTCGAGGCGGCACTGCGCGTCGACCCAGAGGAGTGGAAGCAGGAGCTGCCGCAGATCGACGAGTGGTTCGACAAGTTCGGCGACAAACTGCCCGCCGTGCTGTGGACGGAGCTCGACGGTTTGAAAGCGCGTCTGGAGGCTTGACGCCTGACGGATCTCGAGGGGGTGGTGGTCGCTGCGACGACCGCAACCCCTCAGGATCTGTTGGGCCGGCGCAGTCAGATCTCCGCAGCGCCCAGGGTGGCTCCGACCGTCAGCCACCTGCGCATGGACTCGGACCGGTTCACGGACGTCACGGTGAACCCGTTCGCGGCGAGCATCGCGGTGAGCTCGTCCTCCTGGTGATGTACGACGTACAGGTCGCTGCCTCGCCCGAGTCTGGCCTGTTGGATCTCGTCGCCCTCGCCTTCGGCGACCGACAGGTGCAGCGCGCCCCCCGGCCGCAGCACGCGTACGAAGCCGGCCAGCGTGCTGAGGCTGAGCTCTCGCGGCACGTGTAGGAACGAGGCAGCACACCAGACCCCGTCGAGGGTGTGTGTTCTGATGGGCAGCTGAGTCATGTCCGCTTGAGCGACGCCTGGAGCGCCACTGGTCTTCAGCATTTCGATCGACAGATCAAACCCGAGAGCCGTCAGACCTCTTGCCCGCAAAGCCGCGAGGTCACGGCCCGGGCCGCAGCCAACGTCGGCCACGGCAGCATCAGGCGGCAGGGCGGCGACGAATCGGTCCAGCGACTCGACCACGGTCTGCGGCAGGTCGTGGTTGAGCTCGGCGTAGGCGGCCGCCACCTCGTCGTACGTCGCGCGGTTGGTCTGCACGTGGTGGTTGTTCACGGGGCCTCCCGTCGCAGGACGCAGTCCGGTGGCGGAGGTGGCGGGATTTGAACCCGCGAGAGGGGATTACCCTCAACCCGCTTAGCAGGCGGGCGCCATAAACCGGGCTAGGCGACACCTCCACGACGCCGGCGTGCGGCGACGCCACAGACTACCCGCCACCCGCTCAGCGGCTCCACTCGACCGAACCGAGGTCACGCCTCGTCGAGGCGCCGGTAGCCGAAGGCCGTGTTGAGCCTCCCGTGGAAGTCCCGCTCGGCGGCGCCCGCCTCGGAGCCGAGCAGGCTCAGCGGCACGATCGTCGATCGTCCGTCGGTGAGCTTGACGACCATGACCGGGCCCTCGGCACCTGCCTCGCTGGCCGCTGAGTCGACCTCGGACCAGGTGGCGGCAGCCACGCCGCCGCCGCGCGTGTTGCGGAGCCGGTACCCGTCGCTGGACAGCTCGATCAGTGGCAGCGGACACGCGACCAGCCGGAGCAGGCAGGCGATGGCAAGCAGAGCGACCGCACCCAGCAGCGCGAGCGACCAGCGTGGGAAGCCGACAACGGCGGCAAGGACGCACAACGCGGCAAGGGCGATCGTCGTGGCGCCGAAGATCCGCAACCCGTAGGCGCGGGACCACCGGTAGACGGTCACGCCTGAAACGGCCACCTCGCGTCCTCTCGTGTCGGGCGGTTGCCTTGCGTCGCCGCGCGGGCTCGTTGCCATGCAATACCCCTTCCTCGCCGGCGCGGCCCCCACGCCGTACGCGCTGCGCTCGATGGCGGAGGAGGCGGGATTTGAACCCGCGGCTGACATCACTGCCAGCGACCGCTTTCAAGGCGGTTCCGATAGGCCGCTCCGGCACCCCTCCGACGCGAGCCCGGCCAGGCTCGCACCGCCGCCGATTGTCGCATCAGCACGGCGGCGGCAGGAAATGGCTCTGCAGACGATGCGATCATGGCTCGATGTACGACGTCATCGTGCTCGCCGGCGGCGCGGGCCGTCGACTGGGCGGCGTCGACAAGGCGATGGTGGTGGTGGGCGGCGTGACCCTACTCGACCGCGTGCTGGCAGCCACGTCCGCCGCAGGTCGGGTCGTGGTGGTGGGGCCGCCGCGTGACCTGCCGGAGTCGGTGCTCGGTACGTCGGAGCGCCCGCCGGGGGGCGGTCCCGTCGCTGCGCTGGTGGCCGGCCTCGAGCTCGTGGAGGCGACGATGGTTGCCGTTCTCGCCTGCGACCTGCCGTTCGTGACTGCTGGGACCATCACGTCACTCGCGGAGCGGATGACCGCAGACGGCGCAGGGGCGCTCGACGGTGTGCAGCTCGTGGACGAGGGTGGCCGGCGGCAGCCGCTGACCGCCGTGTACCGGGCCGCAAGCCTGCGGAAGGCTGTCGCCGGCCTGGAATCGATTGGTGGCACCCCAATGCGCGCCGTCGTGGGTGCGTTGACGATGCTGGACGTCGGGGCAGAGCCGGGGCAGGTTTGGGACTGTGACACCTGGGTCGACGTACGGCGAGCCCGCAGTCACGCAGACGAGCATCCGCTGGAGGAACCATGACGCTGACCGAGTGGACCGAGCAGCTGGGCGCGGCGCTGGGCGTCGAGCTGGAGGTCGAGATCGACGCGGTGCTGGACCTCGCGCGGGACGCCGCCCACCAGATCGACCGCCCAGCTGCGCCCTTGACGACTTTCGTCGTCGGGTACGCCGCGGCGATGAGAGGCGGGACCCCCGCCGACCTCGAGGACTGCATGGACATCGCCACGGAGCTGATCGCCGAGCTTTCCTGACCGCTGGCCGCCTCCGGCGGGGGCTGACCCCCGTGCGATGGTCCACCGAAAGGGCCGGATGGTCGCACGAGAACGGCCGGATGGTCCACCGGAAGGGCCGGATGGTCTGCGAAAGGCGGCGGATGGTCGGGGGTTAGCGTGGAGGGCATGCGCGCTGTGGTCTGTAGTCGAGCCGGCGGTCCCGAGGTCCTCGAGGTGAGCGAGGTTCCGGCCCCGACGCCGAAGCCCGGTGAGGTGGTTGTCCAGGTCGCCGCCACCGCCGTCAACCGGGCCGACGTGATGCAGCGGGAGGGCAACTACCCACCGCCACCCGGCACCTCGGACATCCTGGGGCTCGAGTGCGCGGGCGTGATCGCCGCGGTGGCCGACGACGTGACCGGCTGGCACGCCGGTGACCGGGTGTGCGCGCTGCTGTCCGGAGGTGGCTACGCCGAGCAGGTCGCCGTACCGGCTGGGCAGCTTCTCCCGATCCCCGCAGGTCTCGACGACACCGAGGCCGCCGCGCTGCCCGAGGTCGCGTGCACCGTCTGGTCGAACGTCTTCATGGTCGCCGCGCTTCAGCCCGCCGATGTCTTCCTCGTGCACGGCGGGGGCAGTGGCATCGGCACGATGGCCATCCAGCTGGCGAAGCAGGTCGGCGCGAGAGTCGCGTGCACCGTCGGGTCCGCCGAGAAGGCGGCGTTCTGCCGCGAGCTGGGCGCCGATCTGGCGATCAACTACCGCGAACAGGACTTCGTCGAGGAGGTACGTCGCTTCGCCGACGCCGGCGCAGACGTGATCCTCGACAACATGGGCGCCAGCTACCTGGCCCGCAACGTCAGCGCTCTCGCGACGGAGGGACGCCTCGTGATCATCGGGCTCCAAGGTGGCGCGAAGGCCGAGCTCGACCTTGCCGCCCTGCTCAGGAAGCGCGCCGCGGTCATCGCCACCACACTGCGGGCGCGGCCGGCTGCGGAGAAGGCGGCGATCGTCGCCAGTGTCCGGGAGAACGTCTGGCCGCTCATCGAGGACGGCACCGTCAGGCCTGTGGTGCACGGCGTCTTCAGCATGGACGAGGTCGCCGACGCGCACCGGCTCGTCGACAGCAGCGCCCATACCGGGAAGGTCGTCATCACCACCGGGCTCTCTGAGCCCACGCGTAGGCTGAGGAAATGACGTCCGACAGCGCAACCGACGCCGCCAGCTCTCCCTCGAACACCGGGACGGAGGAGCCTCGCGTCATGATCGTCGGACCGGACGGCACCGCCGTGCCAGTGGCCGAGGAGGACACCTCGGCGGCGTCACGGTCGGTTGCCGACCTCGTCGAGCAGCCCGCGAAGGTCATGCGGATCGGGAGCATGATCCGCCAGCTGCTCGAGGAGGTGAAGGCGGCCCCGCTCGACGAGGCGAGCCGGGCGCGGCTTCGGGAGATCCATACCGCGTCGATCAAGGAGCTCGAGCAGGGCCTCGCGCCCGAGCTCGTCGACGAGCTGGAGCGGCTCAGCCTGCCGTTCGAGGATGCCACGCCCAGCGAGGGAGAGCTGCGCATCGCGCAGGCACAGCTCGTCGGCTGGCTCGAGGGTCTCTTCCACGGCATCCAGACGGTGGTCTACGCGCAGCAGATGGCGGCGCGGGCCCAGCTGGAGCAGATGCGCCGGGCACTGCCGCCCGGCTCCATGCCGCACCCGGGACAATCCGGCCCCGGCATGGCGCCGCCATACGCCGACGGCAGCGAGAGTTCCAACGGGATGTACCTCTAAGGGTCTCGTCCGACCGGCAGCATCTTGCGGGCTCAGCCGTGAGTTGAAATATACCGAAACGGACTAGTCCGGCCAATCCGGACGACTAGGCGCGCCGAATCCGCAGTGTGAGACGGACGAGCACAGCCACCCGAGTCGCCCTTGGCGCAGCAGCAGGTCTGCTGTCGGCCGCGGCCGGCGTCGGCGTCTCGTCCCTCGTCGCAGCCTTCTTGGACGGAGCACCGACGCCCATCACCGCCGTCGGGTCCCGTGTCATCGATGCGACGCCCGGCTCCGTGAAGGACTGGGCCATCCGCACGCTCGGCACCAACGACAAGCCATTCCTGCTGGCCGGCATCTACACAGCCCTTGCCGCCCTTGCCTGTCTCACCGGCATCATCGCCTGGCGGAGCCGCTCGGTGGCCCTCGCGCTCACGGCGCTCCTGGGCGTCGTCGGCCTGCTGGCAGCTGCCAAGGATCCGACGCAGCTGGTCGGCCCCGTCGCCCGGGTCACCCCGGCCGTTGCGGCCCTCATCGTCAGCGTCGCCATGCTGTTCTGGTTCACGCGCCGGTGGTCGCCCGAGCGGCCCGCCGACCGCGCTGCGGCCGCGCCAGCCGGTTTCAACCGCCGTGCCTTCATCGCGGCGGCCCTGGTCAGCGGCGTCGTTGCGGCTACCGGCTTCGAAGCGTCCCGGCAGCTGGGTAAGGCAGGCGCCACGTCGCGCGCCGGCCTCCGGCTACCGAGAGCCACCAGCCCGGCCAGGCCGCTGGCCGCGGGAACCTCACTCGACGTACCCGGCATCTCCGCCTTCCTCACCAGCACCGCGCAGTTCTACCGTGTCGACACCGCACTGACCGTGCCGCAGATCGACGCCGGCAGCTGGCGGCTCAGGATCCACGGCCTCGTCGACCACGAGGTTGAGCTGAGCTTCGCGGACCTCGTCAACATGCCACTGATCGAACGCCGGATCACGCTGACCTGCGTGTCCAACGAGGTTGGCGGACCTTACGTCAGCAACGCGACCTGGCTCGGGGTGCGCTTCACCGACCTGCTCGAGTCGCTCGGCGTCAGCCCAGACGCCGATGCCATCAAGTCGACGAGCGCCGACGGGTTCACGGTCGGTACGCCGCTCAGTGCCCTCACCGACGGGCGCGACGCGATGGTCGTCGTCGGGATGAACGGACAGCCGCTTCCCTTGGAGCGCGGGTTCCCGGCCCGGATGGTCGTGCCGGGTCTCTACGGATACGTCTCGGCCACGAAGTGGCTGGTGGACCTCGAGGTCACCCGGTTCTCCGACTTCTCGGCGTACTGGACCGACCGCGGCTGGGACGCGCAGGCACCGATCAAGACGGCGAGCCGTATCGACGTTCCGGGTTCCTTCGCCCAGCTCAAGGAGGGGATGGTGCCGATCGCCGGCGTCGCCTGGGCGCAGCACACGGGCATCGACAAGGTCGAGGTTCGCGTCGACGGCGGGTCCTGGGAGCAGGCGAAGCTCGCGGTGGAGGACACCGTCGACACCTGGCGCCAGTGGGTCTACCCGTGGGACGCCAAAGCGGGATCGCACAACATACAGGTGCGAGCGACCGACAAGTCCGGCCACACCCAGACCTCCGACCGGGTCGCACCCCGACCCAACGGTGCCACCGGATGGCAAAGCGTGGTGGTCACCGTCACCTGAACCGCGGACGGCCCCACGGCCGCCCGCACACCGGCACGAAGGCGTGCCAGCACCCTCCAGATAACGCACCTCAACGGAAAGAAGGACCATCATGCGAATCAACAGATCCTTGGCTGCGGCCGGTTGCGCCGCCGCCCTCCTCAGCGCCGCCGCGTGCAGCTCGAGCAGCGACAGCAGCAGCACGAAGACCACCACGCCGTCCACCCCCGTCCAGTCGACGGGTACGACAGCCGCGAGCGGCCTCGTCGGACCTGGCTGTGCGGCGTACGCGAAGGCAGTTCCGAGCGGTGCCGGCTCGGTCTCCGGCATGGCGCAGGACCCGGTAGCCGTCGCGGCCGGCAACAACCCGTTGCTGACCACGCTCGTCAAAGCCGTCTCCGGCCAGCTCAACCCGGGAGTGAAGCTTGTCGACACCCTCGACAGCGGTCAGTTCACGGTGTTCGCACCGGTCGACACGGCGTTTGCCAAGCTTCCGGCGTCGACGGTCACCGCCCTGAGCAAGCCGGCGAACGCTGCCATGCTGCAGTCGATCCTGACCTACCACGTCGTGCCCGGCCAGCTCGCTCCGAGCATGGTCGACGGGACACACAAGACGGCCGAGGGCGGGACGCTCAAGGTCACCGGATCGGGGAACTCGCTCATGGTCAACGACGCGAAGGTGATCTGCGGTGGCGTCAAGACCGCCAACGCCACGGTCTACCTGATCGACTCGGTGCTCTCACCGCCGACCAACTGATCAGGGGGCATCCAGGAGTCGAGGCCCCGCCCCTCACCGGCGGGGCCCCGGCGCCCACCTTCCCGACCTGGGAACCAGCACGACAGCACCACCCACCACAGCAGAGAGGCAGCTATGAGCGTCATGACCGCCGTCGCCGGCTCTCAGTGGCTGCCCAGAATCCGGGCCCGGCGATCTCGTGGCAAGGTGGAGTCCATGCGCCTCCCCCCCTCAGCGAACGAGCTGAGCCTTGCCATGACGCGAATGGCCGCCGGGGACCAGGATGCGTTCGCCACCTTCTACGACGCGACCTCTGCATCAGTCTTCGGGATCATCCTCCGGGTACTGCGGGACCGGGCGCAGGCCGAGGAGGTCGCCCAGGAGGTCTTCCTCGAGGCGTGGCGCCAGGCCACGAGATACGATTCTGAGCAGGGGTCACCGGCTGCCTGGGTCAACACGATCGCCCACCGACGGGCCGTTGACCGGGTCAGGTCCGTGGAACGGTCCGCACAACGAGACCAGCGGCACGTGGAGGATGAGCGGGGGACAAGCTCACCGGACGCCTCCGAGGTGGTCGTCGCCCGCGACGAGGGGGACCGCGTGCGCGCCGCGCTGGATCAGCTACCGGAGGCGCAACGAACGGCGCTGGCGCTTGCCTACTTCGACGGGCACACCCAGCGCGAGGTGGCAGAGATGCTCAACGTGCCACTCGGCACGGTCAAGACCAGGATGCGCGACGCAATGCGGAAGCTGCGCAGCCATCTCGACGATGGGGGGTAACGATGAACGAGCTTCATGACATGGCTGCCGTGTACGTCGTGGACGCCCTCGAGCCCGACGAGCTCCAGGAGTTCGAGTCCCACCTATCCGGTTGCCCGCAATGCCAGCAGGAGGTACATGAGATGCAAGAGGTGACCGAGGAGCTTTCCCGCGCCGTGCAGGCCGCCCCTCCGCCGTCGCTCCGCGCTGCCGTCATGTCCCAGCTAGCCCAGACCGCGCAGGCAGCGCCACCGACGGAGGCGGCCGCTCCACTGACCGAGCCCGGTCAGCCACTGCCGACCAATGTGACCGCCCTGCGGCCCCGTCGCTCGAGCCGGCTTCCCTACCTGGTGGCCGCTGCCGCGTTGCTGGTCGCCATCGGCTTCGGCGGCTGGGCTGTGCAGAGCCACCGTGATGTGAGCGAGGCCAACAGCCACTACGCCGAGATCGCCCAGCTCCTGGCTGCGCCGGATGTCCGCACGGCCGCAGGCTCGGTAGCCGGAGGTGGAAGCGGAACAGTCGTGCTCTCAGATGCGCGCGGCCGCGCAGTGTTCGTCGCCGCGGGCATGCCGACGCTCGCTGGCGGCAAGGTGTACGAGCTGTGGACCGTGACGAAGGCGCCCGTTCCGGCCGGCACGTTCACGCCAGGCGCCGCTCCCGCCCTCGTCGACCTGCCCGACGCCGCACTGTCGGCTGCCCGCATTCTCGTGACGGTCGAGCCGAGCGGAGGATCCGAGCACCCCACGTCGACGCCCGTCATGTCGGTGGCGCTGCCCGGCTCAGCCTGACCGGGATCGTTCAGCGCCGGCCGGCAGCGGCGTCGCGGGCGCTCGGATCCGGCATGTCCAGCGCGAACCACCTGGCCAGCTCGGAGGCCGCCCCGTCGTCGGCGATCGAGGCCGTGACGTCGTCGGCAACCGCGATGACCTCGTCGAACGCCTGGCCCATGGCGACTCCCCGCCCCGCCCAGGTGAGCATCTCGAGGTCGTTGCGGCCGTCCCCGATGGCCAGTACGTCGGCCGGCCGGACGTCCAGGAGGTCGGCGACCGCCGCCAGCGCGGACGCCTTCGAGACACCGTCGGGCGCGAGGTCCAGCCAGGCGGTGTAACCGACGAAGTAGCTGGTGCCGTGCAGCCCGAGCGAAGCCGCCAGCCGCACGAAGTCCTCGGCCGAGGATGCCGGATCGCGGATGATCACGCGCGTCACCGGCTCGCTCAGCAGGCGCCGCATCGGCTCGACCCACATTCGGCCGGTGATCTCGCCTTCCGGGAACGCCCGGTTGACCCGGTAGCCGGTGCCAACGACCTCGACCGCGACCAGTGCGTCGGGCACTCTGGACAGCACCGCCTCCACCGCCGCTGTCGCGTCGAAGGTGACCGTGGTCAGCACCTCGACCGGCCGATAGGTGAACAGGACGGCGCCGTTGCTGGCAACGCAGTAGCCCGCGTCCAGACCGAGCAGGTCGAGAACCGGCTCGACGCCGTAGACGGACCTCCCGGTCGCCAGCACGACATGAGCGCCGGCGTCTACAACCGCCTGGACGGCGAGGCGGACCGCGGGCGAGACGTGCCCGGCGGGGCTCAGCAGAGTGCCGTCGATGTCGAGCGCGACGAGCCGTGGCCATGAGCTCACGCGCCGGCGCCCACCGGTTCGAGGGTCTCCCTGCCTTGCAGGTATGGCTGGAGCGCCGCGGGCACCCGCATGGAGCCGTCGGCCTGCTGGTGGGTCTCGAGGAGGGCGACGATGGCGCGCGGGATGGCGACGAGGGTCCCGTTCAGCGTTGCCAGTGGCCGGATGCCGTCGTCGAACCTGCCCCGGATGTTGAGCCGCCGCGACTGGAAGTCCGTGCAGTTGGAAGTGGAGGTGAGCTCGCGGTACTTGCCTTGGGTGGGGATCCAGGCCTCACAGTCGAACTTGCGCTGCGCGGACAGCCCGAGGTCGCCGGCGGCGGTGTCGATGACGCGATACGCGACCTCGAGCTTGGCCAGCCACTCCTTCTCCCAGCCGAGCAGCCGCTGGTGCTCGGCCTCGGCCTCCTCCAGCCTCGTGTAGGTGAACATTTCCACCTTGTCGAACCAGTGCACCCGGAAGATCCCGCGGGTGTCCTTGCCATAGGACCCCGCCTCCTTGCGGTAGCAGGGGCTGAACGCCGCATAGCGCCTCGGCAACGTCGCGGCGTCGAGGATCTCGTCGCTGTGGTACGCCGCGAGGGGCACTTCCGACGTGCCGACCAGGTAGTAGTCCTCGTCCGGCAGGTGGTAGACGTCGGCGGCCGCCTGACCGAGGAAGCCGGTGCCCTCCATCGCACGCGGCTTGACGAGAGCCGGCGGGATCATCGTCGTGAAGCCGGCGCCGCGCGCCTGGTCCATCGCCATGTTGACGAGCGCGAATTCGAGATCGGCACCGACGCCCGTCAGATAGTAGAAGCGGGCGCCGGAGACCTTCGCGCCGCGCTCGATGTCGATCGCGCCGAGCCGCTGACCGAGCTCGACGTGGTCGAGCGGCTCGAAGCCTTCGGCCGCGAAGTCGCGCGGCTGGCCGACGTGCTCCAGAACGACGTAGTCGTCCTCGCCGCCGGCCGGAGCCTCCGGGGCAGCGAGGTTGGGCATAGAGGCCACCGCGGTAACGAAGGCAGCCTCGGCTTGCTCCTGCGTGGCCTCAGCCTGCTTGACCTCACTCGAGAGAGCGCGCGTCTTCTCCAGAAGAGCCACCCGTTCGTCAGCGGTGGCTGTCGCGATCTGCCGGCCGAGCGACTTCTGCTCGGCGCGGAGCTGCTCGAAGGCCGCGATGGACGACCGGCGCGCCTCGTCCGCCGCGAGGATCTCGTCGACGAGCTCGGGGGGTGCGCCGCGGCGGCGCTGCGCGTCGCGAGCCCGCTCCGGGTCGCTACGCAGCAGTCGCAGGTCGATCACCCTCCGAGGATAACGGCCACCCCTCTCGACCTTCGACCGAGATATTCGTCCCGCTTGCCACCAGCGGACCGAGCTCGCTCAGCGACGGCGAGCCGGCGCCACATTCATCGACCCGAGCCGGAGCCAGTAGATTGCGTGGAATACCAGCTGTCCACCAAGCCCATGATGATCCGGGCGAGACTCGAGAAGGTTCGTGACTGAGACCTCGGCAGAGCGCCGGGCCGCCCTGACAGCCGCGTTGCTCGCCGGTCCGCTCGTGCTGCTCACCCTCCTGGTCGCGAACCGGTTCGGGACGCTGATGACCTTCGACGCGTGGGCGACGAGGTCGCTGCACGACGGCGCCCGCGGTACGACGTGGCTGCCCGCCTTCCGGGTGGTCACGACCCTCGGCCAGCCCCGGGTGGCCGAAGCCGCCTTGGCAGTGGTGGCGGTCGGCTTCGTCGTACGACGTCAGTGGTGGCCCGCCTGCTGGATCGTTGGGAGCCTTGCCCTGACAGCAGCCGGCTGGGAGCTGATGAAGCAGTGGCTGCAGCGCCCGCGACCAGCCATCCCCGACCAGATCAGCGGCTGGTCGTACCCGTCCGGCCACAGCGGCGAGATCGGCTGTGCGGTCGCGCTCCTGGTGATCGTGAGCTGGCGGCAGCTGCGGCCCGGACGCTTGCGAGTCGTGGCTATCACCGCATGGGTATTGATCGGTCTGCTTGTCGGTTTGTCGCGGCTGGTGCTCGCCGCTCACTATCCCAGCGACGTTGTCGGCGGTTGGTTGCTGGGCGCGCTCGTCGCCTATGTCATCGCCGCCGTCTTCGGGATCGTGAACCCGCAGCCGGTGCCGTCCGACGTCAGGCCGCTGTCCTCGATGCCGGAGAACCTTCGCACGCTGGCCGTGATCGTCAACCCCATCCGCATCGACTCCGACGCCTTCCGTGTCAAGGTCTCGCAGTCGGCCCGCGCGGCGGGGTGGGACGAGCCGCTGTGGTTCGAGACGACGGCCGACGACGTCGGCGCGTCGATGTCGCGGGCTGCAGTCGCCGCCGGTGCGGACGTGGTCGTGGCGGCCGGCGGCGACGGGACGGTGCGGGTGGTGTGCGCCGAGATGGCCGGCACCGGCATCCCGGTCGGGGTGGTGCCCGCAGGCACCGGCAACCTGCTTGCCCGCAACCTCGGCCTGCCGCTCGGCCGCGACCAGGCGCTGGACGTGATCCTGCGCGGCCAGGACCGGGCCATCGACCTGGTCAGGATCAAGGGCGACGACCTCGAGCCCACCCGGTTCGCGGTGATGGCCGGGATGGGTCTCGACGCCGCGATCATGGACGGCGCTCCGGAGGCGCTCAAGCGGCGGATGGGCTGGTCGGCGTACTTCGTCTCGGGGATCCGCCAGCTGCGCTACCCGGCCGTGCGCGTCCAGATCAGCATTGACGGCGGGCCAGCTGTCCACCGGCGGGCGCGCACCGTGGTCATCGGCAACGTCGGCAGCCTCACTGCGCGCATCCCGTTGCTGCCGGACGCGCGTATCGACGACGGCGTCCTGGACGTGGTGGTGATCGCCCCCCGGCAGGTGCTCGGCTGGGTCTCGCTCCTCTGGCGGGTGCTGACGCGGCACCCGCGGGTCGACGAGAGGCTGGACCGCTTCACCGGGCGGTCGGTTGTGATCACTGCGGCCGCCCCGACGCCGCGCCAGCTGGACGGGGACACCGTCGGCCCCGGCACCGAGATCCGCGCCGACGTGGAGCCGGGGGTGTTGCTGGTCCGGGTGCCGCGCTGAGGCTCGCGTCGGCAGCCTCCAGGCGCTCGCTGCGATTACGCTTCACCCGTGCCCCTCGGATCGACGGCGCTCAGCTGGCTGACGCTGCTCGCACTGCTGCTGGGCGCTGCCGCGCTGGCGGTGGCCGTACTGGCGCTGACCCGGCCCGGCGACCGTCGCCGGCCCAGGGGCTCGACGGCCGGCAGGATCCCGGGTCTGAGAAGGCGACGTGCGGGCGAGCCACTCAGTGCGGAGGAGGTCTCGGCCGAGATCTCGGCGCTCAACGCGGACGCTGCGAGTGCGCTGCGCCACGTGGCCGTGATCCGATATGACGCCTTCGGCGACATGGGGGGCCACCTGTCCTGGTCGCTCGCCCTGCTGGACGACGGGGGCGATGGTGTGGTGCTGACGTCGATCCACGGGCGCAGCGACTCCCGGACCTACGCCAAGAACGTGAGCAGCTGGTCCGCGAGCCAGCAGCTGTCACCGGAGGAAGAGGAAGCGATCGGTCAGGCCCGCACGCCGCAGTGAGCTGACCCGTCATGAGCGTCGGCCAGTCCGAGAACTCGGTGGCCGGCCGCGCGCCCGCTGGAATATGGTCGCGCATGGTCACCTTTGTCAAGACCGTCACGTTCGACTGCGTCGACGCGCTACGGCTGGCAGGGTTCTGGGCAGCGGCGCTCGGGTCCGACGTCGACGAGGACTCGACGCCGGAGAAGGCCTTCGTGGAGGCGCCCGGTTGGGGCGGGGTCAACATGTGGTTCGTCGTCGTACCCGAGGTCAAGACGGCGAAGAACCGGCTGCACTTCGACCTGCGGGCACCAGCGGGCGGCGTTCAGGCAGAGGTACGACGACTTACCGCCCTCGGCGCCAGCACGCTACGCGACGGCCAAAGCCTCGTGGTGATGGCCGATCCTGAGGGAAACGAGTTCTGTGTCGAGTAGGGACAGTCGCTCGGGCGACCCCAACTGATCAAGATCCGTCCAGCACACACGCCACCCACAGCTGATCCCCTAGCCGCCGGCGCGCAGGCGCCCGAGCCACTCGCTCGCATCCGCGAAGTCGGCGGCGGTCGTACCGGTGCGCTCCGAGGACCGCCGGTTGTCGGCTCGGGGGTAAGACCCGAGGAAGCGCACGTCGTCGCAGGTACGACGCAGGCCCATCAACGCCTCGGCCACCCGGGCGTCGGCCACATGACCTTCGGCGTCGATCGTGAAGCAGTACCTTCCGAGGGCAGATCCGGTTGGCCGGGACTCGATCCGGGTCAGGTCGACGCCGCGCACGGCGAACTGCTCTAGCAGCTCGAGCAGGGCTCCCGGGTGGTTCTCCCGGATGAAGGCGACCAGCGAGGTCTTGTCCGCCCCGGTCGGCGGGGGAGGTGGACCGGGCCGGGAGAGCAGCACGAACCTGGTCACCGCCCCCTCCCGGTCGGCGACGTTGCTGGCCAGGGTGGCGAGCCGGTAGGTCGTCGCAGCGACCGGCGCCGCTACGGCTGCGTCGTACAGCGCAGCCGCCGGAGCCACCAGAGCTGCCGCGTGCGCAGTGGACGACTCGAGGACGACCTCCGCGGCGGGAAGGTGGGCAGCAAGCCAGCGCCGGCATTGCGCCGCGGCGTGCGGATGCGTCGCGACCGTCCTGATGTCCTCGAGCTCGGTGCCCGGCCGAACGAGCAGCGCGAACTGCACCTCGACGAGGATCTCGCGGGTGATCATCAGGGGGTCACCGGTGGACAGCTCGTCGAGGGTTGCGGTCACCCCGCCCTCCACCGAATTCTCTAGCGGTACGACAGCGCCGTCGGCGTCGCCGGACCGGACACTGTCGAGTGCTGCCGCGACCGAGGAGCAGGGGATGAGGTCGGCTGACCGCGCAGCCGGCAGCGATCGGAGGGCCTGCTCGGTGAAGGTCCCCGCCGGGCCGAGATAGGCATATCGGGCAGGCGGAACTCCAGGCATTGCCGAAGCCTAACGGCGTGGCGGATAGGTTCGGGCCATGACCGAGCCTCTTGAGCAGGTCGGGAACGAGCCGCTCGCACTGGATCTCGGCTACGCGCGACTCGACCTCGACAGGGCTGACCGCACCGGCGACCCCGAAGTGGTGTACGGCGCTGGGAAAGCGCCCGACCACGTCGTCGAGCTGCTCACCCGGCTGCACGCGGCGCATCCCGAGCGGGCAGTCCTCGCCACCCGGCTCAGCGAGGCAGCGATGGACCTCATCGGTTCGGAGCTGGCCGACGCCCGGCGAGACGAGGTGGCTCGGGCCTGCACCCTCGGGCCGCTGCCCGAGCCGCGGGGGCGCGTCGCTGTCGTGTCGGCGGGCACCTCCGACGCTCCGGTGGCCCGCGAAGCCGCGCTCACCATCGAGGTCTTCGGCGCAGCTGTCGACGTCATCAACGACGTCGGGGTGGCTGGACTCCACCGTGTGATGGCGGTCCGTGACCGGCTGACGGCGGCCGACTGCCTGGTGGTGGTCGCCGGGATGGAGGGCGCGCTGCCGTCGGTGATCGGTGGCCTGACCGGGGTCCCGCTGGTCGCCGTACCGACGAGTGTCGGCTACGGGGCGTCGTTCGGTGGGCTCGCCGCCCTACTCGCGATGCTCAACTCGTGCGCGCCGGGAGTGACGGTCGTCAACATCGACAACGGCTTCGGCGCCGGGGTCTTCGCTGCACGAGTGGCTCGCAACGCCAGGAGAGCATCCTCCGCTTCGGTGGGCGCCCCGCCGCTCGAGCCGTCGGACGGCCGATGATCGGCTGGCTGGACGCGGCTTCAGGAGCAAGCGGGGACATGCTGCTGGGCGCCTTGGTCGATGCCGGCGCCGACGAGGCCGCGATCCGGGCGGCTGTCGAGTCCGTCGCTCCGGAGCCGATCGCGCTCAGGTCCACGCCGGTCACCCGCGGGTCACTGGCCGCGCGGCGGGTACTCGTCGACGTCGCGGAGTCCACGACGTCTCGCGGCCTCGGCGACGTGCTTGGCCTCATCGGGGCGTCGGGCGTGGACCCGGAAGTCGGCGAGCACGCTGCGGCGGTGTTCACCCTGCTGGCGGAGGCGGAGGCAGCAGTCCACGGCGCCACCGTGGACGACGTGCACTTCCACGAGGTCGGCGCTCTCGACGCGGTCGCCGACATCGTCGGTGCCTGTGCTGGCTTTGCCGCCCTGGGGCTGGAGGCGCTGCACTGCTCACCGGTGGCGGTCGGTTCAGGAACCGTGACGACCGCGCACGGCCAGCTCAGCGTCCCTGCGCCCGCGGTCGTGCGGCTGCTGCGGGGGGTTGCGACGTACGCCGGTCCGGTCGCAGCGGAGCTGTGCACGCCCACCGGGGCGGCCCTGCTCCGCCATTGGGTGACCTCCTGGGGGCCGCAGCCCGCGATGGCCGTGACGACGGTCGGGGTGGGCGCAGGTGGCCGCGACTTCGCATCGCACCCGAACGTGCTCCGCCTGCTCGTCGGTGCGGCCGCTCCGGATCCGGTTGCCACGCCCAGCGCGCTCGTCATCGAGACGAACGTGGACGACCTCGACCCACGGCTGTGGCCCCGTGTACTTGCCCTGCTGCTGGAGCGCGGCGCCTCCGACTGCTGGCTGACCCCCATCCTGATGAAGAAGGGGCGGCCCGCTCACACGCTCTCGGTGCTCGTCAAGGCGGAGCGCATCGACGCCGTCCGGGCCACGATCTACGCGGAGACCTCGGCCATCGGGATGCGCGAGCACGCCGTCGCGAAGCGTGAGCTCGAGCGCGAGACGATGGTCGTGACGGTGGGCGGCTGCGAGATCCGGGTCAAGGTCGCCCGCTTCGAGGGAGCCGTCGTCAACGCCCAGCCGGAGTACGACGATGTGGCCGCCGCCGCCGATGCCCTCGGCAAGCCCGCCAAGTCGGTGTTGGCCGAGGCCATTGCAGCCGCCGCTGCCAGCCCGCCTCCCGACCCCCTCCGCTAAGGATCCGACGGTGAGAACGCCCCAGCGACCTGGTTGTCGGATCTCTCGGGGTGAGCGGGGCGGCTAGGAGCCTAGGGTGGCGCGCGCCAGGACGGCAGAGGGGTCGGCGGCCAGGCCGAGTCCGGACGGGCTGACTCCGGCGCTGCGCAGCTGGTCCCCGAGCGCGGCGATCATCGCGCCGTTGTCCGTGCAGAGGCCGGGGGACGGAACCCGGAGCTGCACGCCCGCAGCCGCGCAACGCTCCTCGGCGACCTCGCGCAGTCGTCGGTTCGCCGCGACGCCGCCAACCACGAGAAGCGTGTCGGACCGTGTCTCGCGGCAGGCGTCGACGGCCTTCGCGGTCAGGACGTCGACGACCGCCTCCTGGAACGAGGCGGCGACGTCCGCCGTGCCGACCTGCTGGCCGCTCTCGACGAACCGGGCGGCCGCCGTCTTCAGCCCCGAGAAGGAGAAGGCGAAGCGATGCTGGTCACGCCTGCCGAGCAGCGGCCGCGGAAAGCTGACGGCTGCGGGGTCGCCGCCCACCGCCGCTGCGGATACCGCCGGACCACCCGGATAGCCGAGGTCCAGGAGCCGCGCGACCTTGTCGAAGCACTCCCCTGCCGCGTCGTCGAGCGTGTCGCCGAGGTGCAGTATCGGGTCGGTCGCCAAGTCCGCTACGAGCAGCAGCGAGCTGTGCCCACCGGACACGATGAGAGCCACGCAGCGCTGCGGTAGCGGTCCGTGCTCGAGCGTGTCGGCGGCCACGTGCCCAGCGGCGTGGTGGATTCCGTACAGCGGCACGCCGAGCGCCACCGCAAGCCCCTTCGCCGCGCCGACCCCGACCTGGAGCGCTGTGGCGAGCCCTGGTCCGGCCGTTACCGTCACCGCGCCGATGTCGCCGTAGTCGAGGCCGGCGCTCTCCAGACACGCCCGCAGCACCGGCACCATCGCCTCGAGATGCGCACGCGCGGCGATCTCCGGCACCACCCCGCCGAACCGGGCGTGCAGGTCGTTCTGGGACGCGACGACGCTGGACAACACCGTCAGGTCGTCGGTGAACACCGCGGCGGCGGTCTCGTCGCACGACGTTTCGAGGGCCAGGAAGTGCATGAGGTCAGTTTACGCAACCGACACGGGTGTCGAGATTTCTTGTGCCAACCGAAAAATGGCAATCCGCCCGCATCCGGCGGACGTATTCCTCCCGCGCGGGGGTACGTTTTTACGAATCCAGCGCCCTTCCCCCGTTATCGACCACCGTTGTCGGAAGGGCGGCGGATCATTCATCCGGAGGTTGTGCTATGAATCGGATCTTTGCTCTCGCCGCGGGAATCGGTCTCGCTCTCACCCCAGCAGCGAAGGCGGAAATCATCTACGGGCTGACGAACCTCCAGCAGATCGTCACCTTCGACAGCGGCACTCGGGCGGTCACGAACACGGTCAGTCCGGCCGGGATCAGTATCCTGGGCGAGGCCCTGTTGAGTATTGACGTGCGGCCCGCCACCGGGCAACTGTACGGCCTGAGCAATCGGAACAACCTGTTCGTCATCAACCCGATGACAGGGGCGACCACCCAAGTCGGCATGACGATCACTCCGGCCCCGACCGGCTTGTACCGAGCGATCGATTTCAACCCGACCGTGGACCGCATCCGGCTGATCACCAACGCGGGGAACGACCTGCGGATCAACCCGGACACCGGGGCAGTGACGGTGGACGGCACCCTCGCGTTCGCCGCGGGCGACCCCAACGCCGGCACCACCCCCGCCGTGGTGAACGGCGCGTACACGAACAGTGTTGCCGGGGCCACCAGCACCACCCTGTACGATTTAGA
>JBBQKY010000029.1:0-19809 GCA_038327385.1 Propionibacteriales bacterium
GCAGCAAGCAGCAGGAAGACGATGTTCAGGACGGTCGTGTAGTTCCAGGTGATGCCCTGCTCAGTGACATTCGCGTTCCGATCCGTCGGGACGAGGCCGAGGCCCCCGAACAGGAACTCGACGACGTACCCGGCGACCACCATCGTGGCGTAGAAGATGGCCAGCAGGGTGAGCATCATCTTGGTGCCGTAGTACTTCCGGTAGATGATCAGGATCGGGATGATGATCAGGTCGGCGAAGATGAACGAGATGACGCCACCGAAGCTGATCCCGCCGTTCCACAGCACGCCGGCCAACGGCACGTTGCCGATCGAACAGACGAAGCTCAGCACGGCGATGACCGGGCCGATCAGCGGTCCCCACACTCTCGACAGCGTCACGTGGTCGGTCAGGAACACGGTTTGCCAGAACGACTCCGGAACCCAGGCTCCAACTGCGCCGGCTATCAGGAGACCGATCACGATGTCGCGCAGGACCGCCGCCCACTCCATGACGAAGATGTGGCTCACCGACGTGATGCCCTCGCCGCTCAGCAGCCGCTGGAAGAAGCTGCCCTCGCTTTGGATGGACATGTCCATGGCAGCGTGGCCTTCCATCGACCCGGCGAGCCCACGGTCGGCCTGCCGCCGGGCGTCCTCGATCATCCTCCGTCGTACGAACAGCCGGAAGGCCACCGCAAGCAGCACGATCATGATGGGGCCGCCGACGAACTCGGCCAGCGTGAACTGCCAGCCCACCAAAAGGGCCAAGATCACGCCGAGCTCGATGACCAGGTTGGTGCTAGCTATCTCGAAGACCATCGCCGCCGTGAAGCTCGAGCCCTTGCGAAAGAGTGACCGGGCCAGCGCGACGGCGGCGTACGAGCAGGACGAGGACGCCGCTCCGAGACCCGCGGCTCTGGCCAGCGTGGCCGGACGGTCGTCGCCCAGCATCCGAGAGATGGTCTCCCGCCGAACCACCGCTTGGATGACCGCCGACAGGGTGAACCCCAGGATCAGGGACCAGGTGATCTGCCAGGTCATCGAACCGGCGGTGCCGAGGGCTCTGCCGATCTCATCCAGTAGCCACATGGTCAGCTGGCCGTTCGCGCGGTGATCGTCAAGAGCTGGCGCAGGCAATGCTCGAGCATCTGATGCGGGAAACCCTCGGCCAGCCGGTAGTAGATGACGCGGCCGTCTCTACGTGACTGCACCAGTCCGGCTGGACGCAGCATCTTCAAGGCGTAGGAGACCTGATCCATCGAGACGTCCAGGGCCAGCGCCAGGTCCCCGACGCAAAGCTCGTCCACCGAGACCAGCGCGAACAAGACGCGGGAGCGGACCGGGTCGGCCAGCAGATCCAGGAGTCTTCCCAGCCGCTCCGCTTCGGCCACCGACAAGGCAGTGTGGCCGGCGCGCGTAACGCTCGCGGCGTCAACCGGGTGGGCATGCGTGACGGTTCTTATGCCCGTATGGTCGCACGGACGTACGAATATCTCAAGAGTGTTCGGGCGCGGTGAACTCGGCGAGCAGTCCCGGTGTCGAGGCGTCCGCGATGCGCCGGGCCTCGCTCGGCGTCACGTCGAGGATTCGGTAGAACTGACGGCCCGCCGCCGTGGTAGCGAGCATCGTGAGCACGCCGGCCCGGCGCTGGAAGAAGGACTGCTCGAGGTTCCAGCCGATGATCGCGTCCGTCTCGATGATGGCCCGTCTGCGGACCAGCGAGCCGGACTGTGTCACCAGGTAGCCGCCCGATACCAGGTGCCCCAGGTTTCGGGACCGGTCGGCCGCCAGCGGAGCGGCGACAATCAGCAACAGCAACGTCGCCAGCCACGCGTACCCGGCAAGCCTGAGCGCCCACCAGCCGAGGGCGGTCACGGCGACCGCGCCGAGCGCTAGTCCGTAGACCCGCGTGTAGCGTCGCCGTCGCGCGACGGGTCCGTGCGTCACCAGATCGGCGTGTACGACGTCGGTGCGGCCGGTCACCACGCCCGCCACCCGCTGCGCCTCGGCCAGCGGCGCGTCCGGGAGCAGGACGGTGCCGCCCCGACCTGCCGGGGTTGCCCCCCTTCCCACCTGCAGACCGGTGGCGATCGCAGTCGTCGACGCGCCGCCGACGAGCCGCAGCAGCAGCGGCTCACTGAGGCCGACCCCGCGCATGCGGTTGACGTCGATGCTGGTCGCCCGTGTCGTCAAGAGCCCACGCGCTATGTGAAAGCTGCCTCCGATGTGGCGGGTGAGCCGGAAACCCCAGAACGCCAGCAGGTAACGCGCCATGGACGCCACCGCGATGAACGCGACAGCACTCAGGAAGAGCTCTAGCGCCGCCACCCACACCGGCACGCCGCTCAGCTGGCTGCCGGCCGAGCTCAGCGGTCCCACGCTGCCGACATCGACCTGGGACTCCGAGACCAGGCGCCATCCCACGCTGAGGATCGCTAGCCCGGTGAAGACGCCGGAGAGGGTGAACGGCGCGAACCGGACCCACGCCGGGTCGAGCCGTGCGATCTCCACTTCCTGGGCACCGAGCTGAGGCCCGGAGCTCAACGTCGGCGTGACCGCTTGCTCGGCGTCGCCCAGCCTGCCCGCTCCCCCGTCCAGGCGGTCCCCCAACGACGAACTCCCCGTCGCAACGGCGCGGTGCAGGAGCTCTCCCCGCAGCCGGGCCGCCTGGTCGGCGGGGAGACCGTCCAGCCGCAGCACGGATGCCCCGTTGCGGTCTGACACACCCGTGCCGATCTCGACCCGCGCCAAGCCCAGTGCGCGGTGGAGGAAGTGCGACGTGACATCGACCGTGCGGACCCGGTCGAGTCTGGCCGCGAGCGTACGACGACGAAGCAGGCCCTCCCGAATCTGGACCTGGTCGACGCTGACCCGGTACCGCGTCGTAAACCAGCGGCTCACCGAGGCGATCGCGACGACCCCGGCGCCCAGCAGACCCCACAGGGTGCCGTGTCCCGATCCCGACCCGACGAGCAGCAGTGCCACCAGACCGGGGATCGCGCGTCCGATCTCCTTCACTGGATGGACCAGCAGCATCCGCGGGCTCAGCCGGCGCCACGGCAGCGGGGCCGCGGCCGTCACGACCGGCGGCGATGCCGGGGCACTCATCAGGTGGCGTCCCCGGTGTTCGCCTCGGCCTGCGTGGTGAGCTGCTCCACGAGCCGGTCGGCCGTCACCCGGTCGAGGCCGTGGATCTTCAGCGGACCCGCGGCCGACGCGGTCGTCACCGTGACGTTCGCCAGCTCGAGGAGCTGCTCGAGCGGGCCACGGTGGCTGTCCACCGTCTGGATCCGGGAGATGGGAGCGATGCGCCGCTCCTGCGTGAACCAGCCGGTCTGCGTGTACGCCGCGGTGCCCGTCGTCTCCCACCGGTGAACCGCATAGCGCCACCGCGGCATCACGACGATGTGCCCGAGGGCGACCAGGATGCTCACCGCGACGATGGCCCAGCGCCCGTGCGGGATCGCTGACCCGCCCACGAAGAGGATCAGCACCTCGACGGCGCCGATGACGACCCAGCTGGCTACCGCCCGGGCGGTCCAGTACCAGATCGCGCGCCGACTCACCCGGTTGGCGGGCGCCCGTAGGTCGAGCCCAGAAGGCGCGGTCTCGGCTGCCAGCATGTCTCCATCGTGTCACCCGCCCGAACGCGTACCGCGGCAACCCGAACCGCGCATATGCGCGAACGTGGCGCCGTGATGGCCGGCGCGGCTCAGGCGTCGCTCAGGTCGGCGGGCCGGTCAGCTCGGCGGCGATCAGCTCGGCGATCTGGGCGGTGTTGAGCGCTGCTCCCTTGCGAAGGTTGTCGCCGCACACGAAGAGCTCGAGCGTGTTCGGGAAGTCGAGCGACTGCCGCAGCCGCCCGACGAACGTCGGGTCGGAGCCCACCACGTCGGCAGGCGTCGGGAACTCGCCGCGGCCGGGGTCGTCGATCACCACAACGCTCGGCGCCTCGACCAGCACCTGCCGCGCCTCCTCGACCCGGATCTCGCGCTCGAAGACCGCGTGCACCGCCAGCGAGTGAGTCGTCACGACCGGGACCCGCACACACGTCGCCGACACCTTGAGGTCGGCGATGCCGAGGATCTTGCGCGACTCGCTGCGCACCTTGAGCTCCTCGCTCGTCCACCCCTCATCGCGGAGGGACCCGGTGAACGGGACGACGTTGAGCGCCAGCGGCGCCGGGAACGGCGAGTCGTCACCCAGCTTGTTCGCGATCACGCCGCGGACGTCGCCCGGCGACTGCCCCAGGCTGCGGTTGCCCGCGACGACCTCGAGCTCGTCGTACAGCCGCTCGACGCCCGCCTGGCCAGCACCTGACGCCGCCTGGTACGACGCGACGACGAGCTCCCGCAGGCTCCAACGCGCGTGCAGCGCCCCGAGCGCGTCCATCATCGTCAGCGTGGTGCAGTTCGGGTTGGCCACGATGCCCTTGGGCCGGTTGCGCACCTGCCAGGCGTTCACCTCCGGAACGACCAGCGGGACGTCCTCGTCCATCCGGAAGGCGCCGGAGTTGTCGACGACGACGACGCCCTTGGCGGCCGCGATCGGGGCCCAGACAGCCGAGACGTCGTCCGGCACGTCGAACATCGCGACGTCGACGCCGTCGAAGGCCCGCTCCGTGAGCTCCTGTACGACGAGATCCTCGCCCCGGCACCGCAGCACCTTCCCGGTCGACCGCGCCGAGGCCAGCAGCACGATGGCGCCCCAGACGTCGCGCCGGCGGGACAGGATCTCGAGCAGGACGGTCCCGACGGCGCCGGTCGCTCCTACGACCGCGAGCGTCGGCTTGTCCTCGCCCCTCACCTGCCGGTCCCGCCGTAGACGACCGCCTCGACGTCGGCGGACTCCAGGTCGAAGGCCCGGTGGGCGGCCGCGACGGCGACGTCGACCGAGTCCTCGTCGACGATGACCGACAGGCGGATCTCCGACGTCGAGATCATCTCGATGTTGACGCCGGCCGACGCGAGGGCAGCGAAGAACGCGGCGCTCACCCCGGGATGGGTCCGCATGCCGGCTCCGACGACGGA
The DNA here is from genome assembly GCA_038327385.1 of Propionibacteriales bacterium. Lineage (GTDB taxonomy): Bacteria > Actinomycetota > Actinomycetes > Propionibacteriales > Nocardioidaceae > JAWWPG01. The sequence continues at coordinate 5,012 of JBBQKY010000029.1, forward strand.
GACCTTCCCGATGCGGTCGTCGTACAGCAGCTGCTCGTAGCCGACCTCGCCCTGCAGGCGGGACAGCGCCTCCATGGCCACCTGGCCATCCTCGCGGGGCAGCGTGAACGAGATGTCGGTGCGGCCCGTCGCCGCGGCCGAGATGTTCTGCACGATCATGTCGATGTTGATGCCCGCCTCGGCGAGCGCCTCGAAGACGCGGGCGGCTTGGCCGACCTTGTCGGGAACACCCACTACGGTGACCTTGGCCTCGCTGCGGTCGTGCGCGACGCCGACGATGATCGCCTGCTCCATTTCGTCCCCTTCAGTGCGCTCGCCGACCCAGGTACCGGACTTCATCGAGAACGACGAGCGGACGTGGATAGCGATGTTGTAGCGCCGCGCGTACTCGACGCAGCGCAGGTGCAGGATCTTGGCCCCGGACGCACACATCTCGAGCATCTCCTCGTAGGAGATCCGCGGGACACTTCGCGCCGTCGGCACGATGCGCGGATCGGCGGTGAAGATCCCGTCGACGTCGGTGTAGATCTCGCACAACTCGGCGTCGAGGGCGGCCGCGAGGGCGACCGCCGTGGTGTCCGATGCGCCGCGACCCAGCGTGGTGATGTCCTTCGTCTCCATCGAGACGCCCTGGAAACCCGCGACGATCGCGATGTTGCCCTCGCCGAGCGCCTGCTCGATGCGGCCCGGCGTGATGTCGATGATCTTCGCCTTGCCGTGGGACGAGTCGGTGATGACGCCGGCCTGACTGCCGGTGAAGGACTTCGCGCTATGACCCAGGTTGGCGATCGCCATCGCCAGCAGCGCCATCGAGATCCGCTCGCCAGCCGTGAGCAGCATGTCCAGCTCGCGGGCCGGCGGCACCGGTGAGACCTGCAGCGCCAGCTCCCGTAGCTCGTCGGTGCTGTCGCCCATCGCTGACACGACCACACACACGTCGTACCCTGCCTTCTTGGTGGCGACGATCCGCTGTGCTACCCGCTTGATACCGGGTGCGTCGGCCACGGACGAACCGCCGTACTTCTGCACAACGATGCCCATGACTAGATCCCGTCAGCCGCCGCGAGCAACGAAGCCTCCACCTCACCGACCTCGTCGGCGTCCAGGCGGTCGTGGGCGATCACCGACTGCAGAGCCCGCAGCACGGCGCTGGCCTCCGGGCCCCAGCTCGCGACGTAGGAGAACTGCCACCACCACAGCGCCTCCTGCACGTCACCGGCCCGGTAGTGCTGCAGCCCGTGGGCGACACCGGCGGCGATGTCGACCACGTCGTCGGAGACCCGCGAGTGCACCAGCTCGGGGGGGTCGATGTAGGGGTCGAAGACCTCCGTGAAGTCGTCGACGCCCTCGAGCAGGATAGTGAGCCGACGGCGCATCTCGTCGAGGTCGGGGTCGGGACCGGCATCGGGCTCGAACTCCTCGGCGGGCACGAAGTCCTCGTGGACCCCGAGCCGCGCGCCGGCCAGCAGCAGCTGGCTCACCTCGAGCAGCAGGAGCGGTACGGCGGTGCCGCGCTCGCCGACCCGCGACAGCTCCCGTACGGCGATCAGGAAGCTCTCGACCTGGTCGGCGATGCCCTGCGCCAGGTCCTCCATGTCGCTCGGCACCGGGTTGGCTGTATCAGAAATCGTCAACGGATCTTCTCCCCTCGAATGCCCGACCGAGGGTCACCTCGTCGGCGTACTCCAGATCGCCGCCCACCGGAAGCCCGCTCGCGAGCCGGGTGACGCGCAGACCCATGGGCCGCAGCAGGCGGCTGAGGAACGTTGCGGTCGCCTCGCCCTCCAGGTTCGGGTCGGTGGCCAGGATCACTTCGGTGATGGTGCCGTCCGCGAGGCGGACCATCAGCTCCTTGATCCGGAGGTCCTCCGGACCGATGCCCTCGATGGGACTGATCGCGCCACCGAGCACGTGGTAGCGCCCCCGGAACTCCCGGGTCCGCTCGACTGCTATCACGTCCTTCGGCTCCTCGACCACGCAGACGAGGCTGAGGTCTCGGCGCGAGTCGCGGCAGATGCGGCACTGGTCCGCCTGCGCGACGTTGCCGCAGATGTCGCAGAAGCTGACCTTGTCCTTGACGTCGACGAGGACGGTGGCGAGCCGCTTGACGTCGACGACGTCCATGTTGAGGATGTGGAAGGCCAGCCGCTGGGCACTCTTCGGACCGACCCCGGGCAGTCGCCCGAGCTCGTCGATGAGGTCCTGAACGATGCCTTCGTACATACCGCCCGAAGCCTACCGGGCGCCCCTGTCGGCGCCCGCGGTCAGCGGCGTGCGGCGAGCCTGGCCTTGAGCGCGTCGCGCTTCTCGGTGAAGCGGGTGGCAGCCGTGTCGAGCCCCTCGAGGAACTCGGCAAGCTCGGTCCGGGACTTCTCGCCCTCGCCCGACAGCCCGTCGAGCTCGAACACCTTGCAATAGCGCAGCACCGGCATGACCACGTCGTCGTGGTGCTGGCGCTGGTCGTAGATGCCCTCGACCGCCATCTCGACGGCCTTGCGCTGGAACCCCGGGATGCCGGCCCCGGGCATCTCGAACGTCGTCACCACGTCGAGGATGGCCCGCATCGCCTGGTCCGGCGCGATCTGCAGCGCCGCGTTCAGCAGGTTGCGGTAGAAGATCATGTGCAGGTTCTCGTCGGCGGCGATCCTCGCCAGCAGCCGCTCGGCCATCGGGTCGGACGTGTAACGCCCGGTGTTGCGGTGCGAGACGCGGGTGGCGAGCTCCTGGAACGAGACGTAGGCGAGCGAGCGCATCAGGTCCTGCTCGTGGGCGGACTGGTAGCCCGCCGACATGTGCGTCATGCGGAACCGCTCGAGCTCGACCGGGTCGACCATGCGCTTGACCAGCATGTAGTCGCGCATCGCGATGCCGTGCCGGCCCTCCTCGGCGGTCCAGCGGTGCACCCACTCGCCCCACGCGGCGTCGCGGCCGAAGATGACCGCGATCTCGTGGTGGTAGCTGGGCAGGTTGTCCTCGGTGAGGAGGTTGACGATGAGCGCGGACCGGGCCACGTCGGGGATGTCTGCATCGTCCGGCGACCAGGGGTCGCCCTCCATCAGCCCGTCGAAGTTGCGGCCGTCGCTCCACGGGATGTAGTCGTGCGGGAACCACTCCTTGGCGACGGCGTAGTGGCGGTTCAGCTCGCCCTCCACGACCTGCTCCAGCTCCCGCAGCAGGTCCGTCTGGGCGATGGGTTCCGCTGTCATGGCACCCCTCTCGATGAGTAACCTACGTTACCGTAGGTTACCGGGCTCCGCGCTACCCCACCGTGGGCCGATCCGGTAGCGGTCGCCGTACACGTGCCAGACCAGTGGCGGGGCGAGGTGCAGGTTCCCGTCGTCCAGGAAGACGCGCTGCTCGGTGTCGATGCGCGTCGTGTCGTGGTGCTTGCGCTGGTGCTTCATCACCGATCTGCGGGCGTCGAGAAACGCGCTGAGGTACCTCGTTTCGTCGCCGCCCTGGGCCGGGGTGCGCGCATGCCGCATCGCCGTACGCCTGATCCCACCGAAGCTCTTGGAGTCGTGGCCGGGGCCGTGCATGACGATCGCGTCGTAGTAGATGAACTGGCCGAGCGTCCCCAACCCGTCGGCCTTCGCGCGGCCGACCGACGGGTCGAAGTAGACCTGGTCACGCTCGGCGTCCTGTGCCCGCTGGAAGACCCGGTCCTCGGCTGCTGCCTTCCAAGCGCGCACAAAGGGATGGCCGAGCCCCTTGTGTGAAGCCGTGCCGTTGACGCGTCGGAGCGCCGGCAGGAACCGCGCGAGCGGGTTGGGTGGCTCGGTGTCGGTATAGGCCTCGACCAGCTGCAGCATGTCGCCGGTGCCGGAGCAGAAGCCGATGATCCCTGCGGTGTAGCCGCGGCCGTCGTGGATGTCATCGATGTAGGCGTACTGCGCCCGCCAGTCCAGCGACGAGTTCTCGTTGCTGGAGACGATCTCCATGGCGATGTTCTTCTTGTACGGCCTGTCGAGTCCCGCGCCGTGAGTGGTCGCTGGCCTCGAGGTCAGCGCCGGGACGGCGTACGACGAGGCTGCCGGCACGGCGTACGACGAGGCTGCCGCTGGGCCAGCCGGGAGGCTGACGGCGACCGAGAGGGTGAACGCCGCGCTGGCGGTGACGGCGAGGCGGCTGGTGAGCCCGCACCCGCTGCGGCCGGCAAGCGCCATGCCTACTCGTCCTTGGTGGAGGGTGGGGTCGGGGCGACACCTCCGAGCAGCGAGCCGAGGTCGGCGCCCATGGCCGCGCCAAGACCGCCGGTCATGTCACCCATGGCGCCGGCAGCTTCACGGTGCGCGTTGTCGGCGGCGTTGTGAACGGCGGCGACGACGAGGTCGGCAAGCGTGTCCGGGTCGTCCGGGTCGCACACCGACGGGTCGATGCGGAGCGCGATGAGCTCGCCCGTGCCCGTCACGGTGGCCTGGACGAGACCGCCGCCCGCAGAGCCCTCGACGCGGGCTCCGGCAAGCTCGTGCTGTGCGGCCACCAGCTGGGCCTGCATCGCCGATGCCTGCTGGAGCAGGCCTTGCATGTCGGGCATCCCACTGGAGAACAGACCCTCCGGCAGGTCCTCGGGGTGTGCGCCTTCGATCGTCATGGGGCTCCGCCTGTCGTGTCGACTCGTGGGATCCACCCTACGGCGCTGCGCCGTGGCAGCTGCCTGACCACGTGGTGCTGAGGTGATGGCCGGCGCGGATGTCCCTATCGACCGACGTCGTCCTGGATGTCCTCGATGACCTGAGCGCCCAGCTCACGCGCCAGCAGCTCGTGCGACGACAACGTCGGGTCGTCGACGAGCGGGTCGTCGTCGGAGACGTCCGCGGCGTGCTCCGAGCGAGAACGGGTGCCGGCGCCGTTGCCACGGGTGCCGCGGATGGCCTCCTTGGCGGCCTCGACGCCGACCGCGGAGCTGCGTCGACCGCCAGCCGCTGGAGCCGCCGCTGGAGCCGCCGCTGGGTTCGCCGCTGGGTTCGCCGCTGGCGATGATTCGGCCGGTGCCGACGCGGGGCCGGATGAAGGCGGGGCCGGGTGCGGCTCCGTCGCCTCGCCCGGCGGCGCGACCGGGGCGGTTGGCGGGGCGGCGCCTGCACCTGCGGTGGTCTGGACGCCCGAGACCTGCTCACCCTGGGCCTGACCGCCGGGGCCGTCGATGATGCCCTCGACGCGCCACTCGACGCCGAGCTCGTCGATGAGCGCCTGCTGGAGGATCTCGTCGGCTCCGCTGGAACGGAAGTTCTTCGCGGCGCCCGCGCTGGCGAAGCCGATCGTGATGATGCCATCGTGCAGGTCCTTGACCTGCGCGTTCTGGCTGAGCAGCAGCCAGGAGAAGCGCCGCATGGTCTTCACCCGGTCGAGGACTCCCGGCCACAGGCGGCGGATGTCGACGAGGGTCAAGCCCGAGCTCGCCGCAGGCGCCGGAGCTCTGGATGGGCCGGATTCCGCGGGAGGCGCGCCGCCAGTTGTCTCTGAAACTGGCGCAGCCGACTCGTCTGGGGCCATCTCCGTGGCGACCCTGGTCGCCGTACCGGGCTCGGTGCCGGCGGCGGGCGCCGGCCCTGTGTCGACAGGCGTCGCCGCCGGACGCGGGTCGCTGGACGCCGCGCGGACCGTCGTACCGGCATCGCCGACGACGGACAGCCGTCGCTCGACACGGTCGATGCGGGCCCCCAGTCCCTCAGCTGTGTGGTCCATGCCGGGGAGCAGGATCCGCGCGCACATCATCTCCAGCAGCAGTCGGGGAGCCGTCGCGCCGCGCATGTCGGTCAGGCCCTGGCTGACGATGTCGGCGGCCCGGGTCAGCTCGGCCCGCCCGAAGCGCGCCACCTGCGCCGCCAGCCGCTCCGCCTGGTCCTGCGGGACCTCGATGATCCCGCGGGACGCGGCGTCGGGGACCGCGGAGACCACGACGAGGTCGCGCAGCCGGTGCATCAGGTCCTCGGCGAAGCGCCGCGGGTCCTGGCCGGTGTCGATGATCTTGTCGATGACCCCGAAGAGGGTCCCGCCGTCGTCCGCGGCCAGCGCGTCGACCGTCTCGTCGAGCAGGCTGTCCGGGGTGTAGCCGAGCAGGGCGGTCGTCAGCGCGTACGTCACACCGTCGGGGCCGGCGCCGCCCATCAGCTGGTCGAGGACCGACAAGCTGTCCCGCACCGACCCGCCGCCCGCCCGCACGATCAGCGGCACCACCGTCGGCTCGATCTCGACGCCTTCGCGGATGCACAGCTGCACGAGGTAGTCGCCGAGCACCTTCGGGGCGACGAGCCGGAACGGGTAGTGGTGGGTACGGGACCTGATTGTGCCGATGACCTTGTCCGGCTCGGTGGTGGCGAAGATGAAGCGCAGGTGGGAGGGCGGCTCCTCGACCAGCTTCAGGAGGGCGTTGAAGCCCTCCTTGCTGACCATGTGGGCCTCGTCGATGATGTAGACCTTGTAGCGCGAGCGGACCGGGGAGAAGAACGCGCGCTCCCGCAGGTCGCGGGCGTCGTCCACCCCGCCGTGGCTGGCAGCATCGATCTCGATGACGTCGAGAGAGCCGGTCCCCCCGGTCTTGAGCTCGACGCAGGAGTCGCAGACGCCGCACGGGGTCGCCGCCGGACCCTTCTCGCAGTTGAGGGCGCGCGCCATGATCCGGGCACTCGTCGTCTTGCCGCAGCCGCGCGGACCGGAGAAGAGATAGGCGTGGTTGACCCGGTTGTTGGCGAGCGCCTGGGACAGTGGCCGGGTCACGTGGTCCTGCCCAATCACGTCCGCGAACGTGTCGGGGCGGTATCGCCGGTACAGGGCGAGGGGCGCGTCCACCTGCACGACATTAGCGCCGTACGACGACACGCGGGTCGCGTCGGCCGGGGCGTGAGCGGACCCCCCGTGCACCCAGCAGAGCTCGCTGACCCTTGCTGCCTTCCGGCCCTGGGGGAGTTGGGCAAGGTGCCGCCGCACGAGGGGCTGCGCCCGAGTGTACGACAGCCCCGCCCGGCCGTTTCCCCGCTTCGCGCCGTACCGGTAGCCTCTGCGGCGGAGGATTCGCATAGTGGCCTAGTGCGCACGCTTGGAAAGCGTGTTGAGTGAAAGCTCTCAGGGGTTCGAATCCCCTATCCTCCGCCACGCGAAATCAGGGGCTGACCTGCGGAAACGCCAACCACGATCCGAAGACCGCCGACCCGTGATCGGTTGTGCTGACGACCCGTAGTCTCAGTTCTAGTCTCAATTGGTCCGCGAGTGGTGTCCGCTCCGCCGGTTCTGTGAGATGGGATGCCCGCAAGGGAGCTTCCGGGGCAGCCGTCAACGGGCGAACGTGAGCCTCGTGGTCAGATCCACTCGCTCGCAAACGCCCACCGACCAAAGCTGTCGCGTCAAAGGCGGTGGATAGACGCTGGTTCGTGCCCGGAGTCAGAGCGTGCCGACGGGCGGAGGTCACAACGCGGCGCAGGCGTTGGCGACGGTCTCGAGCCATACCTGGGGGTGGGTGAGCCAGAAGTCGTGCGGTATATCGGGGACGGTGGCGAACTCGCCGTGCGGAACGAGCGCGGCGAGCTGCGCCAGTGGCCACGACGGACGGATGTCGTCTCCGGCGGCGATGAAGCGCATCGGCACCTCGCAGTCGGCCAGTCGCCTCCATAGGTCGGGTCGATGAATCCGGTCGGTGAACGAGTCGCTGAGCACCGCATGCACCTCGGGCACCCAGTCGATGTCGACTACGGACTCCGCGCCTTTCCCGGCTTCGTAGGCCACCGACCAGATGCGATCGCGTTGGGGACCGACCTCTACCGGCAATCCCTTACCACCGCCGCCACCGCCTCCGGATGTTCGACCGCGTACCGAACAGCCAGATCACAACCCCAGGAGTGGCCAACCACGATCCAGCTGTCGACTCCGACAGCCTCACGGATGCCTTCGAGATCAGCGATCGAGCGTTCCATGGTGTGCGGACCGCCTTCCGAGCGGCCGACGCCGCGCGGTTCGGGGTACCAGGCGCGGTGACTCGGCGTTGAGATCTCGTCTCGCTCCGGGTACTGCACGCACCCAGGTCCGCCGGTCAGGATGACCACGTCGGGTCCCTTGCCCATCACGCCGACGTACAACGCGACGCCCTCGACCTGAATCATGAGCGACTCCAAGTCCACGGACGCTAGCAACAGCACCGGTCCAGCTGCGGCGCTCGGAGGTGTCCGCAGACTTCCCGCATCATCACCAGATCGGCCGCACCGTCACGCCGGTCATCAGCCGGGCGCACGGGGCGAAGAGACGCAGCTAAGCGACGCCCGAATCCGCAATCTGACGGCTGGCATCGACCAACGGGATCGGGAGACGCGGCCAGGGACGCTCATGACGATAAGTTCGAGCAATGAGTATGGCCGCCATCTACCGTGACCTCGCCGACACCTATGCCCGCGTCTCGGTGGATCACCCGGTGAATGCTCAATATGACAGGCCGGCGATCCTGCGGCTTGTCGCTCACGCCACCGAAAGATTGGGCGACCGCGCCAGAATCAGTGTCGCTGACATCGAGCAGCCGCTCGACCTAGTCCGCACGGGCAGCATCGACGTTGTTGTCGCCTCACTGGTGATGCACAATCTCGAGGATTGGCCTCCTCTGCTCGCGGAACTCCATCGCTGCATGACCCCAAACGGAGCGCAGGTCTTCTCAGTGCACCACCCGATCACCGGTTGGAACAGGTCAGACAAGTCGGACTACCACCGAACCGAGCTCGTCCGCGAGGATTGGGATTGGGACGGCCATCTCGTGACCGCCACGATGTATCGACGGCCCATGTCGGTGATCTTTGGGCAGCTCCGAGAAGGCGGGTTCTCCATCGATGTCGTCGACGAGCCGCTGCCCGAGAGTCTGCCCTTGGATATGGACCCCAGGATGCGGGTGGCGCTCACCACCACCCCGGTCTTCCTCTTCGTCCGAGCCCACCGCGAAGGCCCCAGGGCAACCCACGGGCAATGACGGAGCCAGACAGTTGTGACCGTGACAGGGGTCGGGATACGAGGTGTGGTTGTGGCCGTCCGAGGCTGTCGTTGGCACGCTAGTGTCGTGCATCCATCTCGGTTGGTCGTCGATCTGTTCGGTCGGATCGATGAGGGCGAGGCCACCGGCGCGGTGTCCTCCTGGTGCCTGCGTGTGCTGGGTTCGCCAGTTCGCCGGGTGGTGTTCTGGGTCGAGGGTGTGGGATGGGCCGTGGGCTTGGAGCTGCAGGACGGTCGCGACGTTGTCGTCAAGGTGGTTCGTCCCGATCAGACGGTGGCCCGTCTGAGGGCCGTGCAAGGGGTTCAGCGTTTGCTCGTCGCCGACGGCTTTCCGGCGCCGATGCCTCTCGCGGGTCCGGCTGCTCTGGCCAGCGGCCTGGCCTTCGCGGAGGAGCTACACGATGTCGGCGTGGTGCCGAACGGTCATCTACCGGAGGATCGTCGCGAGATGGCGGCCGGGTTGGCTCGGCTGGTCGACGCTTGCGATGCGGTTGACCCAGCCTCCTGGGCAGACCTCGCGTTGGGGCGTCCCGCGTGGGCTAACTACTCGAGCAAGGAGCTTTGGCCCGTGCCGCATCGCCCCGACGTCGATATGGCCGCGGCAGGTGAAGGCTCTGAAACGCTGGACGAGTTGGCGCGCCTCTCCAAGCGAGTCTTGTGCGCCGCCGGAGATGAGCGCTTGATCATTGGTCATACCGACTGGGAGGCACAGAATCTCCGATTCGAGAACGACCGACTCGTGATGGTGTACGACTGGGACAGCCTCGTGGTGGAACGGGAGAGTGTCATCGTGGGACTCGCGTCCGCGGTGTTTTGCGGCCGTTCCGAAACTGGACTCGGCGACGTGCCGACCGAGGCTGAGCAGGACGCGTTCCTCGCCGAGTACCAAAACGCCGCTGCTCATGAGTTCACCGCGGCCGAGCAGACCGTCGCCCTCGCCGCAGCGAGCTGGGTCACCGCGTACAACGCCCGGTTCCAGTTCTCCGCCTGGCGTCGACCTCCAGAGGAAGGTGGAAGGTCGCACCTGGACAACGCGCCCGTGATGCTCGACAGGCTCCGCCGCCGAACCCCAGGACGCTGAGTCGGACCCGAGCACAGCGCCGTGGTGTTCTCCATGCGGTGGCTTGAGCCCAGCTCACCGTCGTCTGAGCGACCCGAGCACCAGCTCATGTGATGTACCTGGGTCGCGCGCGTGTCCTCACCGTCCGAGGAAGGCTGCCCGAGAGGCTCGCTGCCGACCGCGCTCAGGGGGAATCGACGTCCCAGCACAAGAGCTCACAGTTGCCGCGCAAAGAGGCGCTGCAGGAACTGGAATGCGCATGTGCTTCACCGCAGCTACGCTTCCGTGGTGGCGACCGGCCGGGTACCTATCTTGTGGCTTCACGGCCCTGACGCAGTAGGTAAGACGAATGTCGCGTGGGAAATCTTTACCCGCCTGGCGGATGCCGAAGTCCCTGCGGCGTACTTGGACACCGACAATCTGGGGTTCTGTTCCCCTTCGTTCGCCGACGAGGCGCGCTTGATCGAGCTGAATCTGGCCTCCATGTGGCCAAACTTCCTGGCGGCCGGTGCGCGATGCATGGTGGTGGCGGGGTTCCTCGTGACCGTCGAACAGCGTCGCCGTTTCGAGGCGGCGATCCCTGACGGAGAGCTCACCCTATGTCGGCTGCAAGCCAGACCTGAGACCTTGGCCTCTCGTATACTTCGACGAGGACAGATAGATGGCTTAGGCACCGACGGCGCGGTTTCGACGCTGTCCCTGGAAGGTTTGACGTACCTCAGCGAGAGAGCGGCCGCCTTCGGCGCGAAACTCGGTGCGGATGACATCGCAGATTTCGCTGTGGACACCGACGATCTCAGCGTGCCAGCCCTCGCAAGAGCCGTGCTCGAACACGCCCATGGGTGGCCCGGCGCATTCTGCACGCTCCCTGGATGAGGGGCGGACCGGGGCAGCAATCGCGGTGATAAGACGCACTCACGATGCGGCGCTCGAATGATTGATCGGATGGCGGCTACAGATCCGGAACCACTCATCCGCCGGTATGAGCGTCACGACTTGAGGTCCCACAACGCCGGTGCGGTTCGTCAATCTCGGGTCACCCGACCCCGACCTCAGCGCGGACACCGTTACGTCGACGATGTCCGCCTTGGGGTGCAGATTCGGCACTTGGGCTATGGGGATCCACTCGGCGAAGTCTGTCGAACCGTTCACTTCGGTAGTCCCGAGGTGAACGCCCGTGATCCGCGCATGGAAGACAACTCGCACTGACTTATACGGTCGTCCGTCTCGTCCCCAGTCAGGTTTGGTGAAGTGGTGGATCGCTAATGGGTGGCGCTGTTCGCGACCGCCACCGAGTGGGTCACCCGACTCACCGACGCCCACCGCGCCGGCCGGCTAGCCACCGAACTGACCCGATTGCGCCGCTACGGTCTGATCATCGTCGATGAGGTCGGCTACCTGCCCTTCGAGCAAGACGCCGCGAACCTGTTCTTCCAGCTCGTCTCCTCCCGCTACGAACACGCCTCGCTCATCTTGACCAGCAACCTGCCCTTCAGCGGCTGGGGCGGCGTCTTCGGCGACCAGGCCGTCGCCGCCGCCATGATCGACCGCGTCGTCCACCACGCCGACGTCCTCACCCTCAATGGCGTCAGCTACCGGCTACGCAACCGCGGGATCAACACCCTCCCAGCATCAGAACCCAAGCCACGACAAACTAGAAACCGACGAACCGGTGGCCTCGTTTTCGAGCGTCGCCGACGGGAAGCCTGACCCTTGCAAATGGTGCTTCGACCGCAGCAGCGGCGTGAGTGGTGCACAGCGGGACTGTGTCGACATGTTCGCCCATGACTGCAAGGGCTGGGCGCCGTTGATGGAACTCAGGTGTCCAGAAAGTCCCACTCCGCTCCGAGCACCCATCGCAGCGCCGAGAGCTTGCCGTTGAGCATGCCCAGCTCGAAGTTAGTATGGGGACCTAACTGTCCGGGCTCGGTGTACTTCGCCTCCACCCGCTCGCGCCCAGCGCGGGCAATCTCGACGGTTCGCTCAACCTCTTCGGCACGACCCTCATTGAGCAGGCGGTACTCGCGCTGAAGCGACCGGTGATGCCACACACGGTCGAACATCTCTTGCTCTGCCTCACTGATCTCAGCCAGACGGCGTGGTTCTTCTTGGAAGTCGGTCTCCTCAAACAGCTCTTCGAGCTCCTGGCCGAAGTGGGCGAGCAGGACGTTGTTGAGGCCGTCCACGCCGAGTCCGTAGCTCGTGCCCTCGCCGTCGAATAGGTCCGCAAAGTCAGGGTGCGGCTCCCGATCGTCACCGTTCGGTAGCGAGAAGTCGTCACTATTCGTGGTGACGAAGGCATGGGGATCGGTGGCGAGGCGAGGTCAGCCTTCTGAATCTCGGTCGCGGACAGCTCGATGAGGAGTGCGTCTGCCACGCTGTTGCGGGAGCGATGGAAGGGTGCGCGCTTGCTCAGACCGCGCTCGACCACTCGCCGATGCTCATCGTCCGTCGCCTCTGCGGCACGCCCGCCGCGTAGCAATTCCAACACCTCATCAAAGTTGCGAGTGGTCATGGCACCGATGAGCGGCACTTCGTACACAAGGCCGTCGATGACCCGCCGTGCTTGTTCGTAGTCGCTCCCGCCGTAGTCGCCAAGATCCTGCTTGACGAGCTTGAAGCGCTGTTCCACGCTCGCCGTCATGGAGGCTTCGACGCGCTCGCGGTTTCGCTCGAACTCTTCTATGACGACGGGCGGCACGAGGAGTTCAATTTCGCCCTGATGAACGAGCACGCGGATGGCCACGATCCACCGCTGGCCGTCGCGCCGCTTCGACAGGTCGAGCCAGGTGGAAGTGTCCACGAGCAGATGCAGCATCGCTCGACCCTATCCGTCCTGAGGCGTGACGCTTGGGCGTTCAGTAGCAGCGGCATGAGCAGCGAACTGCGGCTCATCGTGGGCATGTTCGACCACGCCTTGCGAGGTCTGGTGTCGTCAGTGAGCGACCTGCTCGTGTGGATGAGTGCGGGACAGCAGGAACTACAGCGGGGCGGCGATACGCCCCACCGTGGCCGGGTCCAGAAGCAGCCGCGTGCTCGACGTTTCGGCCCCTGGATCGGCAACTCCGTGCTGGAGATGAACAAGACGCAAGTGGTCATGTCCTTCTCCTTGGAAGAGCGCCACAGCACGCCATCAGCCGGCGAGTCATAGCGGAAGGTCTCAGTCACAACCTGCGTAGGCACGTACTCGAGGTTTTGCCAGTCAGTCGGATCTGCAATCTGGGTCTTGTCCTTCACGAACCCATAGAGAAACTCGACTGGCGCTCGAAGGTGCCGTGGGCTGGTGGGGAGCGAGTGCGTTCGTCGACCACCTCGATATGAGTTCCATCGGCTACCGGCTGCACCGCGCTGCTTGGGGACGGGGCCTGGCAACAGAAGGAGCGCGCGTGATGGTGGCCCAGGCGCTTTCAGCGCCAGGCGTGACTCGAGTCGTTGCTAGCACGATGGACGTCAACTGTGCCTCGCGGCGTGTGCTTCAGAAGGTGGGCCTCGTGCTCGTCGGAACTCATGTGCAGGAGTGGGACGACCCGATCCCCGGCTGGGAGCAGGGGGAAGCGGAGTACGAGCTGATGCGTCCCGATGCGAGCTGACCTCCCGGCATACTTCTGCCGCTGAGGGGTCCCCTGCGGGAAACCCGCAATCATCCCGGCGACCTCCCCGACGCGGTCGAGCTCGTTCCGGTAGCGGTTCCCTTGCGGGACGACTCGGGCCCCAAGCCGGTGACGGCCCGGCGATAATCGGCAACCGTCCCGCATTCGGTTCGCGTTCGCCTGTGCTTGTGTGGACTGTCGGGGAGGGTCTAGATCGACGTCGTTGGTAAACGGTGGATGGTGACGGCCATCCAGCAGCCTGGTCACTGCCTCACGCGGGTTAGAAAATCCCTATGCCACCGGCTCCTGACGAATAGCCTCGGCTTATGACCGACGGCGACTGGAGGGATGGCGGCTTCAGGCAGCGTCGGCCCTCCGTGGAGACTCTCGCCTGGGTTGCGGCGTCGATGGGTCGGGGCAGTCGCATCGTTGGCTATCGCCGATTGACCGGTGGCGTCAACTCCGCCGTGAATCGGCTGACTGTCGAGCGACGTGGAAAGCGAACGTTCGTCATACTGCGGCAATACCCGGGCGGGCTTGGCCTGCAGGGGAGCTTAAAGAAGGAGATCGCCAACCTTCGTGTGGTGGCGGGAAGCGGGCTCCCGGTTCCGAGCATCCTCGCTACTGATGTTGCTGGTGCTTCGACGGGGGGCGCGCCATCGTTGCTGATGACACGGTTGCAGGGGCATCTTGACCTTAATCCGGCGGAACCTCGGTCGTGGATGATGAGGATCGCGGAGATTGCTGTATTGCTGCATTCCCTCGATCTCCCCGCGCAGATATTCAGACCTTGGACGGATTCTTGGATCGCTCCTCTAGACGAGTTTCGAGTGCCGGTCGACGCACCGAAGCCGGCCGTGTGGAAGGCGGCGTTCGGTGTCATGGCGGCGCCGTCGCCAAAGGACACTGCCGTCTTTCTGCACGGTGATTTCCTGCCTGTCAACATGCTGTGGTCGCGCGGGAGGATTACTGGACTGACCGACTGGAATGGCATCCATCGGGGGGCGCGCGCGATTGACGTCGGGCACTGTCGGCGATACTTGGCGGCGCTCTACTCGCCCGAGTGGTCGGAGCAGCTTCGGTCGCTCTATGAGTCGATCGCCGGGGTGACTCTCGATCCGTGGTGGGACCTGTATGCCCTGCTGCACTATGACGATAGCGGGCCGAAGTGGATCCGTAGTCAG
>JBBQKY010000030.1:0-18965 GCA_038327385.1 Propionibacteriales bacterium
GACCTCAGCAGCGCCACGACGAGGTCGAAACGGAGCCCGGGAACCGGCCACGTGAAGTCGTCCGGCGAGACGACGCTCAGCGCGTCGACGGGGATGTCGACGGTGACGCCGTCGTCGGTACTGCCGGGCTCGAAGGTGTAGTCGAGTGGCAGCACGACGTCTCCGTGCTGCCACTGGGTCGGATAGTCGGCCACCGAAACGGATTCGGCGCTCTCCTGGACCAGCATCTCGGCAGTGAAGCTCAGCAGGTCGGGCTGGCGACGTCGCTCCTTCTTCCACCATGAGTCGAAGTGGGCGGCCGATACCACACCGGCCGGTACGCGCTCGTCGTAGAAGTCGAACACCGTCTCCTCGTCCACGACGATGTCGCGACGACGAGCTCGGTGCTCCAGCTCCTCGGCCTCCTCGAGCCGCGCCCGGTTGTCGGCGAAGAACCGGTGATGGGTACGCCACTCGCCCTGCACGAGCGCGTGGCGGATGAAGAGCTCCCGCGCCACCTCGGGGTCGATCCGTCCGTAGTTGACAGGTCTTTCGGAGACGATCGGCACGCCGAACAACGTCACCTTCTCGAGCGCCATCACCGAGCCGCGCTTCTTCTCCCAGTGCGGCTCGGTGTAGGTGTGTTTGACGAGATGTGCCCCTAGCTCCTCGGCCCAGGCCGGGTCCAGCCGGGCGTTGACCCGTCCCCAGAGCCGAGCGGTCTCGACCAGCTCCGCTGCCATCACGTACTCCGGCGGCTTCTTGAACACCGCCGACCCCGGGAAGATCGCGAAACGGGTGCCACGCGCGCCCAGGTAGTCGCGCCGGTCACCATCGCGCAGGCCGATGTGGGACAGCAGCCCGGCAAGCAGCGCCTGGTGGATCTCCTCCGCGGCGGCCGGCGCGGCGTTCAGCCGCAGGCCCAGCCGCTTGGCCACCTGGCGCAGCTGCGAGTCCAGGTCCTGCCACTCGCGGACCCGCAGGTAGTTGAGGTAGCTGCGCCTGCACATCCGGCGGAACGCGCTCGAGCTGAGATCGGACTGCTGCTCCTTCAGGTAGCCCCAGAGGTTGAGGATGCCCGCGAAGTCCGACGTAGGGTCGGTGAACCGGCGGTGCATCTGGTCGGCGAGCTCCTGCTGGTCGGCCGGCCGCTCCCGCGGGTCCTGCATGGACAACGCCGCGGTCACGACGATGACCTCACGAAGGCAGCCCCGCCGGTCGGCCTCGATGAGCATGCGGCCCAGTCGCGGGTCGACCGGCAGCTGGGCAAGCTGCCGGCCGATCTTGGTCAGCGTGGGGGTGCCGGTACGGCGACCTTCCACCCGCTCGAGGGTGACGGCTCCGATCTCGTCGAGAAGCTGCAGGCCGGCCTGGACCGCCCGGGTGTCAGGTGGCTCGACGAACGGGAAGCCGGCGACATCACCGAGACCCAGAGCCGTCATCTGCAGGATCACCGCGGCGAGGTTCGTCCGCAGGATCTCCGGGTCGGTGAACTCGGGGCGGCCGTCGAAGTCCTCCTGGCTGTACAGCCGGATGCAGATGCCGTCGGCCACCCGTCCGCACCGCCCGGCACGCTGGTTGGCGCTCGCCCGGGAGATCGGCTCGATGGGCAGGCGTTGCACCTTGGTCCGGGCGCTGTAGCGGGAGATGCGGGCCAGCCCGGTGTCGACGACGTACCGGATCCCTGGGACGGTCAGCGACGTCTCGGCCACGTTGGTGGCGAGCACGACCCGGCGCCCCACATGCGGGGTGAACACGCGATGCTGCTCGGACGCGGACAAGCGGGCGTACAGCGGCAGGATCTCGAGATCGTCCCCGACCCGGGCCGGCTTCAGCTTGGCGAGTACGTCGGCAGCGTCGCGGATCTCCCGCTCCCCCGAGAGGAACACCAAGATGTCCCCAGGTCCCTCGTGCACGAGCTCGCGGACGGCCTCGGTGATGCCGGTTGGCTGGTCGTCGGTCCGCTCCCGGTACCGCACCTCCACGGGATAGGTGCGCCCGGACACCTCGATGACCGGCGCACCGCCGAAGTGCTGTGAGAAGCGCCTGGAGTCGATCGTCGCCGAGGTGATGACCACCTTGAGGTCCGGTCGTCGCGGCAGCAGCTGTTTGAGGTAACCGAGGATGAAGTCGATGTTGAGGCTCCGCTCATGGGCCTCGTCGATGATGATCGTGTCGTAGCGGCGCAGGGTGCGGTCGCGTTGCATCTCCGCCAGCAGGATGCCGTCGGTCATGACCAAGACCTGCGTCTCGCTGCTCGACCTGTCGGTGAAGCGGATCTTGTATCCCACGACGTCCCCGAGGGGGGTGCCCAGCTCCTCGGCGATCCGCTCCGCAACGGTCCGCGCCGCGATGCGCCGTGGCTGCGTATGGGCGATGCCGACGCCGGACCGGCCGCGGCCGAGCTCCAGGCAGATCTTCGGCAGCTGCGTGGTCTTGCCGCTTCCGGTCTCACCGGCGACGATGACCACCTGGTGGCCCGCGATCGCCGAGGCAATGTCGTCCCGGCGCTGCGAGACCGGAAGCTGTTCGGGATAGCTGATGTGCCAGCTGGCTGCCTCCTCGCCGACGGGCGCGGAACCGGTCACCCGACGACCTCGTCCACGTAGCACCAGCGCCAGGCCTCCCCAATCTCGAAGCTGCGCATCACCGGATGGGTGCTGGCTACGAAGTGGCCCGCCGCATGCTTGCCTATCGAGGAGTCGCAGCACCCGACATGTCCGCAGGACAGACACATGCGCAGGTGCACCCACTCGAGCCCGAGCTCGAGGCACTCCTTGCACCCCTCGGGAGTGCCGGGCGTCGCCCCGGAGGGAGCGCTGGCCAGGTGCCCGCACGCGTTCAACGCCTGGCGAGGCACCAGGTCCTCCGCACGGTCCCGCAGATTCAGGGTCTCCCCCAGCCACAGCACCGTCTCCTCGACGTCGATGGCACCGAGAGCCTGGCGCAGCACCTCATGCGCGACCAGACCCTCGTCACGGATCCTGAGCAGCTTCGCCCGTTCGGCCTCAATCATCCGCGTGCGCAGGCGGGAGTAGGCCTGGCTGGGGGTCTCGTCGGTGCCGCCGAGCCGCTCCCAGGCGGCGTCGCTCCGCTCGCGGGCGCGCCGCCGGAGCCGGTCGAGTACATCGGGACTGACAGCCGGCTCAGCGACCTCCTCCAAGCGCGCCAGGCCGGCCGCGCTGACCTTCTCCTCGACGGTAGCGAAGGACAGCGCATCCTCGGCCGGATCGGGGCCACGCAGGCCGAGCCGCCGGAGCACCAGCGACAGCGTGGCGCCTTGCAACAGCAGCGTCGAACCCACCACGGAGACGGCGATGAGAAGGAGGACCGGGCGGTACGGCGTCTCCGACGGGAGGATGAAGGCGCCGGCAACGGTCACCACACCCCGCATGCCGGCCCACGAGATTCCCGCCGGGACCGACAAGGGCAGGGCCTGAGCAGGTGAGCGCCGGAGCCGAGAGATGAGAAATGGCAGGTACGTCGTCGCAAAGACCCACAGCGGCCTCACCAGCATCACCGTCACCGGGACGGCTACACACACGATCACCACCCGGCCGGTCGGCAGACCGCTGTCCGAGGCGTCGGCGATGATCTGGCGCACCTGCAGCCCGATGAAGAAGAAGACGGCGTTCTCCAGGAGGAACTCGATCGTGCTCCAGTTGGTGCGCTCGAAGATCCGCGAGCTCGCGGACTGCAGCAGGTAGGCCCGGTGGCTGAGCACGAGCCCGGCGACCACCACAGCCAGCACGCCGGAACAGTGCAGCTCCTCGGCGACCAGATAAGCGATGAACGGAGTGACCAGTGATACCGCGGTGTCGGTGATCTCGTCTGTGATGACCCGACGAACGCGTCCGGTCACCGCCGCGACGGCGAGCCCCACGAGCAGCCCGCCGGCAGCGGTCGCCACGAAGCTCCAGCCGACCCCCCAGACGGAGACCGCCGAGCCGGTGGCGGCTATCGCGGTGCGGAGGGTGACCAGCGCCGTCGCGTCGTTGAGCAGCCCCTCGCCCTCCAAGACGGTGACCATCCGGCGGGGCATTCCTACCCGGCGGGCCACCGCGGTGGCTGCCACCGCATCCGGCGGCGCCACGACTGCGCCCACGGCCACGGCGACGGCGAAGGGCACCGGCAGCAACCACCAGATGACCACCGCGGCGACGAAGGTCGTGACGATGACGAGCCCCACCGAGAGCTCCGCGATGGCGAGCTTGTTGCGCCGTACGTCGACGAGCGACGTGCGCAGTGCCGTCGCGTACAGCAGCGGCGGCAGGAACCCCACCAGCACGATGTCAGGACTGAGACGCACCATTGGTACGCCCGGGACGAAGGAGGCGGCCAGCCCCACCAGCGTGAGGCTGAGCGGTGCCGGCACCGGGAGCCGCCTCGAGAAGACGCTTGCTGCCGTGACTACCGCGGCGAGCGCGACGACCCAGACGGCGGCATGCACGAGCCAAGTGTCCCATCCGCGCGCGGGCCAGGGGGAGCCTCCCGCCGGCTCCGAGCCTGCCATCGGATGCCTCACCAGCCACAGCCGCCCCAGCAGTTACAGGCGTCCACAGCGCGGTGCGCTGTGGTGTGTCGTCGACAAGATCCACCGGAATGGGTGAACGGAGGTCCATCATGGCGAGATGAGCCAACGAATGGGCAGCCTGCTCCGCGACCGTTTCCAGCCGAGTCTCGTGATCGCGTTGGCGAAGGTCGCGCTCATCGGCACCTGGAAGGGCCGTACTTTCCTCGACGACGACAGCGACCTCTCGGACGTCGCCGAGTTCACCCCGGTGGATTCGATCGCACCGGCGGCTCTGAGCCACGCAGCAGACGCCGCGCCGGCGGTCCAACGCCCTGTCGCTGCCTGACCCCCGTCACCCGCACGCTTCACCTGCGTAGTTACGGTGCGCCACTGGCAGCGTGGGCAGGGGGTCCTGCGGCCCGACGAGGCTTCTGTGAGTGGCCGAGCGCTGACTGCCGATACGTGCGGAGACGACGGGCTGCGCCGGTCCTCAGGGCCGATGAGACTGGCATCACGCTGCGAGCCGGAAAATGTTACGTGGGGCGTCCGGCTGAGCCGGGCGCCCCACGTTGAGTTCCCACTGAAGGGGGTGTGGGAACCGTCTAGGGACGGTTACAGCTGAACGGTGAGCTGAACCGTCTTGAGCTGGACCGTGTCGGACTGCGAGAGCTGGACCGTGTTGGACGAGGCGGCGTCGGCGGGGGCCGCCAGCACTGCTGCGCCTCCAACCAGGAGGGCGGTGCTGATGAGGCCTGCCGAGAGGCGGGTGCCGATACGAGTCATGTCATTTCCCCTTCCCTTGCGACCAGCTTGCGTACTCCGCTTTAGGAGCCAGTCGTAAGTTCTGTGCCCTAGCCTCTGCCCTGGAGCACATCCCCAGCAATTGGGCAAAACACCCAACTTTGCTCGTAGGACAAATCGGACATCCTAGGACGCTCGGACGACGCTTACTGGGTAAGCCCACGAAGCCTCGGGATGCCGCGGGGGGGCTCGTCCGGCACGATGCCGGCTTCCATCGCTTTGACCGCAAGAGCGGTTCGAGAGGGGGCTCCCAGTTTACGTCGAGCGGAGTCGAGGTGGCGCGCTATCGTCTTCGGAGACAGCACGAGAAGCTTGCCGATCTCCTTGTTTGTAAGGCCGCTCACCAATAGCGATACCACGTCGATCTCCCGGGGCGACAGTTCGTCACCGTAGCTGCGCCGCCCACCACGCTGGACGCCCCGCACCTCGACGCCGTACCCCCGGAGCGTCGACACCACGCGCTCGGCATCGGCCAGCGCCCCGATGTCGACGAGGGCAGTGCGTACGTCGCTGAGCAGGGCGACTCCCTCCTCGTGCATGTCGGCCGCGATAAGGTTCTCCGCCTCCCGCTCATGCGCCAGAGCGGCGTCGAAGGGGCGAGGCAGCCGTTCCCAGGTCGCGGCGACGTCGCGAAAGCGGCGAGCGACCGACGCCGGGTCGTCGCCGCGGGCCTGGGCGAGTAACGCCTGGCAGAGCTTGAGCGCGGCCGCCGGAGCCGGCGCCTCGAGCCCGCGGATCCCACGGGCGAAGGCTGTCGTGAGCCAGCGCGCCTCCTCGACCTGGCCACTGACGACCATTGCCTCGACTCGGATCGGAGCTATCTCGGTGGCCCACACCCAGGCGCCCTTCCGGGTGATCTCCTGCATCGGCAGCTGGGTCACCTGGAGTGCCTCGTGGATGCGCCCCTGGTCGAGCTGGAGGGACGCCAGCGCCGCCGCGACGCCCACGTACAGGTCCGGAACCTGCTGCCCGCCGACCTCTACCAGCAGACCGGTGAGACGCTCCTCGGCGATGTGCACGTTCCCCTCAGCGGCCTCCAGCAGTCGTGCGACCAAGATCGCCTCGAGCACCGGGAGTCGCTCACCGCCGTCGTGACCGATTGTCGCGACCCGGTCCGCCAGGCCGGTCCACTGGCCGGTGAACCAGTCGAGGTGCGCCTGCGAGGAAAGGATCGGGTCGTGGATCCGCTCGAACCGGCCGGCGTCAGCGAGCGCGAGCGCGGTCGACAGGTGATGGTGCGCTGCCGGGTACCGGCCCCAGAGCATGGCGGTGTAGCCGGCGTTGCCGTGCCCCCGGGTTGCCTGCAGGCCCTCTTTGACCGTCGACGCGACGACGGGCAGGCGGGCCGCCAGGTCCCAGCCGGACTCCTCCCCGAGCAGCAGCAGCGTTGTCATCCTGTCGACGGTGAGCGCCATCTTGTCGATGTCGCTCATCGAGTCCGGCTGCATCTCGGCGGCCCTGCGCAACCAGTCGATGTGCTTGCTGACGTGCCAGGTGCTGCCATAGGGGTGACCAAGGAAGACCATGGCCCGGGTCGACTCTTCGGGATCGTGGGTGAGATCCGGGATCGCCTTCTCCAGCTCGGCGCGTCCCGCCTCGAAGTCGGCTCGCTGCATGAGCAGCCGCCCGAGCGGGCTGCGGATCTCAGCGATGTCGCGAGCGACCATGCCGTCGGTGGTGACGATGAGCCGCAGGGAGTCGATGACCTTCCGGACCAGGTCACCGTCGACCGAACGACGAAAGACCTCAGCCCCGGCAAGCCGCTTGGCGAGGCGCGACCGCGTCCGTAGCGGAAGCTCGAGCGCATTGACCAGGTCAGTGAGCAACACGACCCCCGTGCTGTCGTCACCGGCCGAGATCGCCATCTCGGCGGCCAGCTCGCCGTACAAGGCCCAGTTACCGAGGTCGTTGGCCTTCCGGAAGTGCGAGACGAGGCGCGCCACCGGTTGCGGACGGACGTTTTCCAGGGCATGACCGGCCCGCAGATGGAGCGCGCGCCTGTCGATGGCGGACAGGGCGTCGTACATCGCCTTCGAGGCGAGCACATGGCGGAAGGCGACAAGCCCCGACTGGTCCTCCCCGAGCAGGCCCGACGAGACCGCTTCGGCGATCGCCGCTCGAGCGTGCGTCTTTGGGAGGTCGCTGACCGCGATGATCGTGTCGACGTCGACACTGTCGGACAGGACGGCGGCGGCCCTCAGCACCAGCTGCGCGTCATCGGAGAGCGACTGGACCCTCTCCAGAACCGCGTCGCGGACCAGCGGAGGTACGTCGAGATCGACCTCGTCCCGCCGCTCCCACACTCCGTCGCGGCACTCGAGCGAGGACCTGTCGCGCAGCAGTCGCACGGACTCCTCGACCGCCAGCGGCAACCCCTCGGTGCGCTCCTGCAGATAGCTGGCGAAGGACTCGTCCACCGGCTCGTCGTACAGCATCGACGACATCAGAGCCGTCGTACGGGTGACATCGAAGGTCGAGAGCGAGACCCGCTGACGGAAGGCGCCGGGCGCCATCCTCGACGTCAGCCGCAGGAGCAACGAGTCGGACGGGACGTCGTCCGGCCGGAACGTCAACAGGAGGCTGATCCCGTCCCGCGGTTGCGACGCAACCAGCAGCAGAAACTCTAACGTCGACTCGTCGGCCCAGTGGAGGTCCTCGACGACGAGAAGGGAGACGCCGAGCTGGCCGAGGAGCTGGATCAGCGCGGCGAACAGCCGGTGACGCTCCGCTTTGGCGTCCTCGAGAGACTCCGGTACCGGAGGTAGCCGTCCGGCCCACTCGGGAAAGAGCGGCCGAAGGGCGCCGGCTAGACCGTCGAGCTGCAAGGAGGCGATGTCGGGGCTGGTGGCACGAAGCGCCGCGACGATCGGCCCCAGCGTGAACGGGTCCCGGAAGGGCGGACAGACACCGAACAACACTGTGTCGTCCGATACTGCTGATGACCGCAGGAACTCCTGGACAAGCCGGCTCTTGCCGACACCGGCCTCCCCCTCCACGAGGACGACGGCGCCAGGGTTCCGCAAGGCTTCCACGACCTGAAAGAACTCGTGCTCACGTCCGACGAACCCCGGTGCCATCGCGCGTCGCGGAACGCTCGGGCCCGGGGTCACGACAAGCTCCTGACCTACGGTCACCGCGGCGAATCCCTTCGCGTCCTTGTCTCCTGCCGGCTCACGGCTGACGTCACGCTAACACGGCAGCGCCGGCTGTGTGGGAACGTAAACGGTCTCGTCCCCTGCCACATTCCCGGTGCTGAGGTATATCCACCCCTGCATCGGCCGCATTTACACCCGAAGTCTTGCCAGCATTGTTTTGCATATCATCGGTTAGCGCTCAGCAGCACGTCGCGCCAATCGCCGAATGGTCGGGGCTCACGCCATTGTGGAGATCTCTGCTTGCCCGACGTGCCCGCCTGCGACCAGTCGCAAACCGTCGAGCAGTCTCTCGACGTCGGACTCGTCATTGTAGGGCGCCAGCCCAACCCGCAGTGCACCGCCGTCGCCGAGTCCGAGTGAGCGGGACGCTTCGAGGGCGTAGAAAGACCCAGCCGGGGCGTTGATGTTCTGCTTCGCCAGGAGATGCTGGAGGTCCGTCGACGCGAAGCCGGGCAGGTCGAAGAGCAGTGTCGGTGTCCGGCTGCTGGCGCGGGAGTAGACGCTGGCACCGAGCTCGGCGAGGCCGTCCTCGATACGCCGACATAACGAATCCTCATGGCCTTCGAGGCTGCGAAAGGAAGCGGCCAGCCGTTCCCGCCGGCTCCCCCCTGCCGTGTTATCAAGATTTGCCAGGAATTCGACGGCTGCTGTCGTGCCGGCAAGAACCTCGTACGGCAGGGTGCCCAGCTCGAAACGGTCGGGAACGCAGTCCTGCGACGGCAGCAGCTTCTCCGGATGCAGCGTCTCGAGCACGTCTCGTCGTCCTGCCAGAACTCCGCAGTGCGGACCGCCGAACTTGTAGGGCGAGCACACGAAAATGTCGGCGCCGAGATCGTCGATGTCGGGAAGCACATGCGCACTGAGATGCACGCCGTCGACGAACGTCACCGCGCCCACCTCATGAGCCGCCCTCGATATCGCGCTGACGTCCGGCCGAGTCCCAAGGAGGTTCGATGCCGCAGTCACCGCGACCAGTCGGGTGCGTTCGGTGATGACGGACGCCAGCGAGTCCGCAGAGAGCTCCCCTGTGCGTGAATCCACGTCGACCCACCGAAGTGTCGATCCGCTGGCTTCGGCGGCGTAGACCCATGGCCTGATGTTCGCGTCGTGATCCAGCCGTGTCACCACCACCTCGTCACCAGCGCTCCACCCCTTGGCGAATGTGCGGGCCACATCGAACGTCAGCTGCGTCATGCTCCTACCGAAGACGACGCAGTCGGGATCAGCCGCGAGGAAGTCACCGATCGCCTCCCGGGCGCCGAGCACCACCTCCTCTGCCCTTCGAGCCGAGCGGGTGACGCTTCCCCTGTTCGAGATGGCGGCCGTCAGCGTGGCTGCCACGGCATCAGCTACCGACTGCGGGACCTGGGAGCCGCCGGGACCGTCGAAGTGTGCGGCGCCCTCGCTCAGTGCTGGAAAGCACTCTCGGACGCGTCGTACGTCGTAGGTCAGCACCGTCGATGGGTCCTTTCGACGTAGCCCGAGCCGGACAGGTTTGCTGTCATACCGTACGGGAGTTGATGAGCTCGAGAGCGCTCGCAAGGCTCAGCCGGGTCGCCTTCCACCCGGCTGCCTCCTCGGCGCAGTTCAGCTCCTGCTCCGGGTCGTCGGTCTCGAATCGGGCGGCACGCCAGACCTCTTCCTGACCACTGGCGATATGGAGGAGCTGCCAGGCCAACGCCCTGTAGTGGCCGCAGACGTCGGCCGTCAGCTCCGGGTCGAGACCCAAGCCGTCGGGGTCCAGGCCCAGGAGCGTCACGAGCTCCGGAGGGATGCCGTCGGGCTCGTCTGCGGCCGTATCGCCTTCGCCTTCGCCGTTGATCTCGGGCTCGCCGCCGAGGGGCTCCAGTAGCTCGTCGCCGAGCTGCTCGGCGATCTGGACGAACGTCGCAAGCATCCGCCGCAGCTGGACGGGCACGAACGGAGTCGCCGGCAGCTGGACCTGCGCGAACATGGCGTCATCGGCGAACATGAACTTGATGAAGGAGTAGTCGGCGTTCAGCTTCGCAACGGCTGACGGCGCCTCGAAGGGGTTCCCGATGTGATGCACGAGCCTCGCGAAGATGTGAATGACCGGGGTTTCGTGGAGCACCCGGACGAAGACGCGGGCCTTCGCCGTCTCAACGATCAGGTCACCGTCGGCGTCGTGCACCGGCTCCCTGCCCACCTCGACTGCGATCGCCTGCCTCACCAGCTCGCCGAGATGGTGGGAGTCGACCGGCTCGGTCACCAAAACCGGCTGGGCCGGCTTCGCGGACATGTCGGCGCCTGCCGCCGAGTAGTCCACGAGGTTGGCCTGTCCGATGACCCGCAGAAACACCGGATGCAGGGCACCCATCACGTCGTACAGCACGCGAACCGTCAAGGCCGACAGCTCATCGGCCTCCCGCCGCGCCATCACCCGGCGCGCGTGCATGACGTCGGGCCGGAACTGGGCCGCCGACACCTGTGTCACGAGGGGCCAGCCGAGGGCGGTGAGCTCGTCCACGAGAGCAACGTCACGCCGATGCTGCGAGTCGTCGACGCGGACGTTCAACGCCGGCGACTCGATCGTGCAGCAGACCTGGTCATCGCCGACAGTCGTGAACACCAGCTGCGGATGCTCGGACTCCACGAGCCCCGCCAGGCGAATCGTGAAGGTGTCGCCGTCACGCATCCCGGCGATGTGATCGGCGAGGCGACCGGCGAAGCTCTTCCAGGCGCGGCTCGCCTCTTCCTCGAGATCGAACCCCACGTGCTCGCTCAACGTCTCCTCCTCGGAGCCAGAACCTGCCATCCTGACGGGCGGCCGAAAGCAGAGGCTTGGTCCGAGAGAGCCGCATGTTACAGCCTACGTCACCACCGATCCAGCCGCCGGAAGCGTCGCGCTGCGTGCCTGGCGGCTGGATCGGCCGGCTCGTGAGACGGACTGCTTCGACAAGTCGATAGCCCGGCTCAGCGCCTGCTGCGCCGCATCTCGTTGACGCGCGTCCAGGTAGGCGTAGGCCGAGCCGAGCGGCCCCCCGGTACCGCCGGACTGGCGGCGAAGCCGGTCGAGGAAGCTGACGGCGTCGACGCTGTCCTGATGCTCGCCCAGCGCTTCCTGGACCGCCTTGTAGTGGTCGATCGATCTCCGCGCGGCGCGCTCCCCGAGCGTGCCGCCGGCCACCTCTGCGGCGTAACGGGCCCGCTTGGCCGCCTTGCGGGCCCGATGCAGGGCCTCGGCGTCGTCCTGGCTCGACGTGGCGTTGGACAGCCTCTTGTCGGCGGCCCTGGCGGCCGCCCGAACATGCCGCGCCAGGTCGGTCCCTGCTGCGATCGAAGGCTCGAACGGTGGCGCCGAGCGCCACGCCGCCAGCGTGTCAACCAACCCCTGGTAGCGGCTCTCGTCCAAGGCTTGCAGCAGCCGGCCACGATGGTGGGCCTCCTCAGCCAGCAGCCCCTCGTCGACAGCTGCGAGCGCGGCGTAGAGTGCGCCGCTGTCCGGCGCTGCCTCCGGTGCGACCGCGGCGTCCGGTGCGACCGCGGCGTCCCGTGCGACACCGGCAAACCTGGCGCGAAGCACCTGGCGCTCACGGACGGCTCCGAGCAGCCCGGCGTACCACGCCAGCTCCTCGTCGAGCACGTCGACGGCGGACCGGTCGAAGACCTCACCGAACACGCGGACAAGGCTGCGCAGCCTGCGGGTTGCGACGCGCGTCGGATGCACCGCGTCACGACCGAGCCGCAGCTCCGCCTCACCCGCGCGGATCGCTGCGCCCTGCTCCGCGATGTAGTCCTCGAGAAGTCCGGCGGTGTCCGAGCCGGATCTCCCCTCCATGACGGCTTGCACCGGCTCAGTATCCCTGCAATCGGCGCCCGGCGCATCGCTCACCTTGCCACGTGGGCCGCCCCCGCCCGCGTCTGGGGAGGTGAGTCGCCGGGGTCTGCGGTCAGCGGGGTCTGCGGGAACCGAGCCGCCACCTCGCTCGGGTTCAGCACCTTCGCATCGCCAGGGTACGGCCGCGCGAAGCTGTAGCTGCTGTACCAGGTCAGCCGGTTGGACGCCTCGAACGACAGCATGTCGGGCTCGGCGTAGTCCTGCCGCTGCGACCAGCGGACCCACTCACGCTGCAACGGAGAAGTCGCCTGGGCAT
Organism: Propionibacteriales bacterium; assembly: GCA_038327385.1. GTDB lineage: Bacteria > Actinomycetota > Actinomycetes > Propionibacteriales > Nocardioidaceae > JAWWPG01. Next base: position 12,564 of record JBBQKY010000030.1, read on the forward strand.
ACGTCGGGTTCATCGTGTCCAGCGGGATGCGGTTCGGCCGGTTGGTGTACGGCGTGTAGTCGGCCTTGTCGGTGAACACGTCGTACATGGGCTGGGCCGTGAGGTCCATCTGGTTCATCGGGGGAAGCCCGAGGATCTGCTCGATCGTCCGGGTGACGTTGACCTGCGAGTAGTAGTCGTGGACGACCGTGCCCCGGCGGGCATACGGGCTGGCGACAAGCAGCACGTTGCGGTGGCCGTCGACGTGGTCGACGCCGTTCTGGGAGTCGTCCTCGACGATGAAGATCGCGCTGGACTTCCAGAACCTCGAGTGCGAGATCGCGTCGACGATCCGGCCGGTCGCCAGGTCGTTGTCCGCGACCATGGCCGACGGGATCGGGTAGTCCGGAACCGTGAGGTGGGTGTGGTCGCACATGACCCACAGCATGTTCAGCGCCGGCAGATTCCCCCTCTTCTCGTACCCCGACAAGTCCCGCAGGAAGATGTCGGCACGGTACTGATCGGGGATCTGGGTCTGGAATTTCGGGTAGTCGGGCTCCAGGATCGTGTTCAGGGACGGGACGTCGGCCTTCGTGGTGTAGTAGCCGAGCGGAGCGTGCAGCTTGCCCTGATGGGTGCCCTCGAGGATCTGGGAGTCGCGGTACCAGTCCTTCCAGCCGCCGGTGGGCGGCTGCCCGTTCGGCCCCGTGAAGTACTCGGCGTACTCACCCCAGACCCGCGCGTCCAGACCATGCGTCAGCGCGTTGTCCCACAGGAAGCCCGACTTGGGGTAGACCATCGCGTCCGGCTGGCCGTAGTCGCGGACGTAGTTGGCGTACGACCGCTCCAGGTAGTCGTTCACCCACGCGGCGTCGAGCCAGGTGTGCCCGGTGGCTGAGTTGGTGCCCTCGGAGTAGAGGTTGTCGATGATCGCGTAGTGCCGCGCGAGGGCATGGGCGTTGGGCGTGACCTGCTCCCCGAACTGGGTGAGCGACGCGTCGCCGTTTCCCCTGTTGAGGTCACCCAGCTCCTGGTCGTAGGTCCGGTTCTCCCGGACGATCAGGAACACGTGCTTGATGGGCGACGGGTCCCCGATGCGGGCGGGCACCGGCGCCGGGACGGCCTGGTCGGTCGCGACCGGGTTACGCGCTCGGAGTCCGTCCCACTGGTTGAGGTCGAAGACGCGAGCGGTGAGAGCCGCCATCTCGCTGGGCTTAGGCACGGCGAGCACCTGGACGACCCCGACGTCGGCGTACACCTGGTGCCCGGTCGCCGGGTTCGTGCCTGGACCCTGCAGGATCGTCCGCTTCGTGCCAAGCGAGCCGACGCCCTTCAGGTTCCCGACCACGAGCTTGCCGAGCCGCTCGTCCATGAGGACCGTGCCGGGGTACCACGCGGTCGGGATCAGGCCGCCGAAGACGGGAGTGCTGTCTCCGCCCGCGTACGTGTAGACGGCCAGAGCGTTGTCCCGCCCAAGGCTCACCGCGATGTGGGACTCGTCGAGGCGCACGAGCGCGTTAGGGGAGCTGCCGAACGGCTGGCCTGGCAGGGGGTTCACATTGAAGGTCCACGTCACGTCGCCACTCCTCGCGTCGATGACCGAGACCGTGTCGTCGCTGGAGTTCGTCACCAGCACGTTGGTGCCGTCGACGAGAAGCGCGGAGGGGTCCAACCCGACGTCGATGGAGCGGACGAGCTTCTTGCTGCTCAGGTCGATCTCGCTCACGGTGCCGCTGGTGGCCCGCCCGTCGGCCTGGTCGGCGACCACCCGCGAGTCGTAGGAGAAGTTGGTGAAGTCTCCGCTCTTCGGCCTGCGACCTGCCTCGTTGCTCACGAACGCCTTGCCACCCGTGACGACGACGTCCCGCGGGGCCATTCCCACCGGGACCTGCCACAACGTCTTGCCCGACGTGGAGTCGATCGCGGCGAAGGCGTTCCAGCCCGAGAGGGTCGTCAGGATCGTGGTCCTGTCCGGCGCCCAGGCCAGTCCGCTGGGCAGCGGCGTTGCCGGCTCGCCGCTCGGGCCCGTCGGGACCCCGCCCGGCGTGGAGTCGGGCATCGGCACCACGACGGGCTTCGAGAGTGTCCCGTCGGCAGCGACGTCGAAGCGCAGCAGGTCGTCGGTCTGCGCGGCCCAGAGGCGCTTGCCGTTCCGTGAGTACAGCAGCCCGCTGACGGCGACGAAACGGCTGCCAACCGACGGGGTGTACTGCTGCAGGACCTTGCGGGTCGACAGGTTGACCACGGTGAACAGTCCGTCGCCCGACTTCGTGAGGTCGACGGCAGTCTTGCCCCCTGGGCGGATGGCGAGGTCCATCACCTGCCCGGTCTGCTCGATGGTGCCGCCGAGCGGGTCGATGAGCTTGTTCTCCGCCGTGAGCACCATGCCGTTGCTCTGCCGGCCCACCAGCCGGTCGCCGAGGTTGGGCCCGTTGGTCGGTGCGCTGTAGGCGAGGGACGCCAGGCCGATGACGGCTGCCGTCCCTGCTGCTGAGATAACGAATGTGCGAGCTCTCATGGTCACAGGTGCCCTCCACGCGCTTCCGGTGCGAAGCCGGGTGACCGCGGGAGGTGCGGCCCGGTCTCCATTGTTCACCCAAAAGGTGTGGGGTGCTGACACACGTGCAACATATAGGTGAGTCAGTGAGCGGACCGCGACCGGGAAGGACACGTTGCCCGCGGCGGCCAGGGGCCGTAACGTGTCGAGCGTCCAGCGGGCAGGCGCGCCGTCGGCTAGTCGGCAGCCCGCTCCAGCACCAGGAGGAGCAATGCGCGTCGCCCCGGCCCAAGGTCCCGTTCCGCCAATGAGACGCGCATGGTCAGTACGGCTTGCGGCCACACCGGTCGCCGCCGAGGTCGCGACCGAGTTCCACGCTGGCGTCGGCTATCTCATCAAGCGGTGACTCCCTCCGAGGACGGTCGGGCGGCGTTGGGCGCCAGACGCGGGGTGCTGGTGACCGGGGCCTCACGCGGGCTCGGGGCGGAAGTCGCGAGAGTGTTCGCGAACGAGCTCGGCGACCGGGTGGCGGTGCACTGTCGCCGTAGCCGCGCCGAGGCCGAGGCGGTGCTGGGCTCACTGGATGGAGACGGGCACGTCGTCGTACAAGGCGATCTGGCAGATCCTGCCGGTGTGCTCGGCTTCGTGACCGAGGCGGCTGAGGCGCTCGGGCGCATCGACGTGCTGGTGAACAACGCCGCGCTCTTTGCCGATGACCCCTCCAGCCAGGGTCGGCGCTTCGACCTGAGCATCGCGGAGTCGTCCTACGACGAATGGGTGGACGGCTGGCGGCGAACGACCGACGTCAACCTGCTCGGTACCGCGAACGTGACCTATCAGGTCGCGCGCCACATGATCGCCGTCCCTCCGGTCGACGGCATCCCGCCGGGACGGATCGTCACTGTGGGCTCGCGCGCTGCCTACCGCGGCGAGCCGCAGGTGCCGGCCTACGGCGCCAGCAAGGCGGGAGTCCACGCCATGACGCAGTCCTTGGCGGTGGCGCTGGCGCCATACGGCATAACGAGTGTCGGCATCGCGCCGGGCTTCATCGAGACGGAGATGGCAGCCGCCGTGCTCGACGGTCCCGGCGGCGACGCCGTGCGGGCACAGAGCCCCTTCGGCCGGGTGGCCACCCCACAGGAGGTCGCCCGGGCCGTCGGCTGGCTCGCCGATCCCGGCGCCGAATGGGCCGCCGGCGCGATCCTCGACTTCAACGGCGCCTCCTACCTCCGCTAGCTGTGACGGGACCCCCGAATGGGGTCGAGACGGCGTCAGGGAACCGAGAGCGAGACGGCGACCTGCTCGAGCTGGTCCAGCGCCTCCTGCAGGCCGAGCTCCATTCCGGAGTCGATGTGGGCGTCGCGGTGCTCCTTGCTGGAGTGCTCGATCAGGATCGAGACGCTCGTGCGCCCGTCGGCCTCGATGAAGATGGTTGTGTCGACCGCCTCCGCGTCGGGCATGCCCTCGTAGACCTCCGTCGAGACCAGGCGCTCGTTCGTCACGATCTCGCGGTACTCGCCGTGAAACCCCACTTCGAAACCCTCGTTCGCGACCATCACGTAGCGCCACCTGCCACCGACCCGCAGGTCGACGTCGATGCTCGTCACCTCGCCGCGGTCTCCGCTCCACCAGCGCTTGATGAGCTCCGGCGTCGTCCACGCGTTGTAGACAAGGTGCTTGGGCGCCGCGAAGTCCCGTGTGATCCGGACCTGTGTGTCCGACGGCAGCGTCACCACTGCGGTCCCGCTACTCGTCACTGCTGACATCTCCGTCCGCCATCTCGATGAGTTCCGCCAGGACGACGTCCAGGCGGTCGAAGCGCTCGTTCCACGACTGCTCGAAGGCCCTGACCCAGTCATGGATCGGCCTGAGCGGACGGCTGTCGAGCGCATACACCCGCTGCCTGCCTACCTCGCGGACCTGCACAAGACCCACTTCCCGGAGCACCCTCAGGTGTTTGGACACCAGGGGTTGCGCGAGGTCGAGGAGCCCGACCAGGTCGTTGACGGGGCGCTCCCCGGCGGCGAGCAGGTCGAGGATCTGCCGCCGCCTGAGCTCGGCAACGGCGTTGAACGCATCAGTTGTGGTCGCCGCCCGTGCCATGCAGTTATCATATATCCATATGGGAATGCGTCAAGCAGTGCGCGGGAAATATGCCGGGCGCGCGGACGATTGATGGCATTGGCATCGCCAAGGCTCACGCCGCGACGGCGAAGGGCTGCTCGGGTACGGCGTTCAGGTGGGCGGGATGGCGAAGTCGGCGACCTGCTCGAGCTCTCGAGCGTCATCCGCGTCGTCGGCGCCGCCAGTCGCGCCCGCTTCCCATCGCATCGTCAGCCCGCGGCCCTGGGTCTCCAACGTCGCGACGTTGTTGTCGAACCACGGCCCGCGCGAGATGTCCCACTCGATGACGGGCGGCGGCACCTTGGAGCGGCGAGCCGCGAACCCCGTGACGTGGCTCAGAAAGCCGTGACCGAGGAGCTTGAGGAAAGCCGCTTCCGGGCGACCGAGCTGGTTGCGGATCGGCGAGCACACCGCCTGCAGGACGCGAGTGCCGCCATCGACATGAGCCTCGGCCACGTACGAGTGGTGCACGTCCCCCGACAGGAAGGTGATCGATCCGGGCGGCCTGCCGCGCCTGCCGCCGGCAAGCTCGAGGACCATCGTCGCGACCTCCTGGAAGCCCTCGTGGAAGGCCGCCCAGTGCTCCAGGTCGACGGCGCGGCGGACCTTCTCCCCCGCCACCGCGGCACGCTTGCCCCACGCGCCGCTCGCGACGGCCTCGCTCAGTGACTCGAAGTTGTGCAGTCCCTTGGCAAGCAGGAACGGCAGCGACGTACCGATCAGCACGTGGTCGAAGTCCCCGCGCAGCTGATCGCCGAACCACGCCATCTCCAAGGGGTCGATGATCGAGCGCTCACTCGGCTCGAGGACCCGGGCCGACCTGGAGTCGATGACCACGACACGGGTGGCTCCGATGTCGCGGACGAAGCTCCAGCGGTAGGTGTCTGGGTGCTCGTCGGCGCGCGCAGCGAACGCGTCCAGGACGTCACCCCAGTCGCGATGCTCCCCCGCCTCCTGTGCGGCGACGATCTGCGACCAGATCTCGTCCTTGGCTCGTTCGGCCGGCGACAGGTTCCCGAGATGCTGGTAGACCCAGTACGACGCGAGGCCGCCCTGGATCCGCGCGGGCCACCATGACAGCTTGGCCATCTCGCGGCGCCACTGCGCAGACGTGTTCCAGTCGTCTCGGATGTCGTGGTCGTCGAAGATCATCGCGCTCGGAAGCGTAGAGAGCAGCCAACGGTTGGTCGGCTCCTTCCACGCCAGCTGATAGAGATGCGTGTACTCCTCGAAGTCCTTGAGCTCGGTACCGGGCGGCTCGTCGAGGCTGCGGCGGGAGGCGATGAACTCCTGCATCTCCTCCGAGGTGTCGTCCGCATAGACCTGGTCCCCGAGGAAAAGGAACAGGTCGGGCCAGGTGTCGGCCTCCGCCGACATCATCTCTCGGGCGTAGGCGCGGAGGGCGTCGACCCCGTGCTGCTTGTTGGCCTTCTCGTCGTGCGGCAGGCTCATCCGGCAGGAGCCGAAGGCCATCCGCAGCTGCTGGCCCGGTCGCAGCGTGGCGATCCGGCTACGCGGCCTGGACTCCCCGGGAAGGGGCCACACCGTCCTTCCGCCCACCTCGACGGTGTACTCCTGCACGGACCCCGGCTCGAGCCCCTCGACCTGCACGAGCGCGTAGTGGTGACCGTGTGCGGCGAACGTCGTCGCCTCCCACTGGCCCGTCGCCGCCGATACCGTGACCTGTCCAGGCTGGCGAACCTCGACCCAGACGGCAGCGCTCGTCTCGTCTACATACCTCAGCAGGGGGCCAAGAACCAGTTGGTCGTCCACGCACCATTTCTACACGGCCCGCTCCGGCA
>JBBQKY010000031.1:0-18961 GCA_038327385.1 Propionibacteriales bacterium
CGCCACCGGGAGGCGCCGGGTGAGGTAGCCGCCGAGCACGGCCCCGACCGGAACCGCCACCAAGAACCGGACGAGCACGAGGGCCGCGTCGAGCTGGGAGTTGGGGTAGACCGTCACCCGCGCGAAGACAGGGATGTCCACGAGGGCAGCGATCAGGGCCGCACCGACGAAGAAGCTGACTGCAATCGCGCCCCAGGCGGCGTGGGCGCGAAGGGCGCCGGTCGGCACCAGCGGGGCAGCCGTCCGTCGCTGTCGGAGGACGAATGCGATCGCGGCCGCTGCACTGCCCACCAGCAGCCACCCTCCCGATCGCGACAGCACCTGGACCTGCGGGTCGGCGTTCGCGAATGCCAGCACGATGCCAGCCAGGCTGCAGGCCAGCAAGGCAGCACCGGGAAGGTCCACCGACCGCGCCAGCAGCGGCCAGCCGCGCCAGTCGAGCAGGGGCCGGCGAGCCGTCCCCTGTCGCGCGACGAACAGAACGAGCAGAACGGCGAAGGCCAGCGCCATCGGGGTCGACCAACGACTGTCCCCGACGTAGCGGATGAACGCAAGCCCGGTGGTAAGTCCGCTGACGAGCCTCGTCGGCTCGGTCATCACCAGGGCCAGGGCGGTCAGCGCCACTACGGCGAGCCCGAGCCCGAGGACGTCGAAACGGGCCACCGGCCCTTCAATGGCCTGGCTGGGGCGACCCCGACCTCCGAGGACGACCACCGCTACGACGAGAACGACGCCGCCGGCGAGGTTGACCCAGAAGATTGCGTGCCAGGTCCACCGGGCGAGAATCACTCCGCCGTACAGCGGGCCGATCACTGCACCGAGCTCCTGCACCGCCCCGACGACGCCCAGCGGGAGCCCCCGGCGGTCGGCCGCCCAGAGGTCTGCCACCAGCGCGAGGGTGGCCGGCACCAACCCGCCGCCACCGATGCCCTGGAGGAACCGTCCGAGCACCATTGTCGCGAGGTCGTAGGAGCTGGCCGTGACCAACGAGCCCACCGAGAACACGACGAGGGACCAGCCCAGCACGGGAATGCGGCCCCGGACGTCGGCGATCCGCCCGATGAGGGGAAGCATCGCCACATAGCCGAGGAGGAAACCGGAGATCACTGGCGCGCCGCGCTGCAGCTGGTCGATGCCGAGACCGACCGAGGCCATCATGTCCGGCAGCGCGAGAACCACCACGTAGGTGTCGGCAGCGGCGAACCCGACAGCGGCGGCGGCCACCACCAAAACTCCGCGCGATACTGCTCTGGTTCTCGTGCCGGGGTCGCTCAACGCGCCGACGGCTTCGTCACGGGGGAGAGATGCTGACGGGGTCGGCTGAGAGGTCGAAGTCGATGGCGTAGGTGCCGTCGGCGTGGTCCGCGTAGAACGGCCCGGTCATCGAGACGCTGTGCAGGTCGTTGCCGTCGGTCAGCAGGAAAAGCACCCGGAACGCGGACTGGGCGGCCGACGGGAAGAGGGCGTGCACGTACTTCCCCGGCAGGCTGCCGGTCACCTTGGTCAGCACCGTGCTGCCGCTTCGCTCGGAGCCGCCGACCGTCGGGTGCACCGTGTCGGTCAGCAGCGACGACAGGCCGGTTGACCTGTCCATCAGCGCCGCCGGGTCGGGGGCACCGTAGCTCGACGGGTTGATCTCACTCCACGACACGAAGGGCAGCTTGGCGTAGACCTTGCCCCCGACAGCCACGATCGGCGCGGAAAAGGACAAGCCGCGGTGTACCGAGATCTCGCCCATGAAGGCCGGCGCGTGCGTCCCCGTCCCGTGCGCGTTCTCGAGCGCGCTGACGTCGCCAGGGAGGTTCTGCGACGAGAGGTCGAAGCTGATGAACTTGGCGGCGTCGAAGCTCTTCTTGGCTGCTGCCAACCGCTCGCCGAGCGGCTGCGCATCGGAGGTGGAGCTGCTGCACGCGGTCACGGCGAGGAGCAGCACCATCACAAGGAACGTCAGTCTGCGCACGGGGTTCAGCCTGCCACGGCCGATCGGCAGGGTCACAGCCGACCAGGAGGACCCGCGATGGCGGTGATCGGCTGTTCCGCCGGGCTGCCTGACCCGTCGCGGCGCCCGGGCTCGCGGGGCAGCTCGACCGGTGCGCCACTCGCCGCCGCGGCGTGTGCGGGGGCGGCTCCGACGTACGCACACAACAGGGTGTCCTCGCCCTTGAGGAACCGGTGGCAGCGGACACCCCCGGTGCCACGACCCTTGCCGGGGTACTCGCTCAGCGGCGTGACCTTGACGCTGCCCGCCTCGGTGCCGGGCAGCGCGCTGCTCGAGCCCGAGACGGTGACGACGACGTTGTCATCGCCGGGGTCGACAGCTCCGAAGTAGGTGACATGAGCCCCCGGTGCGAGACGCACGCCGGCGACCCCGCCACCGGCGCGACCCTGCGGACGCACCAGCGATGCCGGGAAATGCAGGAGCTGGGCGTCGCTCGTGACGAAGGCGAGCTCCTCCCGGCCGGTGATCTCTCCAGCGCCGACGACAACGTCGCCGTCGTCGAGCCGCAGCACCTCCCAGCTGGTCCGGCCGAGCGCCTCGGCAGCCACTCGTTTGACGACACCCTGTCGAGTCCCGACGGCCAGGCCGGGGGATTCCGGCAGCAGCGACGTGAGCGTGACCACCTGCTCACCGGCGTCGAGGGACACGAACTCCGGGACGGGCGCCCCGCCCTGCAGGGTGGGCGCGTTGGCCGTGTCGGGCAGTACCGGCAGGTCGAGCACCTGGAGCTTGTGAACTCGACCGGCCGAGGTGAGCAGACCGACCTCGCCCCGTGCGGTCGCTGCCGCTGTCGCGGTGACCACGTCGTGGCGCGACCGGTCACCGCCGCTGCCCAGCGGGTCGTCTCCGCCCGTCCGCGCGAGCAGACCGCTCGAGGAGAGCAGCACCCGGCAGGGCTCGTCGGCGATCTCGAGCGGGGTGCCGGACGTGGCGGGCTGTCCGACCGACTCGAGCAGAACGGTCCGGCGTGCTGAGCCATGCCGCTTGGCGACCTCGGCCAGCTCGTCAGAGGTCACCTGCCGCAGCAGCGCGTCGTCGTCGAGGACGCTGGTGAGCTCGTCGATGGTCTGCCGGAGCGCGCCTAGCTCGTTCTCGAGCTCGAGCCGCGAGAACCTAGTGAGCCGCCGCAGCGCCATGTCGAGGATGTACGTCGCCTGCTGGTCCGACAGGTCGAAGACCGCGATCAGCCGGTCCTTCGCCTCCGCTGCGTTCTCGCTGGCGCGAATCAGCTGGATGACCTCGTCGATGTCGAGGATCGCGATCAGCAGTCCCTCCACCAGGTGCAGCCGCTCCGCTGCCTTGTCCCGGCGGTACGCGGACCGGCGGCGCACCACGTCGTACCGGTGCTGCAGATAGACGTCGAGCAGCTGGCGAAGGCTGAGCGTGCGCGGCTGGCCGTCGACGAGGGCGACAGCGTTGATGGAGAACGACTCCTCGAGCGGCGTCAGGCGCAGCAGCTGGTCGAGGATGGCCTCGGGGTTGAAGCCGTTCTTGACCTCGATCACGAGGTGCAAGCCCTTGGCCGAGTCGGTCAGGTCTGTCACGGCAGCGATCCCGAGGAGCTTCTTGGACTGGGCGAGCGCCGCGATGCGCTCGACCACGCGCTCGGGACCGACGTTGTAGGGCAACTCGGTGACGACGATTCCCTTACGCCGCGGCGTAAGGCTCTCGATCCGGGTGCTGGCCCGCATCTTGAACGACCCGCGGCCCGTCTCGTAGGCATCCCGGATCCCGTCCAGGCCGATGATCTTCCCACCGGTCGGCAGATCGGGTCCGGGGATGAAGCGCATCAGGTCGTCTAGGGTCGCGTCCGGGTGGGTCACCAGGTGGCGCAGTGCCTGCACCACCTCCACCAGGTTGTGCGGGGCCAGGTTCGTCGCCATTCCGACCGCGATGCCGCTCGCGCCGTTGACCAGGAGGTTGGGGAACGCCGCCGGCAGCACCGACGGCTCCATCTCGCGGCTGTCGTAGTTCGGTTTGAAGTCGACGGTCTCCTCGTCGAGGTCGGCCGTCATAGGCAGGGCTGCCGGTGCCATGCGGCACTCCGAGTAGCGCATCGCCGCCGGTGGGTCGTCGGGCGAGCCGAAGTTGCCATGGCCGTCGACAAGCGGCAGCCGCATCGCCCAGGGCTGGGTGACCCGCACCAGTGCGTCGTAGATCGCGACGTCCCCGTGCGGGTGCAGCCTGCCCATCACCTCCCCGACGACACGTGCGCTCTTGACGTGGCCGCGGTCCGGCCGCAGGCCCATGTCATGCATCGTGTAGAGGATCCGTCGCTGCACCGGTTTCAGGCCGTCGCGGGCGTCCGGCAGCGCCCGAGAGTAGATGACGGAGTAGGCGTACTCGAGATAGCTGGTCCGCATCTCGTCACCGACGTCGACGTCGACGATGTGCTCCTCGAAGTCGTCGTCCGGTGGTGTCGTGGTGCGTCGTGCCATGGCGCTCATTCTGACGGGGGACGACCCCGAGAACGAGTAGCGACCCACGACCACGACTGCCAGTCCGGGATGGCTACTCCCCGACGCGACCGTCGGTCAGCTCGTACGACGTCCAGGTGTCCAGCTTGCCGGGCGTACTCCTGCAAAGCGTGAAGCAGGATCCGCTCGCCCCATTCCCCAAACCGCGAATGTTCGCCGATTGGGGGATTGGGTCGCCTCCAGCGGCACGACTGGCCAGAATTTCCCCCAATTGCGAAACATTTGCGAAATGTGGGGCGCAGGGGTCCACGGTGGGCGGCGCAGGGCCTGCGGCCACCACGCTCACGGCCGCAGGTCGGGGAAATCGTCCTCGCTGTAGTCGTGGCGGGCCGTGTTCGCGGCGCCTACCCGCCCCGCCTCGTTGCCGCGCAGCTCGACGCGGCGGATCTTGCCCGAGATCGTTTTCGGCAGCTCGGCGAACTCGATCCGCCTGACTCTTTTGTACGGCGCCAGGTGCTCGCGGGCATACGCCAGGATCTCGCCGGCCAGCTCCCTGGAGGGCTCGTAACCGGGCGCCAGCGTCACGAACGCCTTGGGAACCGCGAGGCGGACGGGGTCCGGCGTGGGGACGACGGCGGCTTCGACGACCGCCGGGTGCTCGATCAGCACGCTCTCCAGCTCGAACGGGCTGATGCGGTAGTCGCTCGCCTTGAACACGTCGTCGGCGCGGCCCACATAGGTGATGTAGCCGTCCTCGTCGAGCGAGGCCAGGTCCCCGGTGTGGTAGAAGCCGCCGCGCATGGCCTCGGTCGTCCGGCCGCTCTCGTCGTACCCGGTCATCAGGCCGAGCGGGCGCCGCGCGAGCTCGAGGCAGATCTCGCCGTCGTTGCCGACGGCACCGGTCAGCGGGTCGACGAGCGAGACGACGTAGCCCGGCAGCGCCCGGCCCATCGACCCTGGTTTCAGGAGCTGCCCCGGCGGGTTGCCGATCTGGCACGTCGTCTCGGTCTGGCCGAAGCCGTCGCGCACCGTGATGTCCCAGGCGCGCCGGACCTGCTCGATCACCTCGGGGTTCAGCGGCTCACCTGCTCCGACGCACTCCCGCAGCGTGAGGCGGCGACTAGAGAGGTCGGCCTGGGTGATCATCCGCCAGACGGTCGGTGGCGCGCAGAAGGTCGTGACGCCTACTCGCTCCATCACGTCCAGCAACGCGCCAGCGTCGAAGCGGGCGTAGTTGTAGATCACGATGGTGGCGCCCGCGTTCCACGGCGCGAAGAAGCACGACCATGCGTGCTTGGCCCAGCCGGGTGAGGAGATGTTGAGGTGCTGGTCTCCCGCCTGCAGCCCGATCCAGTACATCGTCGACAGGTGCCCCACGGGGTACGACGCATGGGTGTGCTCCACCAGCTTGGGGGTGGCCGTGGTGCCGGACGTGAAGTAGAGCAGCAGTGGGTCGCCGGCCCTCGTGCCACCTCCGCGCATCATCGGCGCGGAGTCGGCCACCATGTCGTCGTACGACGTCCAGCCGTCCACCGCGCCCACGCTGACCCGGACCAGTCGCTCGTTGCCGGGGTCGACCTTCGCGGTGTCGGCAGCCGCCGCGACGACGGCCCGCACCCTGCCGCGCGCGAGCCGGTCGACGAGGTCCTTGGCGGTCAGGAGGGTCGTGGCGGGGATCATGACCACCCCCATCCGGAGGCAACCCAGCATCGCCACCCACAGCGGCGTGACGTTTCCGAGCAGCAGCAGCACCCGGTCGCCCGGTCGCACCCCGAGGCCGGCCAATGAGCCCGCGAACCGCTGCGACAGCACCGACATCTGCGCATAGCTCAGCGAGTGCTCGCTGCCGTCCGTCTCGACGAGTCGCAGGGCTGCCGCGTCCGGCTGCTCGCCGGCGAGCACGTCGAACCAGTCCGTGGCCCAGTTGAAGTCGCTGAGTTCCGGCCAGCGGAACTCCCGGTGGGCGGTCTCGTAGTCCTCCCGGTGCGCGAAGAGGAAGTCTCGCGCCGCGCGGAACCGACCGGACGGGCTCGGGTCGTCGTACCGGCGCAGTGGCAGCTGACTCATGGCGGCACTGTACGACGCGAGCAGCCGCGCGGACAGGGGCGATAGATTCGAGTCCGTGGCTGCCGACGATGCGATCGCGACCTACCCCGCGCACTGGGAGGCCGACGTCCTGCTGCTCGACGGCGGTGCGGCCCGCCTCCGGCCCATCAAGCCCGACGACGCCGAGAAGCTCGTCGCGTTCTATACCCGGGTGTCGCCTGAGTCCAAGTACCTGCGTTTCTTCGCGCCGTACCCGCAGCTGTCGCAGCATGACGTCGACAGGTTCACCCGCGTCGACTACCGGACCCGCAATGCGTTCGTCGTCACCATCGGTGGCGACGTGGTCGCCGTCGGACGGTACGACGTCAGCGACGACGCCTGCCGGCAGGCCGAGGTCGCCTTTTTGGTAGAGGACGACCACCAGGGCAGGGGGATCGCGCAGCTGCTGCTCGAGCACCTGGCGCAGAGCGCCCGAGAGCGGGGGATCGCGTCGTTCGTCGCCGAGGTGCTTGCAGGCAACGGGCGGATGCTCCAGACCTTCCGGGAGGCCGGCTACCGGGTCAGCCGGGCCTTCGAGGACGGGGTTGTGCATCTGGAGTTCCCCATCGCGTCGACCGACACCGCCGTCGGCGTGATGCAGTCGCGTGAGCACCGGGCCGAGGCGCGCTCGATGGAGCGCTTCTTCCTCGCCGGGAGCGTGGCGATCATCGGCGCCAGCCGGCACGCGGACACCATCGGCAGAACTCTTGTCCGCAACCTGGTGGTGGGTGGCTACTCCGGCCGGGTGTACGTGGTCAACCCCGCCGCCGACGCGGTGGGCGGCATGCCCGCCTACAAGACGGTGCAGGACATCCCCGACCACGTCGACCTGGCGATCGTCGCCGTGCCGGCCGACGCCGTGCAGGACGTCGTCCTCGACTGCGCGGCGAAGGGCGTCCACGGGCTGGTTGTCGTCTCGAGCGGCTTCGCGGAGACCGGGAAGGAGGGCAGGCGCCGGCAGCGGCAGCTGGTCGGGCTGGCGCGCTCCTACGGTCTGCGGCTGGTCGGCCCGAACTGCCTGGGCGTCATCAACACCGACCCCGCCGTCTGCCTCAACGCGTCGCTCTCGCCGCTCATGCCGCCCCGGGGACGGGTCGGCTTCTTCTGTCAGTCAGGTGCCTTGGGTGTCGCCATCCTGGAGACCGTGTCCCGCAGGGGACTCGGCTTGTCGACCTTCGTGTCGGCGGGGAACCGGGCGGACGTCTCGGGAAACGATCTGCTGCAGTACTGGGAGGAGGACACGGCGACCGAGGTCGTGCTCCTCTACCTGGAGTCGATCGGGAACCCGCGCAAGTTCTCCCGGATCGCTCGGCGGGTGGCTCGCAACAAGCCGGTGGTGGCGGTGCGGTCCGGCCGTACGACGCAAGGCGTCCCGGTGGGGCACTCGGTGCGTGCATCGGTCGCGCCCCAGGCGGCGGTGGACGCGATGTTCCGCCAGGCCGGCGTGATTCTGGTCGACACCCTCGACGAGCTGTTCGACGTGGCCCAGCTCGTCGCCCACCAGCCGTTGCCGATGGGGCCGCGCGTCGCTGTCGTCGGCAACTCCGACGCTCTCGGGCTGCTCGCCGCCGACTCGGCCGCGGCTGCCGGCCTGACGGTGGAGCAGGCCGTGTCGCTGGGGGCCGACGCGACGGCCGACGACTTCGAGCGTGCGCTCGACGACGCCATCGACAACGCGCGGGTCGACTCGGTGATCGCGGTGTTCATCCCGCCCCTCAATACCACCGGTGACCAGGTGGCGAACGTCTTGGCGGCGGTCGGGGAGCAGTCCGACAAACCCCTGGTCTCGACGTTCCTGGCCAGTGAGGGGGTGCCCGAGCTGTTACGGGTGCCGGACCTGGCCGGCTCCGCCGGGCGCGGCTCGGTCCCGTCGTATACCGCACCGGAGGCGGCGGCGCGAGCGCTGGGCAGGGTCACGGAGTATGCGCACTGGGCCAACCGGGCGGCGGGCAAGGTGACGGTCTTCGACGACATCGACGGCTCCGGCGCTCGTGCGCTCGTCACCCGCGTGCTGAGCGAGGCACCCGATGGACGAGAGCTCGACGCGGAGGAGCTGGCGCAGCTGCTCGCCTGCTACGGCATCGAGCTGCAGCCGAGCATCCCCGTCACGGCGGTGGACGAGGCGGTGGCCGCTGCGGAGCGGCTCGGCTGGGACGTCGCCCTGAAGGCGACCGCCGACCACCTCCGGCAGCGGCCGGACCTGGCACACGTGTGGCGCAGCATCGACACGCCCGCAGACATGGCGGCGGCCTGGGGGAACCTGACCGGGATGATCGACGAGCCGGCCAGGGCGGACTTCGTTGTGCAGCGGATGGCACCGCCCGGGATCCCGGTCTCCATCGGCAGTCTCGAGGACGCGCTCTTCGGTCCGATCATCTCCTTCGGCGTCGCCGGTCCGCCCTCGGAGCTGTTGGATGACGTGTCGTACCGGATCCCGCCACTCAACGACGACGACGCCGCCGACCTGGTGCGAGACGTGAAGGCAGCTCCGTTGTTCTTCGGCTACCGCGGTTCGCAGGCCATCGACGTGGCGAGCGTCGAGCGCGTCATTCTGCGGCTTTCGCGGCTGAAGGACGACCTGTCCGAGGTCGAGGTGCTCAACCTGGGGCTCGTGCTGGCGTCCGCGGACGGCGTCGCCGTCCTCCGGGCGTTCGGGCGGGTGATGCCGGCGCCGAATGCCCGCAGCGACTGGTTCACCCGGCGGCTGGCCGACCCCACCGGCAGCGAGGACACCCTGTCCGGTCCGCTGCGGGCCGGAGCATGAGGCAGGATGGCGGCATGCCTGACAGCGTGTTCAACCAGACTCGGGCTCTCCGCACCGCCCTCGACCGTGTCGGTTACTACCCCGCCGAGGTCTCTGCCGCCGTCGAGGACTCGCTCGTCGGGGAGACGGTGCTCAGCTACGTCATCCACCACGAGCCGACCTTCGACCGCGACGAGGTGCGTCGCCACATCACTGTCCTGGTGCTGACGCAGTCCCGGCTGCTGATCACCCACACGGACGAGAGCCCCCCGGACGACCTGCTGCCGCAGCCGTACACCTCGACGTCGACGGAGGCTGTCCCGCTTGCTCGTGTCGGCAATGTCTCGCTGACGCGCATGGTGGCGCAGCACGCGGACAGCGGCGCCGACGTTGCGCCGCCGGTTGCCGAGGCGGTGCTGACGGTGGGATGGGGTGCGGTGAGCCGCGTCGACCTCGAGCCCGCGGAGTGCGGCGACCCCGAGTGCACCGCCGACCACGGCTACACCGGAGCGCTGACCGCCGAGGACTTCTCCCTCCGCATCAGCGCGAGCGCCGACGGCGAGGACGCCGTGCGGCACCTGCTCAGCTTCACCCGGGCTCTCAGCGCCGCCACCATCACGCCCTAACGCATGACTGCGCGCGACGTCGTGTTGCCCGCGTACGGCTCCGGCTCCCTGAGCGACGTCGTACCGTCGGCTCTCGGCGCCTTGGGGGTCGACGGCTGGTCGAACGTGTTGTCCCTGCCGTCGGCGTCGTCGTACGTCGTGCTGCTGGTCGACGGGATGGGCTGGAACCTGCTGCGGAGGCACCCGGTGGAGGCGCCGTACCTGTCGTCGCTCGCCGATCGCGGACGGTGGATCACGGCGGGTGTCCCCTCGACGACGGCGACCAGCCTGACGGGCCTCGGCACCGGACTTCCGCCGGGCCGGCATGGCGTCGTGGGGTACACGTCCCGGATCCCGGGCACGGGGCGGTTACTGGACGCGCTGCGCTGGGACACCAGCGTCGACCCGGTCCAGTGGCAGCCGCACGCCACCGCCTTCGAGAGGGCCGCCGGAGCCGGCGTCCCGGTGAGCGTGGTGAGCAAGCGGATGTTCGCGAGCTCGGGACTGACCCGAGCCGGCCAGCGCGGCGCGGACTACGTCGGAGCCGACCGGCTGGGGGAGCGGATCGCGGCCACGGCGGAGCTGTCGCGTCGTCCGGGCTCGCTCACCTATGTGTACGACGGCGACCTGGATGCCACTGGTCACCGCAACGGGTGCGCCTCAGCGGCATGGCGCTACCAGCTCGGTGTCGTCGACCACTTCGCGCGGATGCTGCGAGCCGCGCTGTGCGACTCGGCGGCGCTCGCCGTCGTCGCCGACCACGGCATGGTCGACGTGCCTCCGGGGGCCCGCGTCGATGTGGTCGACGAGCCGGGCCTGCTCGAGGGAGTCGACCTGTTCGGAGGAGAGGCGCGCTTTCGTCACCTCTACTGCCAGCCGACGATGGTCGAAGCGGTGGCCGCGAGGTGGCGCAGCCGACTCGGCGAGGCTGCTGTGGTCATGACGCGAGAGGAGGCAGCCGCCGCAGGGTGGTTCGGGCCGGTGGAGCCGGGCGTCGCCCCGCGGCTCGGTGACGTGATGGTCGCGAGTGTGGGTGAGGTGGCCGTGGTCTCCCGGGAGCGATTCCCCCTTGAGGCGTCGCTCATCGGCCTGCACGGCTCCCTGACGGCCGACGAGATGCTCGTTCCCCTGCTGGTCGACTCCGCTGGACGCGTCACCACACCGTAAGGTCCATCGGCCCGTTCCTCCGCTAGCGTCGATGCGAAGGGAGGTGGCACCTGATGGACACGATGCGCAGCGGGCTCTTCGTCGGTGTGGTCCTGGTTGTCCTGATCGTCATCCTCGCCATCGCGTACGTCGCGATGCGGGTCCTCGCCGGCCGTACCCAGTCCCGTGAGCAGGCCGCGGCATTGACCAAGCCGGCCCAGACCCCCGCGGCAGGGACGGTCAGGCCCCCCGACTGACGGCCTCTGCCAGGCCCGCACAGTCCGCGACGGTGAGGGTGAGGCCGGGATGACGGAGCCGCCCGGTGGGCTCGATGCCAGCGATCGGCTCGTGAAAGCTCAGACACACGCCCTGGTCGCCGTTGGTCGCCATCGTCAGTCCGCGGTCGGACAAGGACAGGCGGGCAGGGCCGGCGGCCTTGAGGAGGCGGTACGGCCCGGTGATCTTCACAGATCTGACGTTCGTGAGGGCTACCGTCACGTGCCAGGGGCCGAAGCGGGCGAGGAGCTCGTGGTCGGTGAGCGTCACCAGTGCCGTACGTTCCGTGACACCGAACAGCCAGCTGAGGCGCCGGTACGACGGTGCGAACCGGAAGTCGAAGGTCGTGCCCTGCTGCCCCGTGCTGCTCACGCCTGTCATGCGTCGTCCTTGCCGAACATGATCTCGTCCCAGCTTGGCACGCTGGCGCGTTTGGTGCGTCGCTTGCGTTCCGGAGTCGGCTCGGTCGGAGCGTCCGCTCCCGCCGACTGCCGCGCGGGCCTTTCGTCGTCGGCGGGCTCCTCGTCGACCTCGTCGACGGCGTGGACCTCTTGGACCTCGTCGACCTCGTGGACCTCGTCGGTCGGCGCCGCCGGATCAGGCTCATCTGGGGTTTCGCGGACGGCTCGGACCATTGCCTCCAGGTCGTCGGTCTGCTCGTCGCCGTCGCCGTCGTCGGCGAGGTGGAGCAGGTCGTCCTCGTCGGGGACGGACGACAGTCGGCGGTCACCCCCCTTGCCGCCCTCCCGCGGCTGGGGGCCCTTGCTCGTCGACTGGCGCTCGCCGGTCAGCCACTTGGCTTCATCGTCCTCGGCCAGCGAGTAGCGCCCGACCGCGTCGAACGCGAACATTGCCTGTCGTTGCCGCTCGCCCGAGAGGTACGACGCCTGCACCGCCCACCTCCCGTCCTGCCGTCTCCAGGCGTCCCACTCCGCCGACCGGGGGTCGATCCCGCGCCCGGTGAGACGCTCCGCAACCACGTTGGCCAGCCCCCGAGACGGTCCCTCGGCGCCTCGCCGACGGACGTGGCTGCGACGCGCCAGCTCCGCGATGTGCTGGCGCTCGGCAAGGACCGGTACGCAGTAGGGCATGATCTGGTCGACGGGGACCTGCGCCAAGGCGGCCACCGCCTCCGGCGAGTCGCCGGCCCGGATGCGAGCCTGGATGTCGCGGGGGCGAAGGGCGCTGTCCATCTCGATCTCCAACTGGCCGAGCCGGGCACGGTCGCCACGAAGCGCCGCACGCAGCCTGTCGTCGGCAGGAGTTGCGAACTCGGCGCCCGTGTCGTCGACGAGGACGACCTGGCGGCCGTCCGCGCTCAAGCCCACGAGCCTGAGTTCTCGCATTCTCCCGCCCTCTCCACAACTCGGGCAAAGTCCCACCCTAAGCGCGAGTGACGTTTTCCGCCTGGACGGCTCGCTGAGGCTGGACCCGGGCCGGGGTCATGGCAGCGACGACGGCCGCCAGGACGCCCCCGACCGCCGGGACCGCGTAGGCCGCGCTCGCGCCATACCCGTCGATGATCCGGCCGGCTACCGCCGCACCGGGTGCGATGCCCAGCCCGATGCCCGTCATCAGCCAGGTGATCCCTTCGGTGAGCCGGGAGGCGGGAACGTGGGCCTGGATGAGCGAGACACAAGCCACCAGCGTCGGGCTGATCGCGAAGCCGGCGAGGAAGAGCACGACGGCGAGCACCGGCAGCCCCCGCACGAACGGCAGCGGGAGCATCACGCAGGCCATCGCGAGGGCGCCCAGCCGGTAGCGTCGCAGCGCTGACGACCGCCACTGCATGCTGCCGGTGATGATGCCAGCGATGAAGCTGCCGGTCGCCCAGACGGCCAGCAGCGGTCCGGCGAGTGCCCGATGCCCGCTCTCCTGGGCGAACGCGACGGTCACTACCTCGGTCGAGCCGAAGAGCACACCGAGGCAGACGGCCCCCAGCACGAGCATGCCGAGCCATCCCCAACCCATCTGCTCGGTTCGCGTGTCGACCCGCGTGGACCCGCGGGCGGGCGGCTGGGTGCCACGCAGACTCGCCAGCCAGCCACCGCCGACGAGCGCGAACCCGATCACGAGGAGAACGCCGAAAGTCTCGCTCACGCTCGTCGCTAGCACGGTCACCATGACCGGTCCGGTCATGTAGACGAACTCGTCGACCACGGCCTCCAGGGAGTACGCCGTGTGAAGGGCCGGCGAATCGCCGAGCGACGCGGCCCAGCGCGCCCGTACGCAGGCACCCACCGGGGGGTAGCTGGCGCCGGCGAGAGCGGCCATCACGTGTGGCACCGGCGACCCCCACGACCGCTCGACACTGACGACCAGCCCCCCCAGCGCGACCGCGAAGGCCACCACGGCCGGCACGAGGACCCGGGCCTGTCCCCAGGCGTCGATGAGGCGCGCCAGCAGCGGCGCCGTCACGGCTGGCGCCACCATGTAGGCGGCCGACACGCTGCCGGCGAGACCGTAGGAGCCCGTCCGTCCGGCGATCAGCAGCACGATCGCCAGCGTCACCATCGAGATCGGCAGGCGGGCGATGAACCCGGCGGTCGACCAGAGCCGCGCTCCCGGCGTCGCTAGGACGGACCGGTACGGCGAGTTGGCCAGCAGGTACCCGGGGCGGCGAGCCATACCGCGGACGGTAGCGCCTAGCCGCAGATGGCAGGATCAGTGCATGCCCGCTGACGCCTCGGTAGCGCCGTACGACGCTCTGCTCCTCGTGTCCTTCGGTGGTCCGGAGCGGTCCGAGGACGTGCTGCCGTTTCTCGAGAACGTGACCCGGGGTCGCGGCATCCCGCCTGACCGCCTCGCGGAGGTGGGGGAGCACTACTTCTCGCTGGGGGGCAGGAGCCCGATCAACGACCAGTGCCGTGCCTTCCTGGCCGCCGTGCAGACGGACCTGTCGGACCACGGGGTCGAGATCCCGCTCTACTGGGGCAACCGCAACTGGAACCCCTACTTGGGCGACACGATGGCGCGCATGCGGGCCGACGGGGTACGACGCGCGGCGGCGTTCGTGACCAGTGCCTACTCGTCGTACTCCGGATGCCGCCAGTACCGGGAGAACCTCTTCGACGCCGTCCACCCGATCGACGACCCTCCGCGAGTGGACAAGCTCCGGCACTACTTCAACCACCCGGGCTTCGTCGGCGCGTGCGTCGAGATGACTATGGCGGCGCTGGACTCGCTGCCCGAGGCGGAGCAGCGAGCGGCCCGGCTCGTGTTCGTCACGCACTCCATCCCGTCGACCATGGCGGAGGCCGCGGGGCCTACCGGCGGCGCCTACGTCACCCAGCACCGGAGTGCAGCGGCTGTCGTGGCAGCGCGGGTCCGGGCCGCCACCGGCCGGCCCGTCGAGTGGGACCTCGCCTACTGCAGCCGGTCGGGCTCGCCGCAGACCCCGTGGCTCGAGCCCGACGTCAACGACCACCTCGCCGCGCTGCGAAGCCGCGGGACGACAGCGGTCGTCGTGGTCCCGATCGGTTTCGTGTCCGACCACATGGAGGTTGTGTACGACCTCGACACCGAAGCTGCGGCGACGGCTGATCGGCTGGGTCTGGCCATGCGCCGGGCGGGCACGGCGGGAACGCATCCGGCTTTCGTGTCGAGTGTCCGTGACCTCCTCACCGAGCGGGCGGCCGTCGAGCGGGGTGGTGAGCCGGTACGGCGGGCGGCCGTCGGAGAGATGGGAGCTTGCTGGGATGTCTGTTCCGCGACCTGCTGCCCGAACCCCCGCGCTCCGCGGCCGGCCCTGTGCGAGGCACCCATTCCGCAGACCGCCGCATGAGCGGACCATCGCAGGCGAGGCCGGCTGCCGACCCTCAGGAGCTGCTCGACCTGGCCGAGCGCGTCGCCGTCGAGGCGGGTCGGCTGGTGGTGGCCGGCCGACGGGGTGAGGTCCATGTCTTCGCCACCAAGAGCAGCCCTACCGACATCGTGACGGCGGTGGACGTCGCCTCGGAACAGCTCATCAGGAGTCGAATCCTCACCGCCAGGCCGGACGACTCCTTCGTCGGCGAGGAGGGCGACGACATCACCGGAGGCAGCGACGTGACCTGGGTCGCCGACCCGATCGACGGCACAGTGAACTTCCTCTACGAGATCCCGCAGTTCGCCGTCTCCCTGGCCGCTCGGGTGGGTCGGCGCGTCGTCGCTGGCGTGGTGCACAACCCGACAACAGGCGAGACGTTCAGCGCGCTGCGCGGCGGCGGCGCCTACCTCAACGGCAGCTCGGTCGCCGTGTCCTCGAGCGCCCGGCTCGAGGCGGCACTCGTGGGGGTCGGCTACGCCTACGTCGCAGAGGTCCGGCGGCACCAGGCAGCCGAGGTGGCGCGGCTCGTCCCAGTGGTCCGTGACATCCGGCGGTTCGGCTCGGCGGCACTCGATCTCTGCTTCGTTGCCTGCGGACGCCTCGACGCGTACGTGGAGCGCGGCCTGAAACCGTGGGACCTCGCCGCCGGCCAGCTCATCGCCACTGAGGCCGGTGCACTCGTAGCCGGCCTGGACGGCGCCGACGCGTCGGAGCTGCTGACCGTCGCCGCTGCCCTCGCGCTGTTCCCCGCCTTCGAGGTGGCGCTGAAGGAAGCCGGCTTCGGCGACTGGCCACTACCCTCCTGGCCCGCCTGACCCGTCTCGCAGCGCGTGGGCTTCGTCACGTTTACGCCGCCCACCCGGGTGGTAGGGCTGCTGCCGCAGCTCCCGGCGCGAGCCGCCCCTGGTGTTCTCGCGGGTTTTGCGGCACAATCGCGCCGCCGGTCGGGCACAAAAGGCAGCGGGTCTGCGTTACTCAGGGAGCCCGGCGAGCAGACGCAGGGCGGACAACGAACAGACAACGAGCGGAACAGGTTTGATGGCAACTGACTACGATGCACCACGCAAGACCGACGAGGAGCTCAACGAGGACTCCATCGAGGAGCTGAAGGCACGGCGGCTCGACAAGAACAGCGGCAAGGTCGACGAAGACGAGGTGGAGGCCGCCGAGTCGTTCGAGCTACCGGGCGCCGACCTCTCCCACGAGGAGCTCTCGGTCCAGGTGCTTCCGCGCCAGTCCGACGAGTTCACCTGCTCGGCGTGCTTTCTGGTCCATCACCGCAGCCAGCTGGCTCATGAACGCAACGGGCAGCTGATCTGTCAGGACTGTGCAGCCTGATCAGTCAGCCCTGACTCAGGAGGAGCGCCCACTCAGGACGCGGTGCTCTGCTCGACTTTGCGGTAGGCCTCGGGCGCCATCCCGGGTGGGAGCCGGCCGGTCGACTTGACCCAGTAGATGGCGGCCCGTCGGGTCGCCACGGTTTTCGCCACGCCGATGGCCATGCCGCTGATGGCGGCCCACACGATCGCCTCCCGCCCGCCGAGGTCGGGATGCTCGGCTCTGGCAGGGCCGGGGTGGCCGGTGGCCGTCTTCCACGTCGCGTCCAGCGCTCTCGCCGTGAGGATCCCGGCGCCGAGCGCGGAGCCGGTGTCCATCAGCTTCCAGAGCCTCTTGTGCTTGTCCTGCTTCTTCTTCTCGGCCTTGGCGGCCAACTTCTCGGCTTTGGACATCTTCGGCTTGGCGGCCACGGTCTTGCTCCTCCTCGTCGCCCGGGATGCCTAGTCTTGCACGGTGCGTGCGGCCAGGCTCGCTGCGAGCTCGGCGGGACGACGGGTCGAGACGAGCCAGTACGGCGTCGGGTCGGCGCGGTCCTCGACGGTGACCTTGACCGCCCCGCGACAGTAGGCCCGCACCAGCAGGTAGGCGCGGGCATCCGCGTCGACTCCGAGCACCCGGCGAGTCGCCGTCTCGTCGAGCGCCTCGACTCGTCCGGCGTAACGGTAGGGCAGCAGTGCCCGGCCGGCGCTGAAACCGTCCGGGTCGGTGGCCACCCGCGCAGCGCCGTACCGCGCGAGTCCGGCGAAGACGATGACGGCGGCAACCGCAGCCGCCACGGACGTGACCAGCAGCGGCGTCGCCACGTAGAAGGCCCAGGCCACCGATGCCACCAGGCCGCTGCCCATCAGCCACCAGCTCGTCGGGACCACGAGCGTCTCCTCGTAGACGTCGCCGGCTGCCTGCACAGCAGCCAGCGTGCCATGCTGGCGCCGCGGGTAGTCTGTGCGTCGGGTGGCAGCCCGTTCGCAGACCCGAGTCCGGAGGAAGCCCAAGATGCTCGACGTGTTGGTACGGCGGCACGACGCCACCCTCCCGCTGCCCAGCTACGCACACCCAGGCGATGCCGGTGCCGACCTCGTCACCACCGTGGACGTCCGGCTTGCGCCCGGTGAGCGCGCGAAGGTCCCGACCGGCGTGAGCATCGCGCTCCCGGACGGGTACGTCGCGCTGATCCATCCTCGGTCGGGCCTGGCCGCCGCGTCGGGCGTGTCGATCGTCAACGCCCCGGGCACGGTGGACGCCGGTTACCGAGGGGAGATCGAGGTGCTGCTCGTCAACCTCGACGCGGAGCACGCGGTGCAGCTACGCCGGGGGGACCGGATCGCCCAGGTCGTCTTCCAGCAGGTCGAACGCGCCAGGTTCATCGAGGTCGACACACTGCCAGGCTCCGACCGCGGTGCCGGCGGTTACGGCTCGACCGATGAGGAGAAGCCGTGATCTTTCGTCGTCGGTCGGCGGACAGGCCAGCTGACCCGAGCGGTGAACCCCACGACACCGACGAGCTCGCAGAGCTGCAGCGCGAGCGGCCACGAGGCCCCTGGGACCGTGACGAGACCTCCGCCGACCAGGCGGAGGACGGCTACATCGACCTCGGCGGGCTCGTGGTCAAGGGGGTGGAGGGCATCGAGCTCCGGCTGCAGGTCGAGGACCAGGAGGGCACCGTGGCTGCCGTGCTCCTGGCCGGACCGGACTCCGGGCTTGAGGTGCGGGCCTTCGCCGCGCCGAGGAACGGCCGCATCTGGGACGAGGTGCGCCAGGACATCGCGGCCGAGGCAGTACGACGCGGGGGGACCGCCACGGAGGTGGACGGTGAGTTCGGTGTCGAGCTGAGCCTGTCCGTGCCCGTCCAGAGCCCGGACGGGCGCCAGGCCGTCCAGCCCAGCAGGATCGTCGGCGTGGAGGGTCCGCGCTGGTTGCTGCGTGGCACGTTCCTCGGCAAGAGCGCCGTCGAGCCCGACCCCGAGGGCCCGCTCGAGGCAGCCTTCCGGAACGTGATCGTCGTTCGCGGCAACGAGCCGATGGCACCGCGCGACACGATCGCCATGCGGATGCCCCCGCAGGCACAGGCGCAGCTGATGGCGGAAGCAGAGGCAGAGGCCGAGGCGCCGGAGGAGACAGCTGACGACGGCCGGTAAACTGGCGGCATGACCACCGAACCTGGCAACGGGCTACTACAACGGGTCCTGCGGAAGTTCTCGGCGACGCCAGCCGAGCTCGAGGCCGACGAGCTCCAGGCGGAGCGGCAGGTGCAGGGATGCCAGATGATCAACGGCACCCACGACCGCGAGGTGGTGACCGTCTACGGCGAGGTGAAGAACGTCTCGCTCGCGCCGCGCGCCGGCACGCCCACCCTCGAGGCGTCGCTCTACGACGGGTCGGGTGCTGTCACCCTGGTCTGGCTCGGCAGGCGCAAGATCGCCGGGATCAAGTGTGGCGCCAGCCTGGTCGCGTCCGGCCGGGTCTCCTACCAGGACGGGCAGCGGATCATCTACAACCCTCGGTATGAGCTCCGAGCCTGAGCCAGCCAGCCCTAATCCGGACAGC